>JAQIBG010000480.1 GCA_027859175.1 Planctomycetota bacterium | reverse complement strand
CGGCATCGCGATTGGCGGCGTAGGCAGCGGCATAGCGCGCGGCGGCTTTTTTCGACGCGCGCAGCACCTGCTCGCCGCGCCCTTCCGGATCGGTAATAACCAGCGGCGCACCAGCGGGGATGTTGGCTTCGGCGGGATCGGCCACACGTAGCCCGATCAGGTCGTGGCGGCGGCCCACCTGGGCCAGCACGGCGCCGAGTTCGGGTTCAGGCTCGAGGAAGTCCGAAATCACGAAACACACGCTGCGCTTGGTGCTAACGCGGATGAGCTCGCGCAGGGCATGGCAGGTGTCGGTTGGTTGCGAGCTGGGGCGCGGCGCGAGGCATTCGCGGATCACGCGCATGGCATGGCCGCGGCCCTTGCGCGGTGGCAGGTGGATCTCAGTTTTGTCGGTAAAGCCGAGCAGGCCGATGAAATCATTGTTGCGCATGGCGGTGATGCCGAGCACCGCTGCGGCCTCGGCTGCGGCGTGCAGTTTGCTACGCTGGCTGACGCCGGGGATGGCGCCGTAGCGCATCGAGCCCGACAGGTCGACCAATACCATCACGGTGAGATCACGCTCTTCGCGGAAGGTTTTGACGTAGGCACGGCCGCCGGCGCGGGCGGTGACATTCCAGTCGATGTGGCGCACGTCGTCGCCTGCGGCGTACTCGCGGACTTCCTCAAACTCCATGCCCTGGCCCTTGAAGCGCGAGCGATACGCCCCGGCCGCGAGGCTGTCGACCACGCGTTCGGTGCGAATCTCAAGACGCCGGACTTGGCGCAGGAGTTCTTTGAGTTGGGTGTCTTGATCCATCGTGGTGGCCTCAGGGCACCGGCACGTGATCCAGCAGACGCTGCACCAGGGCGTCGTTATCGAGCCCTTCAGCCTCGGCTTCGTAGCTGGGGATGATGCGGTGGCGTAGCACGTCGGTGGCGATGGCCTTGATGTCTTGCGGGGTCACATAGCTGTGGCCATCGAGGAAGGCATGGGCCCGAGCCGCCTGAGCCATGCCAATCACGGCGCGCGGGCTGGCCCCCACTTCGATCAGGCGTTCCATCTCCAGGCCGGCGGCGCGTGGGTCGCGCGTGGCCCGCACCAGGGTCACGCAATAATCGCGCAGGCGTTCGTCGAGGTGGATGCCATGCAGCGCGTCTTGCGCGGCGTGCAGTTGTTCGGCACTCAACACCGATTCGATCTGCGCTTGATCGCGGGTCAGGGCGCGGTCGAGAATCACGCGTTCATCGGCCGCCGAGGGGTAGTCGACGCGCAGCTTCATCAGGAAGCGGTCGGTTTGGGCCTCGGGCAAGGGGTAGGTGCCTTCTTGCTCGAGCGGGTTTTGGGTGGCGAGCACCAGGAATGGGCGTGGCAGGGGGAAGGTTTCGTCACCGATGGTAACTTGGCGCTCTTGCATCGCCTCAAGCAGCGCCGACTGGACCTTGGCCGGTGCGCGGTTGATCTCATCAGCGAGCACCAACTGCGCGAAGATCGGACCCTGGCGCACGGTGAACTGGCCGTTTTCGTAGATGCGGGTGCCGAGGATGTCGGCCGGCAGCAGGTCGGGCGTGAACTGGATGCGGCTGAAACTCGCGTCGAGCGAGTCGGACAGGGCCTTGATCACGGTGGTCTTCGCAAGGCCGGGCACGCCTTCGAGTAGCAGGTGCGCGTCGCACAGCAGGCCGATGAGCAGGCGTCTGAGCAGGGCGTGCTGACCAACCAGCACTTTGCCAATTTCGGCTTCAACGAGGCGCAGCGGGCCAGCGGCTTGATGGAGATCGGCGGTGGGGGCGGTGTCCATGGGGCGGCTTTCTCCTGGTGGCGATCCTGAGGGAACGCCGACTGAATCTTCACTTGGTACAGACGTCATGACAGGGCCGGGGCTTACAGCATGCACGGCAGCGATCAAATGGGGGTCTGGTTACGACTGTGGGCTTGCGTCACTGCCCGTGCGACCATGGTCGTCGTTTCCTGCCCAATCCGGAGACCCCGATGTCGCTTCGTCTTGTCCTTTTGTCGCTGTGCACCCTTGCCCTCAGTGCAGCCGAACCCGTGATCAGCGTGCAAGTGCCCAACCCTGGGCGCAGCTGGGAGCGCCTGCAGGCCAGCGTGTACGCGCGCGCGGCGGCTCGGCCAGGTGCGGCACCTTTGCTCGGCCTGGCGCAGGGCCAGATGCGGCCCTTGCTTCAGATGTTTGGCAAAGAAGACGTCTCGGCCTTGATGGCCGCGTGGGACGGTGCGGCTTTGCGGGTGGCGGTAGACCCCGAGGCCGGCCCAAGCCTGGCAGCCTGGCTCGGTGGGGCCGACCTGGCGCCGCAGTTGTTCGCTATGCTCGCCGGTGGCGACAGCGCCTTGGCGCCGCCAGCCGATGCCAGTGCGGTTGCTGTGTTCCAACGCCTTGGGCAAGTCGCACAGTTTGCCGATGGCGTGGCGGTGGCCACCCATGGCGCAGCGCAGCGCTTGGACGCAGGCAGTGACGATACCGACCTGCATGTCGCTTTTGATTGGACTGCGATCGAGCTTCCTGAGCCGGTGTCGGGCCCCGGTATTCAAACGGGTATCGGATTCCTTGGCGTGTTTCTTGAGATGCCGGAGCGGCTGCCGAAGTCCTGGAACCTGAGTCTGGTGCCTGAGGGTCTTGATCATCGTCTCAGCTTTCCGCGCATCCCCGCTGGTTTGGTGCCGGTTGACCTGGCCGTGCTCGATCGCATCCCGGCCGACACCACGATGGTTATTGCGGCGGGTGTAGACGGCGCTGCGTGGTGGCAGGATTTTGAGCAGTCGGTGCTGCCGCGTATGCTTGAGCGGGGTGGCCCAGAGATGGCCAAGTCGATCCAAGAAGGGCGTGCCAAGGTTGATCAGATCCTTGCCCAGTGGGGCGTTCCCGGCGGTATCAGTGCCGTGCTGAGCAGCATGAAGGGCACCAAATTCATGACGGTGAGCACGAGCGGCGGCATCTTGATGCCCGCGATCACCGTGGGCATGCCGCGTAGCCCTGAACTAGATGCGGTGGTTGGCGCCCTGTTGGCGATGACGGGGGCTGAGAGCCCGGCTGAAGGGAAGATCCAATTTGTGTCGATTCCAACGGGTCAGCGCGAATTTCCGATCGTGGCGCCAGGCGTGGTGGTAGCGCGCGATGCCAGCCATTGGTTGGTTTCAACCGACGCTCTAGGTCTTGAGGATTGGCTGACGGGCACCACCGGTGGCTGGCGCGCGCAGGCTGATCTGCCGCAGGATCTATCCTCAGTGCAGTTTGTTGGCTGGAGCAACACGCCGGTGCTGCTGCGCTCTTTGGTGCCCTTGGTGGGGCCCTTGGTGTCGAATGGTTTGGAGCAGGGGCGATTGGCCGAGGCGAGTCTCGAATTGGCCCTGGGCTTTGCGCGTGAAGCCGGCAATGACGTGCTCATCGGTGAGGGCGTCGGTGCCGGCTGGCAGCTTCACGGGCGTGGCCCGCTTGGTGGCGCCACCGTGCTGGTACCGAATGTGGGGTCGTCGGCGGTGCTGGCCGGCTTGTTGTTGCCGGCTATTGGCAGTGCTCGCAATTCGGCTCGGCGCGCCCAGAGCATGAACAACATGAAGCAGCTCATCATGTGCAGTTTTGCCTATCAAACGGACAATGATCAGCGCTATCCGCTGGATTTTGATGAAATGAATCAGGCAACCGGCAATGAGTTGCCGAACAAAATCTTCTACAGCCCCTTGGGCAACGGCCGTATGGATGACTCAACCCGCTATGTGTACATACGGGCTACGCCCAACGCCAAGAGCATGCAGCCGATTATTTTCGACCCGATCCGCGATGGAGGGAAGCTGCTGGTGACCTATGCCGATGGCCATGTTGCCACGCTGAACGGGCCGATTGCCGAGGAGACCTGGGCCAAGGCCCAGGAGCTTTTGGCGCGTCCTGAAACTCGCGCCAAGGGCGCCAGCCCGCAGGATTGGGGTCTCGACTTGCTCGGTCGGCAGTAGCACAGGCGGGCTAGTGCCAAATTGGGGGCGCAAGCTCCGCTTGCGCCCCGGTGCCGCTTGCCACCATGCCGAAACAAGCCTGGGGGAGGCCGAGTTAACGGCCTGAGATTCCGCGAACGCGGTGACCCCTCGAACCTGAACCGGATGATGCCGGCGGAGGGAAGGCATGACGGGTGGGCTCCCGTCGGCTCCTCTGGCATTGTTGGTATTGTTGGCTCGCCGGTATTGCTGGCAGCCGTGAGGACTCGCCATGAGCGCCGTTACCGACCCAAGCAAGCTCACCGTCACCACTGGTGCCATTGTTGGCAGCCACAAGGTGTATCTGGAGAGCGAGCGCTTCCCGGGGATGCGCGTGCCGATGCGTGAGATCACGCTGGAAGGCGGTGAAGAGCCGGTGCGGGTGTACGACACCTCCGGCCCGTATACTGATGCCACGGCCAGCATAGACATCAACAAGGGCCTGGCGCCGGTGCGCGCCGAATGGATCAAGGCACGCGGCGACGTTGAAGTGTACCAGGGCCGCGATGTGAAACCCGAAGACAATGGCGTGGCCATGGCCGAGGTCGGCAAGGTGCATGCCTTTGATCGCAGCACGCGCGAGGTGCTCCGCGCCAAGCCCGGCGCCAACGTCAGCCAGATGCATTATGCCAAGCAGGGCATCGTGACGGCTGAGATGGAGTACGTGGCGATTCGCGAAAACATGAAGCAGAGCGAAATCCGCGACCGCGTGACTGCCGGCGAAGGCTTTGGCGCTAAGATCCCCGATGAGATCACCGGCGAGTTTGTGCGCGACGAGATCGCAGCCGGCCGTGCCATCATCCCCGCCAACATCAATCACCCAGAACTCGAGCCGATGATCATCGGCCGTAACTTCTTGGTCAAAATCAACGCCAATATCGGTAATTCGGCGGTGAGTTCGTCGATCGCTGAAGAGGTCGAGAAGATGGTGTGGTCAACCCGTTGGGGTGGCGACACGGTGATGGATCTGTCAACCGGCAAGCACATCCACAATACTCGCGAGTGGATTTTGCGGAACTCGCCGGCCCCAATCGGCACCGTGCCGATTTACCAGGCGCTCGAAAAGTGCGATGGCGTAGCTGAAGATCTGACCTGGGAATTGTTCCGCGATACCTTGATCGAACAGTGCGAGCAGGGCGTGAGCTACTTCACCATCCACGCTGGCGTGCGCTTGCGCTACGTGCCGATGACCGCCAAGCGCGTCACCGGTATTGTGAGCCGCGGCGGTTCGATTTTGGCCAAGTGGTGCCTGTCGCATCACGAGGAGAACTTCCTCTACACTAACTTCCGCGAGATCTGCGAAATCTGCGCCAAGTACGATGTGTCATTCTCGCTGGGCGACGGCTTGCGCCCGGGTTGCATCGCGGACGCCAACGACGAGGCCCAGTTTGCTGAACTCGAAACCCTCGGCGAGCTGACCAAGGTTGCCTGGGAATACGATGTGCAGGTCATGATCGAAGGCCCCGGCCACGTGCCGATGCATCTGATCAAAGAGAACATGGACAAGCAGCTGAAGGAGTGCCACGAGGCGCCGTTCTACACGCTGGGCCCGCTCACCACCGATATTGCCCCTGGTTACGACCACATCACCTCGGCTATCGGCGCCGCGATGATCGGTTGGTATGGCACCGCGATGCTGTGCTACGTGACGCCCAAGGAGCACCTCGGTTTGCCCAATCGCGACGACGTGCGCGAAGGCGTGGTGACCTACAAGTTGGCGGCCCACGCTGCCGACTTGGCCAAGGGCCATCCGGCGGCGCGCGTGCGCGACGACGCGCTGTCGAAGGCGCGCTTTGATTTCCGCTGGAGCGACGATTTCATCCTGGCTTTGGACCCTGAGAAGGCCTTGTCGTTCCACGACGAGACCCTGCCGGCCGAAGGCGCCAAGAGCGCGCACTTCTGCTCGATGTGCGGCCCTAAGTTCTGCTCGATGAAGATCACCGAAGAGATTCGCGAATACGCCAAGAGCGGTATGAGCGAGATGTCGGAGAAGTTCAAGGAAACGGGCAGCGAGGTGTACGTCGAGGCTGAATAAGCCCCTGCGCCTCTTGCGTGGCTTCTGATGAGCAGGTCGCTTGGCGACCTGCTCATTTCGTTGGTCTGTGGCTTTGAGGGTGTCCAGTCCTGGTTCCTGGTTCCTGGTTCCTAGTGCGCGCCTGCGGCGCGTTGTTGGCGTGGTCACTGGTTCCGTCCAGCAGCGCAGTATACGGAGGCGTGACGCGCGCGAGGATCTGCCGGCATCCAACGCGCGAAGCGCGCACCAGGAACCAGGAACCCTCACAACACCACCCCTTGCGCGGCCAAACTTCTCTGGACCACAAGCACGCAGGGCAAGCGGCCTGGCGCGCGAGCCAATGCGCAGGCGGTGCCGGCGGCTTGGCCGAGTTGCATCACGCTGCGGGTGAGGCGGGCTGAGGAGGCCGCGATGGCACTGAAGCCGGCGGCGCTGCTGGCGATGAGCAGGTTGGTGTGGTATGGGCTTTGCAGGCAGCGTAACGGGATGCCGTAGGGGGCGGCGAGCTCGCCGTGGGCGGCTTGGTGGCCGTGGGTGTCGGGTGGGTGGTCGCCGACGGCGATGACATCGTCATGCGCGTTGCACGGGCGATGCAGATCGTGTTCGGTGAGGGTGTAGCGCGCGATCACGCGCTCGGCTTCGCGGATCCCTAGGCGTGGGGCAACCGCGCAAAGCTGCATGCGGCGAAACGCTGGTACGCGCGTCTGCAGATGGTGCCAACAGGCCTGGGCGCGGCGCAGGCATTCGTGGCGCGCGGCGGCTTCGCCGAGCGCAAGGGCTTCGCAGCCATCCATGCTGGGCAGCATGTTGATGCTCCAGCTCCGGTCTGGTAGCTCAACGGCACTGATGGCGGGAAAGTGTTCGCGCCACCAGCACTGCGGGGGGATGCTGGCGTCGAGTGGGTCTCGGCCCTCGTGATGGCGTGGGGTAACGCGCAGCATCACGGTCACGCCATTGCGCTGCGTGCTGGCCAGCGGGGGCGCGCTGGGTTCAGAAAAATCGGCCTGCGCTTCACGGCCGCTGCGGCGCTCGCATCCGGCCAGTGCGGCGATGTGGGCCGACCCGGTGGCGTCGATCAGCCAGTCGGCGGGAATCACGTCGCCTTGATCGAGGACTACGTCGGTAACCGCGTCGCTGGCGCGTCTGACGCTGTCGACGCTGCGCCCCAGCATGAGTCGGCAGCCGGCGCCTCGCGCCATGCGATGCATTGTGGTGGCCATGGCTGCGGGGGTAAAGCTGACGCCAAACCAATGGCGGCGGCCCCAGGCATAGGGGTAGCCGGCCCCGCGCGGCGTGCCGCAGCGGCGTAGGGTATGGTGGTAGCCACGGCCTGGCACCAGTGGGTGTTCGCCGCCGGGGTAATCGCGCAATTCGGCCTGCTCGGCACAGCAGTGGCGGCCCAGGCCGTAAATCCCAGCTTGTCGCCGCCGGCGCAGGGCACGATAGATGTCGTGCGCAATGCCAGTGCCACCAACGCCGGGTTCCCAATGGCACACGCCACCTGTCACCGCGGTACCGCCGAGCTGCTGGTCGCGCTCGATCACAGTCACCAGGGCGCCGAGGCGCGCGGCGCAGAATGCGGCGGCAAAGCCGCCAGCGCCGCCGCCCACCACCACCACTCGTTGTGGCCGTGTCGGCATCAGAACGGCGTCACCACTTGGGCCGTACCCCAGGCGGCGCAGTGTTCGACAAACAGGTGGTCGGGCAGGTCGATCTGGGCTGCCAATATTGCAGCCATGTCGGCCCCGGTCGGATAGCCGCTGAGGTCGACCTCCAGCCCGGCCGCCTGTTGGAATCCGGTCTGGGCGGCGCCGGGTGCGAAGAAGGTCGCCTTGCCGCCCCACTCCACCATCTCGCGATGCAGGCAGCGGGTAAAGCCAACTAGGCCAGCCTTGGCGGCGGTATACACGCTCCACTCTGGCCACGAGCGATAGCTGCAGGCGGAGCCCACGGTCACGATGTGGCCGCGCCCGACGGCGCGCATGTGCGGGAGCACGGTTCGGCAGCCATTGATCACCGAGCTCAGGTTGATCGCGATGACCTGGTCGATGTCGCTGGCGGTGAGGTGTTCGAGCGGGGCGATGCGGCCACCCGCGCCATGGCACTGCACCAGCACGTCGATGCCGCCGTGTTGGCGCTGGGCATGATCGATGATCCGGTCCCAATCCGCGGGGCGGGTGCAGTCGGCGGCTAGGCCGCTGCCGGCGCTGCCGAGGGCGGCCAGGGCACTGGCGAGGCGCTGTTCGTTACGGCCAACGATGATCGGGACGGCGCCGCGCTCAACAACGATCTGGGCCAAGGCCAAGCCGATTCCACTGCTACCTCCGGTAATCACGATGGTACGGCCAGAGAGGTGACTTGTGTTCATGACTGCATAGTACATTGCGAGTAAACATTGAGGAATGGACCTTATGCCGTAATTGCATATCTTTTTCTGCATGGCCGCCCGACGACTCCAGCATCACGCACAGCGTTACGCGTGCCGGTCGAGTTGCTTAGCTGGCAGCGCGGACGCCGTGGCCGCGGTTGCCGACCGCTGGTCGGCTGGCTCATGGCAGCCCAGCGGCCACACCGGGGCGCTACGCATTTTACTGACGCGTGCTGGCCGCGTCCGTTTTGATTGTGAGCCGGTGCTTGAGTTGGGGCCGGGCAGCGTGGCCGTGGTGCCGGCGCAGTGGCACTATCGCGGCCGCATGAGCCGCGAGCCCTGGGATATGTGTGCGCTGCTGGTGTGGGGGCCGTGGGCGGACCGCATTTCTGAGCGCATCACCGGACCGTGGTTGCTGTGGCAGGATCCGCCGGCCACCGTGGCCGCTGGCATTGAGCGGATGGTCGACGCGCTGTTGAGCGGTTCACCTGATTGGGATTGGCGCTGCGCTGCCGGCTTGGCCGAATTGGTGACGGTGCTGCCGCAGGCGAGTGACAGTTGGCGCGAACGCTGTGCGCGCCTGTTTGATGCCGCACCAGATCAGCCGTGGCGGGTTGGTGATCTAGCTGAGGCCCTGGCGGTATCGGTGTCTGCCTTGGCGCATGGCTTTCGTGATGAAACCGGCACCACGCCGGCGGCGTTTATTCGCCAGCGGCGCATTGCGCTGGCGGCCCGCATGCTCGCTACCCAGAGCGCATCGGCAGTGGCGCAGGCCTTAGGGTTTTCCGACCCGTTTCACTTCTCGCGCGCATTTAAACGTGAGATGGGCGCGCCGCCGTCGCGGTATCGGCGCGAGATGCTCAACGTGGGGGTGTAAGGTTTTTGGTCCGGGGAGCTGGTACGGGGTCCTGGTACGCGGCTGCGACGCGTGGGTCATGGGGGCAGGGAGTGGTTTC
>JAQIBG010000473.1 GCA_027859175.1 Planctomycetota bacterium | reverse complement strand
TACGTCGGGTGCTCGTCGATCACCGGCGTGCGGCCCTGCCTGAACCCGATCTCGCTCGACCGCCCGATTGGCGACTCGGACGACTGCTACTTTGGTGACTTCCTCGAAGATAAATCGGTGGAGAACCCCGCGAACATCTCGTCGAACGAGATGCTCAAGGAGAAGATCACCGAGGTCCTCGATACCCTCACCGATCGCGAACGTGAAATCATCTGCCTGCGCTACGGCATCGGCGATGGCTACACCTACACGCTCGAAGAAGTCGGCCGCCGCTTCAACGTCACCCGCGAACGCGTCCGCCAAATCGAAGCGAAAGCAATCAAGAAGCTGCAACACCCGATCCGCAGCCGCAAGCTTGAAGGCTTCATCGACACGAAGACCTACTGAGGTTGTTGTGGGGTCCTGGGTCCTAGTACGCGCCTGCGGCGCTTGGATCGTGGGGACAGCCACCACCGTGACGCCCGAGGCATTTTCGCGGGGTACCTGGGTTTTTGCTCAGGTGCCCCGCTTCATGCGCACTGGCGTGTGACTCCAGGCTGTTCCCATGCCCTAAGCGCCGCAGGCGCGTACCAGGACCCAGGACCTCCGTGCGAGCGGACGACAGAACGCTTTACACCTCACATTCCTGCGGGCAGGGATGCCGGCCGCTGGGGTAGCAGGTGGCAAGCTGTTCCTGCAAGCAGATTATGGTGGCCTGTGCGGCTGGATCGTCAAAGCGGTTGAAGAACTCATCGGGGTCAGTGCGGTAGTCATAAAATTCACCGTAGCTCGGGTCGTCTGGCTTGACCACGAGCTTGGCATCAGGGCTGCGAATACAGCGCAGGCTACTGACGTTGGTTTGGCTTTCCCATTCCGAGAGCACGAATGGTCGGGGCCCAAAGGGAAAAGGGGTCAGGTCGGCATCGGTCATGGCGGTGCCGGCGTTGGCCGGGGCCGTGGCACCGGTGATGTGAGCGATGGTGGCGAGGATGTCGACACCAGAGCTAAGACCCTTAGCGACCACGCCCCGCTTGGTGCCATCAGCCTTGGCGGCGATCAGGGGCACGTGGAGGAGGTCGTCGAGCATGAAGGGGCCCTTCCACAAAAGTCCGTGGTTGCCGAGCAGTTCACCGTGGTCGGATGAGTAAAGTATTACGGTGTCTTCTGCTAGGCCGAGGGCCTGAAGCTCTGTGCACAGGCGGCCGATGCAGTGGTCGACGTGGGCCATCATGGTGTGATACGCGCGGATTGTATCGAGCATGGCGGGTGACTGCGTAAAGCTGCTAATGTCTGCATGTCGCGTGTGGTATTGCGGAGGGCGGGTTGCCAGGGAATCAGGGTGGTAGCGAGGTGGTGTGACTTCGGCGTTGGCAAACTGGCTCGCGTAGGGCTCGGGAGGATTGAAGGCGTGGTGGGGGTCGAAGAAGCCTACGGATAGGAAGAAGGGGTTGGTCTGATTGGATCCGTCAGCAGGCTGCTTGCGTCGATTGCGCAGCCAGTCGATGCTGCGGTTGGTGGTCCAGGTTGACAGGTGACACTCTTCGGGCAGGCAACTGGTATACCCCTTGGCGTGCCCCTTTTGATAGCACTCCAATATATATTTGAGAAACAGATCGGGATGGTTTTGCCGCAACCATACGAAGTAGTCATCGTGGGTCAGTTGCTGGTCGCCCTCGCCGATCTCACAGCTGTCAAAGTGATAGGAACAGGGCGCGTGCACACGGTTGAGAATTGGCTCGAGGTGAAGTTTTCCGAAGTGCGCGGTTTGGTATCCCGCTGCGTTAAGCATGCTGGTTATGGTTGGCGTTTCTTCGCTGAGGCGGCAGCCGTTAGTCCACACGCCGTGCTGATTGATGTATTGCCCGGTGAAAATACTCGCCCGCGATGGCATGCACACCGTGTTGGTGACGTGATGGTTGGCGAATAAAATGCCCTGCTGGGCAAGGGCATCCAGGTGCGGAGTGCGGGCTTCTGGGCATCCGGTACAGCCCATGGTGCGGTAGTGCTGTTGATCGGTCAGAATGAGCACGATGTTGGTCATGGCGACACCTCGTGGTGGGGCGGCAAAATGGGGAAGGTGAGTCGCGTACCGGATGCGCAGGCGGCGTGGATGCCGGCGATGAGTACGGCGCCCTTATGGGCTTCGGTAGCATCGAGCTCGCACGCGGTTCCGTCGGCAGTGGCCTTAAGGATCGCGGTCAGCGCGCGGTTGTAGAACAGGTTGGGCGCGGATTTGCCATGATGGAAGTGCTCCTGCGAGGGCGGGTTGACGCAGTGACCGTGCGAACAGCAGCGAAATACACTGGCCATGCCTGCCTGTTCGTTGACGTGGAGTTCGGCGAATCCGTCGGTGCCGTGGGCCCGCAGCAGGGGGCTCCTGAGGTGGTGGTCGCCCAACTCCACGGTCAGGCGAACGCCATCGGCGTAGTGTACCGAGGCCAGGAGGTGGTCTTGTGTGGGGAGGCCCTGGTAAACGGTGCCGGAACTGCAATCGGCGGTGGCAATGACATGAGTGGGACTGCGCGCGCCGAGCACAGCAAGGGCTTGGTCGAGCAGGTGGGGGCCGAAGTTCTCCAAGCAGCCACCGGGCTGTACGATGTCGATTTGCAGCAATTCGCCAATGCGGCCGTCGCAGGCCGCCTCACGGAACCAGCGGCAAACCTCGCCGTAGCGCCGCTGATGGTTCACGTACAGGCGGGCACCGTAGTGAGCCGCCGCCGCTAGCATGGCTTCGCCGTCGGCCACGGTCACAGCGAAAGGTTTTTCTGCCCAAATAATTTTCGCACCAGCTTGGCAGGCCGCGGTGACCATGGCGACGCGGTCTGGGGGAAATGCGCAGATGGATACCATCTCAGGCGCGACCTCGGTGAGCATCTCGCGGTAGTTGGCGTACATCTGGCAGTCGGCAAACTCGTGCTGCCAGGTTTCGCGGTTGGCGGCACTGCGGCTCGCGGCTGCCACCAGTATGGTTTCGCTCTGGGCTTGGTAGGCCCAGGCGTGGGCATACGCGATCGAGTGGGCGCCGCCGCGCTCTTTGCCACCTGGGCCGCAGCCGATAATGCAACAGCGCATCAATTGTCCTCCTGCCAGTTGAATACCACCGAGAAGGCGGCATCGGGTTCGTCACGCAGCAAGCGGTAGTGCTCGGGTGCGTTGGCTACGGCTACCACGCGATCGATGTAGCCGCGGGCTGCAAAGGCGCCAGTGCGGATGGCTTCCACGCATACCATTCGATCTTCGGTATTGCGGTCCATAGGGGTGAGAACGACCACGCCTTCGCCGTCGAAATAGGTCCACGGGTCAATGCTGACGGTGTCGAGGTAGTTGGCTTGATAGACCAGACGGGGCCAGCGACCGATGGCCTCACCGATGGGATCGCGGAAAGCGCGGGGCGTGCGGCGTAACAATTGGTGAGCGAGGTGAACCGTGGCCGAAATGCCGGCGGTTTCGATGACGATGTCTGCGCCACCTTGGGGCAAGTAAGCGCTGATGCGTTCCAGGGCATTGGCTTGGCTATTGTCAACGGCGGCCGTGGCACCATTGGCAAGGGCGCGGTCGAGTCGTGATTGCGAGACATCAACTACGATGACGCGGCAACCGCGGGCCAGGAGCCATGCGGTGGAAAATGCACCGATCGGACCCTGGCCGATCACCACGGCGGTTTCACCGGTCTGGGCTTGGGCCGCAGTGACCCCCCGCAGGCTGATGGCGGCGACTTGGGCCGGCGCGTACGCAAGGGGGTCGGCATCGGCTGGCAGCAGTACCGGCTCACTGGTGACAGGGAGGAGATGGTGGCTGACCTGTCCGCCCCAGTGGCTGTGGATGCCCTGGGGGATGAGTTCGTCGTCAATATCGGGACAGTAACTGACCCGGTCGCCAACCCGGTAGCCGGTCACGTCTGTGCCGACGGCGATTATTTCGCCGACGCAGGCATAGCCCGGGATCAGGGGGAAGTTCCCGCTGGCACCATAATGCCCCATGAGGACCCGGCATTCGGTGCCGGGGGATACGAAAGTGTAGAGTGTTTTGATCAGCAGGTGGTGGCTCTGCATCTCGGGGAGTTCAAAGGTGCCAAGCGCAACGTGGCCCGGTTCGGTGAAGACGATGGCGCGGACGATTTGGCCCATGGGGTTCCTTTCTATGGCTGTCGGTCTTGTGCCGGCGGCCTGTACCCCATCCATTCTAGATCATTTGCAGTGCTGTCATTTTCAAAGATTGCCGGGACTTCTATTTTTTGGCGGTTGCCTTAGGCTCTGGCATGCCCGCCGATCCAGTGACCGTTTGTCTTGAATTGCCGGTGGCCTTCGTGACCTGCTTTAGGCATACCGTGCAACCCGGTGCCTGCCCTCACCACAAGCACAGCTATGGCGAGTTGGTGTGGCATCGGCGTGGTAGTGGGGAGTGCCACCTCGCTTCCGGTGAGACCAGCCATTTTGGGCCAAATACCGTGCACTGGTTTCCGCCCAAAGTGCTGCATCGACAAGAAAACCTTGAGGCCGGCGAAGACTGGTGCCTGCATCTGAACTTGGGGCCGGAGCTGCCGGATTTCTGGCGGCGCTGTGTGCGCTGGATGCCAGATCAGGCGGGGGGTTGCGGCACAGAGGTTTGGGAAGCTTTGCTCCGGGTTGGAACACTGCAGGCCGACCGTCTTGGTGCGAGGGAGCACCACCGTGGCGTGGCAGACCTACGGTCACGACTGGTTTTGGCAGCTTTGATGGAGTCTGCCGCCGCGCAGGAAAGCCAGGCTTATGGCCGTGGTCATGCGGGTTTAGCCGCGGATTTTATTGAGGAGCACTTTGATCGCATTGAAAGTATGGCTGAGGTGGCCGCGGCGGTAGACGTGGGCTACGATCATTTGCGGCATCTTTTTCGCCAGGAGATGGGCATGAGTCTGGCTCAGTACCTGCGCCGCGTGCGGGTCATCCGTTCGGAGCAATTGGTTCGGCACACCGCGGCAACACTCCGTGAGATAGCCTTGTCCTGTGGTTTCGCCAATGAGCGCTATTTCTCAACCTGCTTTGCCGATCATTACGGTCGGCCGCCGGGAGAATACCGGCGGCAGCAGTCTGGCCGTCCATAACCTGTTGAGGTTCCTGGTTCCTGGTGCGCGCTTCGCGCGTTGGATTCCGGCAGGTGCTCGCGAGCGTCACGCCTCCGCATACGAGGCCGCCAGTCGTAACCGGTGACCTAGCCAACAACGCACACAGGCGCGCACCAGGAACCAGGAACCTCAACACCCTGTCGCAAGCGTGGATGTCACGAACCGCAATGGCCGGATGCGCGCTTCTTGAATGCTGGTGCCGTGGCCCAGGATCGTTGGCCCTGATAGGAGACTCCCATGGCCAATGCAGCCGATGGCATGAATTACGCCCCCAAGGGCAAACCCAATCCTGTAGTCAAAGAGGGCGAGTTCCCCTTTGCGGTGATCGGTCTTGATCACGGCCATATCAACGGCCAGTGCAATGGTCTGTTGGAGGCCGGTGCCACCTTGACCAAGGTCTACGATCCCGATCCGGCCAAGGTTGCCGCGTTCATCAAGAGTTTCCCGCAAGCCAAGGCTGCTGAATCCAAGGCTGAGATCCTTGAGGATGATGCGGTCAAGATGGTGGCGGCGGCGGCTATTCCCAACCAGCGCGGCGCGCTCGGTTGCGAGGTGATGCGTCACGGCAAAGATTATTTCACCGATAAGTGCCCTTTCACCACCTTGGGCCAACTCGAGGAAGCCAAGAAGGTGATCGCTGAGACCAAGCAGAAGTACATGGTCTACTTTTCGGAGCGTCTGCACGTGGAGTCGGCAATGTTTGCTGGCGAACTGGTGCACGACAAGGGCGCGATCGGCAAAGTGGTGCAGGTCATTGGCCTGGGCCCGCATCGACTCGGCAGCGGCGGCCGTCCTGATTGGTTCTTCAATCGTGAAGAATATGGCGGCATCTTGACCGACATCGGTAGCCATCAGCTCGAGCAGTTCTTGTATTACACCGGCGCTACCGACGCCAAGGTGCTATCGTCGGCGATTGCCAATTACGACAACCCCGATCACCCGGAGCTCGACGACTGGGGTCAGGTGACGGTGGTCGGCGATAACGGTGCCACCGGTTACCATCGCGTTGACTGGTTCACCCCCGACGGCCTGCGCAGCTGGGGTGATGGGCGCCTGTTCCTGCTTGGTACCGAGGGCTACATCGAACTGCGCAAGTATGTTGATCCGGCCACCGAAACCCAGGGCGGCGACCACGTGCTGCTGGTTGACAAGAAGGGCGAGCATCGCTTCCAGGTCAACGGCCAGGTGGGCTTCCGCTTCTTCGGCGAATTGATCAAAGACTGCATCAATCGCACTGAAATTGCGATGACGCAGGCCCACGCCTTCAAGGCGGCCGAACTGTGCTTGCAGGCGCAGGCGCAGGCAGTTGTGGTTGCTACTGACGGCGGTCGCCCGGCTGCGCTTTAATCGCTCTTGTTCTAGGGAATAACGAAACAAGCCGGCGCATATGCGCCGGCTTGTTTCGTGAGTGGCAGGGGCCCGGTGGGGCGTGTGGTCAGCTACTCTTGGAGTTCAAGGCTGTGCGCTGAGGCCATGCGGGCCTGCGTTGAAATGAACTTTTCGAGGAGCTTCTCGTCGTTCTCGACAATGGAGGCGTACATGGCTTCAACT
>JAQIBG010000326.1 GCA_027859175.1 Planctomycetota bacterium | reverse complement strand
GGTTGATAGAGGGCATTGCTGAGAACCTAGGACCCGTCCGCCCGGCCGGGGCTGGGGCCGGGTACGCGCCTGCGGCGCTTGGGTCGTGGGAACAGCCGGCGGCGGGTGCGAGTCCGTGGGCGGGGTATCGGGGCGCCGCCCCGCGTCTAAGCCTGCTTGCAGGCGTCCCAGGACCCAGGACCGGCCTGGCGGACGGGTCCTAGGTTCTCAGCAATGCCCTCTATCAACCGGTTGATGTACGCGTGTAATGACGAACGGCAGTGACGATACTTGACCTGGGCGCTCCAGTTACTCTGATTGGTGGCCCCGATTGGGCCCAGATATGAACGATTTCAAAGCTGGTTCACTGACGATCCGAATGGCAGGCCCCGATGACGCGGCCGTGCTAGCTGAGATGATTGGTGAATTGGCGGAATACGAACGACTGGGCGACATCAACCGGAGTACTGAAGAGACCTTACGTGCTGAGCTCAGCGCGCCCGATAGCGTGCTGCAGGCCTGCATCGCCTTCGAGGGGGAAACCCCGGTTGGCATGGCGACCTTCTTCACCACCTACTCCACCTTTGCGGCCAAGCGCGGCCTGTATCTCGAAGACTTGTTCGTGCAGCAGGATGGTCGCCACCATGGTTACGGTACCGAGCTGCTGCGCTACGTGGCGCGCTACGCGGTGGAGCGTGACTGCGGCCGCATGGAGTGGACGACCCTGCTGTGGAACACCGTGGCGATCGAATTCTACGAGGCCCTCGGGGCCACGCCGAATGATGCCTGGACGACCTATCGCCTAATCGGCGATAGCCTGAAGCGCTTGGCTTCAGCCCAACTCGACGACAAAGCCGCTCGGGCCTGAGCCCGCAGCCGGATGACCGTTCGCCACCGGTCGCCGGCCGGTGTTATCCCCGTGGCGAGCAGGATAACTCCGATGCCGATCCCAGCCCTGTGCGCGAGCGAGCACCTCAAGGACGTGAAGTACGAAATTCGCGGAGCCTTGGCGCGTCGTGCCGAGGAGCTCGAGCGCGACGGCTACGACGTCATCAAGCTCAATATCGGTAATCCGGGCGCCTTTGGCTTCCGCATGCCCGAGACGATGCGGGTGGCGATGGTCCAGAACCTGCACCAGGCCGATCCGTACTCGCATCAGAAGGGCATCTTCCCGGCGCGTGAAGCGGTGGTGATGCAGCAGCAAGATCGCGGCGTGATGGATGTGTCGGCCGAGGACGTGTTCATTGGTAACGGTGTGTCTGAGCTGATCATGATGGCGATGCGGGCCTTGCTGAACCCGGGCGACGAGGTGTTGGTGCCGAGCCCAGATTACCCGCTGTGGACCGCATCGGTGGTCATCCACGGTGGCAAGGCGGTGCACTACCCATGCCGGCCCGAGAATGGCTTTGTGCCTGATCCGGCTGAGATCGCGGCCTTGGTCACCGAGCGCACCCGCGCGATCGTGGTGATCAATCCCAACAACCCGACTGGTGCGGTGTACGACCGCAGCGTGCTCGAGCAGATTGCCGCCATCGCCGAGGCCAAGCACCTGGTGCTGTTTGCTGACGAGATCTATGACGAGATGTTGTACGACGACGCCAGCTACGTGCCGATGGCCACCATCGCGCGCAATTGCCTATGCGCGACCATGTCGGGCCTGAGCAAGGTGTACCGGGCCTGCGGTTTGCGCGTGGGCTGGGTGTCGTTTTCGGGCAAGAAGGCTCATGCCCAGGCCTATATCGATGCGATTGAGCTGCTCGCCTCCTTACGCCTGTGCTCCAACGTGCCGGGCCAGCATGCGGTGCAGACGGCGCTGGGCGGTCATCAGTCTATCTTCGAGCTGACGGGTCCGGGTGGCCGTTTGTTTGAAACCCGGCAGGCGATCATCGATGGCGTTGCGGCTAGTCCGTACATGAGCGTGGTGGCACCGCGTGGTGCGATGTACGCCTTCATCCGCGTCGACGGCAGTCAGTTTGCGGGTGGCTTTAATGATCAGCGCTTCGCCCTCGACTTGCTCGAGGACGAGCACGTATTGGTGGCCCCGGGCACCAGCTTCAATGTGCCGTATCATGACCATTTCCGCGTGACCTTGCTGCCCGATGCCAAGCAGATGCGCGAAGTGATGGCCCGTATGGATCGTGTTCTCAAAACCTACGCGGAGGCCTGAACCATGGCGCGCAATGTTATCGGCACCGAACTGGTGCCGTGCAGTCATGAACCCTTGACCGGCTTTTTCCGCACCGGCTGCTGTGAAACCGGCGCTGATGATCGAGGCGTGCATGTGGTGTGTGCGGTTATGAGCGAGGAATTCCTCAGCTTCAGCACGGCTCAGGGCAATGACTTGGCCACGCCGCGACCTGATTGGGGTTTTCCTGGCTTGAATCCGGGTGACCGCTGGTGTCTGTGTGCACGGCGTTGGGCCGAAGCCTTCGAGGCCGGCATGGCGCCCAAGGTGGTGCTCGAGGCCACCCACGTGTCAGCCTTGGAATTTGCGAGCCTGGAGGATCTCCAGGCCCATGCGGCTGGCTAAGGGTTTAGCAGGCTGTTGAAATACAGCCTGCGGGGGGTTGA
>JAQIBG010000289.1 GCA_027859175.1 Planctomycetota bacterium | reverse complement strand
AACGTGATCAGCGCTGCTTGGCCGCCCAGGCATGCCACTTTTTGGTGAGGCCCCGATTGTCGGTTTTGAGCTGGGCATAGATCGCCTCGTAGCTGGGGGTGCCGCGGGCGATGGTGTCGAGCAGGGTGCCGAAGCCGGGCTTGCCGCGGCGGCCGGGGCCGGGGCCGGTGGCCTGGCGAATGAAGGCGGACAGGCTCCAGAGTTGCAGGTAGTCTTCAGCTGGGCTACTGATCAGTTCGATCGCCATTACGTCGCCCGCGCTCAAGAGGCTGGTTGACTGCTTGGTGATCAGCTTGGCCAATGCCGGTGCCCACTTCTCGCGCGATAGGTCAACCGTGCTTTTTTCGTAGCTGATGGTGTAGCAGCGGTTGCTCTTACAGATCAGGCGTTCGAGCTCGGACTGCATGCCGGCCACGAGCCATTTCGGTAGTTCGGTTTGATCGTCGGGAGCCCGTTCGGCGATGAAGGTGCGTAGCGCGAGGCCGGTGGCCAGGTAAACGGTGATGTTACGGTGGAGGCCGCCGCCACTAATCTTGTCGATTTCGGTGATCGCTACGCGTGAGCCCCAGGTGTTATTGGTCTGTTTTGCGAGGTCTTCGCCTTTGCTCTTGGGGAGCACCCCTGCCTTGCGTCCGTAGCTGAGGAAGGCGTCGAAGGTTTTGTCGCCCTTGAGCAGGAGGTACCACAGGACTTGCTCGTCGGCTTGTGCGTCAGGTACGAATAGGCCCTGTTTGCCGGTCCAGATGTCAAGGCCACCGATGACCAGTTCGCCATCGGCCACTAGTTGTTCAGGTTTGGGCGGGGTACCGCCGATTGTCATAATCCGAAACGGCCCATCGCCGTAGGTCTGCACTTCAAGCCCTTTGGATTCGGCAAAGGAGCGTGCGGCCGCGATGGTGTCAGCATTGCTGATCTGGCGCACTGGCGACAGATCGGGACTTTCGGCGCCGCTTAGGACGACGGCGAGGCACAGGGCGATGAGGGCGGCGGCGTAACGGCTTGGCATTGGCCCATGCTCGCCCTTGCCGCCGCAAAGCCAAGGCTGGGCATGGTACAGAATGCAGGGGTGTAGTTGTGGCTTGGGTTAGTTGCCGACCACGGTTAGAGCGAAGCGATCGATATCGCCGATGAGCCCCGCAATGCTGAAGTCGCCTTGGGAATCGGTGCTGTCTTGTAGGGGGGTCAGGTCACTGCCGTCTGCCGCCCAGTGTAGCCGGACCGGCACGTCGCCGACACCGAGGGTGGCATCATCGACATGGCCTTCGATGGTGAACGGGTTTGGGTCAGCAACCGTCACAGCAATCTGACTGTTCGCGCTTCCCGTGGTATCGGTCACCGTCACGCGCAGAACGTAGCTGCCATTCATCGGAAAGCTGACGGTGGGTGTCAGGCTCGTATCGTCGTTGAAGGAGACGGCGTCGACCGGCCCGGAGACCAAGGCCCAGTCGATCGATACGGTGCCGTTGCCGTTATCGACGGTGGCCGTCAGGTCGACGGTATCGGTGGTGGTGGCCACGTTTGCTGGCAGTTGGACCACGAGGCTTGGGCTCGGCGGGCTCACGGGGGGCGGCGGCGTAGCCGGTGGTACATCGCTGGCCGGTGTGTCGTCGCCATTGTCGGCGCCAGGCCCCGAGGTCGCGTCGATCTGGTTGCCTGTGCCTCCGCCGCCACAGCCTATCAGGGCGAGGGCTAGAAGTATTATTACGGTCTTAGGCACGGCACGCATGGGGGTGTCTTTCGTTCAGGCCGGGTACGGGCTTGTGGCAGTTAATGCTGTGGGCGCGTGCAATTAGGCGCCGTCTTGGCCCGCTGGCCTTCGAACTGTGTCAGTTGCTGCCCGTAAAAGCGGGTAGGGGCAATATTTCGCGCCTAATTTGGCTCCTGAGTGCATTGGTACTTGGAGACTGTCCTATGTTACGCGCGCTCATCTTTGTTGTATTGGTCTTGCTGCCGTCGTTTGGTTCGGCGGCGACGTATCAGGAGAGCGGCGGCTTGGTGGTCATGGAGTACGAAAACGCCACCAGTAGTGACATGGCTTCGTGGAGCCTTCAAACCGAGCACAGCGGCGCCACTGGTGGCGAGTACTTGGAGTGGAAGCATGGCAATAGTTCGACCACGGTCGACCAGGCGGGATCCGGGGTTTTGACCTGGAGTTTCACGATCGCCAAGACGGGTGATTACCAGCTCCTAATGCGCTCGTGGCCGAGTCACAATACTGAACATAACGATGTCTGGGTCGATTTCCCCGACGCCCAATCGTACAAGGTTAAGACCAGTGGCAGCGCTGGCGACCTCAATGGTTGGACCAAGATGTACAACAACGGTGGGGGCACGTGGGGCTGGTCTACCAATACCGTTGACAATAACTCCCACCGGATCTGGGTAAGCTTTCCGACCGCCGGGACCTACACCTTTCGGACGTCTGGGCGTTCGACCAAGTTCAGCGTCGATAGGATTGTGCTGCGGCATAGCAGTGTGAGCGAGAATGCGGCTAAAGACACCGCCCTGGCTGAATCTGCCACGGGTGCGTCGCCGCCGAGCCAGGATGGCGATGGCAGCGTTGCCATCACCGGCATCAAGCAGCGCTGGCACAAGGTGACCTTGGATATGCAGGGTCCGTGGGCCGATGAAACCACGGGAACCAATCCTTTCACCGACTACCGCATGACCGTGACCTTCACCAAGGGGTCCTTGGTCTACACGGTGCCTGGCTATTTTGCTGCTGACGGCAA
>JAQIBG010000284.1 GCA_027859175.1 Planctomycetota bacterium | reverse complement strand
TGAAGCCGTAACCGATCACCACGCGGGCGCAGCGGTCAAAGGTTTCGGTTTCATCGGCGAGGTCGTCGGCGGCGTGTAAGATGATCCCGCGGATGCCGCGTTGCTCGAGCGTGTCGGCGTAGGCGTGGAGGTCGCTAATCGCATCGAGGCGCTCAATCGAGAGCTCGTAGCCAAATTCGTCGGCGGCGGCTTCGCGGTAGCGCTCGATGCGCTCGGGTACGTTTTTGTCCAGGTTGTGGAGGTAGACAATCTCAGCACTGTCGGGCTTGCGCCCGGTGGGCCAGCGACGCCGGGCCAGAGCGCTGAGGGCGGCGTCGGGGCGATAGCCGAGCTCCTTGGCCACGCCGGCCACGCGTGCGCGGGTCGCTTGGGCTACGCGGGGGTGCCCGCTGAGGGCGCGGCTGACGGTGGCCTTGCTCAGGCCCGTTGCGCGCGCGATGTCGTCGAGGGTCACCACGCTGGCAGCATAACGCGACCGGCGCCAGCGGCCATGTTAGGCGGCTTGCGGGCCCAACATGGCGCTGCGCCAGCGGTGTGACGCGATAATGGTGCCGAGGGCTTCGCAGCCGAATGCGGCAACCATCAAGGCCGCCGCGCTGCGGTGATCGAGCCAGCCCAGGGCGCCCAGGCTTACCGCGCCGATGGCCACGCAACCGTTTCGGCCGAGCGAGCCGATGATCATGGCGCCGGTCTTGCGGTGGGCGATGCCGAGGCCGTGGTACCAGTTGCGCCACGCGATGGTGATTGGGGCTAGCGCGAGAATCGCTGTGGCTTGGGTGGCGAGTTCGAGGACTTGGCCCTCGGCGTGCATAACCGAGCTCAACAGCCAGCGTGCAGGCGGGCCGGTTAGGCATATCAGGGCCACGCTGGTGGTGGCGATGGTCAATTGCAGGCTGAAGCGCAGGCAGCCGGCCGGGTCGGCGGCGGCGAAGGTGGCCATGACATGCCGCTGCACGTTGTTAATCACGCTTTGGAATATGAAGCCGCAGCCGAAGGCGAGCGAGAGGGCCGCGATCATGGTTTCTGCGGCGGTGCCGCCACCGGTGGTGCGGCTGAGTACCGCAAACAAAATCGGCCGACTGAGGGTGAACATGGTGGTGGTGGCCGCCATCGGCGCGAAGAAGCGCAGGGCCGTGGGTACCGTGGTGCGCACCGTGTTGGGGTCGTCGTCATGCGGCAGATAGGCGTGTGCGAACACCGTTGCTACGCAACAGCCGAGCACGTTCGGGATCAGCGCCGAGGCAATCAGCACCACACGCACCGGCAGGCCCCACAGGCCGCCGCCGACCAGAATCGCCAGCACGCAGCACATCTCGCCGAGACGAATTCCGGTCACCAGCCCGGTACGCTGCGCGCGAACCAGGGTTCCGGCTGCTAACTGACCAAGGCCAGCGACCGGGATGATCAGCGACAGCCATAAGAAGTAGTGCAGCACAATGTCGACCAGGCCAGCTTCGGCACTGAAGGCACCGCGTACCAGGGCGGCGCCAGCAGGGCTCAAGGTCATGGCCACCACGCACAGGGTCAGGGCGAAGCCAATGCCGAGCACTAGGCGGCGTACCGCCAACAGACCGCTGCGATCACGGCCGAGCACGTTGCTCATCTCCGGCACCATGCCGAGGACGTTGGCGAAGGGGTTTACCATCGCCCGTGCGAGCGCAAAGGCGGCGAGTTCGCGGACCGAGCCAGAGAGTGCCAGCACCGCTGCTTGCTGCGCCAAATTGCTGACCTGCCACAGCGGCCCTATGGCCACCAGTGGCAAGGCGAAGCGCCAGTAACGGGGATGTGCCTGATCCATCGCCACATCATGCAGCCTGGCATCTGATCCGGCAATCCGGTCGTGATGGAACCAGTTGCACTGCGTGTTTGACAGCTGCGTGGCGGCAGTGAGGGGTTCAAGGCGGCTCGGTGCAGCACGCTTGCGTGAGACGCTGGGGCATCGCCTTGTTCCTGCGTCGGCCGGCTGCTAGTATGGTCATATGCGTTTGCTCATTGCCTGTTCTAACTGTGACCGTCGCTATGACGCCAGTTCGCGTGCGCCTGGCAGTCGGTTTCGTTGTCACTGCGGCCAAGTTGTGGTGGTGGAGCGCGTTGACGGCCACGAAGCGGCGGTGGTGCGGTGTTCCTCGTGCGGCGGTCCGCGCCAGCCGGGGGCCGTTAACTGTACGTTTTGCGGCGCCGAGTTCGAAGCCGGCGAGCGGCTGCGTAACACCATTTGCCCGCAATGCATGACCCGGATTTCGGATAAGGCCAAATTCTGCCATAGCTGTGGCACCGGTTTGAATTCGGAATCGGTGGGCGTTACGGCGAGCGATCTCGACTGCCCGGTGTGCGGAACGGGCACCAAGTTGGCGGCGCGCACCGTTGCTGGCGATGGCCCGCCGGTGTTGGAGTGCGGCACATGTGCCGGCTTGTGGCTTGAACACGACAAGGTGGAGCAGTTGGCGCAGGTCGCTCAGACCAAGGCGGCAGCCAAGGTGGAAGCCAAGTCACCGCCGGCGCCGCTGAAGCTGCGTCAGCAGAATGGGCCGATGTACCGCGACTGCCCCGCGTGCGGCAAGATGATGAATCGACGCAACTACGGGCGCGTGTCGGGTATTGTGGTCGACGTGTGCAGGGCCCACGGGATCTGGTTCGACGCCGATGAGCTGCCGGGCATCTTAGCTTGGATTGAGGCCGGTGGCCTGCACAAGAAAGCCGTGATTGAAAACGACGAGCAGCGGCGGGCTAAGCGCGCCGCGCGCGACCGCGCCGAGGCGCAGGCCAAGATGGTTGGTGGCACGGCGTCGGGGGGCAACCTTGGCGGCGGCGGTTATCGTGGCCTTGGTGGTCTGGGCGGACCGCGTCGCGGCGACTACTGGGACTCGGACGATCTGGGTGACGTCGTGGTCGAAGGCTTGGGCGCCGCGATGCGTGTCCTCGGGCGTTTGTTCAGCAAATGAGGTAGTGCCCCGGCGCGACGAGGGTGCGGTGCTCGCGGCGACCCTGGATGCTGAGTTCAACTGCGGTGGTACCTGTGTTCCAGCCGTGAACGCGCTCGCCAGTAGGGTCTGATTGCACCAGCGTGCACAGTGCGCTGTCGGCTTTGATGCTGAGTGCTGGCGCCAAGCTTCCCCTGATCACGTCGCCGCCGCGTAGCAAGGGCTGCAGACAACCGGTGGCAGCACCGGTGCCCCAGTTGCGGCCATGTCCAGTGAGAACCGAGGCAATTGAGCAGCCCTTGTCGGCGTGTTCGCGGCCACTGCGCAGCGCGCGTTGTGCGATCCAGGTGCGTTGCGCGGCGAGGCGCAGGGCGTGCTCGGCAAAGCGCGGATCGCCGGTGACATCCCAGGCGAGGGTGGCGGCGGCCGGGCACATCGCAGCGCTTGGCTGCAGCGCACCGGTGTCGTCTTCAATGTACCAGCGCTGCATGTCTTTGCGGCGCCCCACGCCGGTGCCATGGTCGGCTCGGTGGATGCGCGCCGGCAGCACCAGATGCTCGGGGGCATCGCGCAGATCAATCGCGCCGGCTTGCTCGGTAATGGCCTGATCGAAGCAGTTGTCGGCAAAGCCGAGGCGGTACCGGCGTAGCGCGGCGGCAGCCGGATCGCAGTAGGGATCGGTCAGGAGTGGCACGAGATGGCCGGCCACGCGGTGGGCTGCGTGCTGCAGCACGGGGTCGGCCTCAATCGCGAAGCAGTCGGCGAGGGCATGCAGGCCGCCCGAGGCGAGAATACTTTCAACGCCGGTGAGTGGGTCATTGGTCACGGTGTGCATGCGTTGTTGGTCGGTGAATGGGATCGGATCACCGTCGAGAGTCCATTCGGCGGGGAGTGGGTCGGCCGCCGCGACAATGCGGCGGGCGCGGGCCTTGGCATACGCGAGGGCCCAGGCGGCATAGGCTTCGTCACCGGAGCAGTCGTAGGCGGCCAGGGCGATGTGAATGAAGCGCCAATGGTCACCATATTCCTTGCGGTGCTTGGGGTCGCGATCGGCGTAGCGTGCGCCCAGATCCCAACTGACGAACACCTCGCGCTGCGAGTCGTACCACTGCGGCGCGCCGGGCTTGCGGCCGATGATGAAATCAGCGGCGTTTGTGATCAGGTCGCGCGCCGCCTGGGAATCAAACAGTTTGGCATAGCGCGGCAGGAACAGCAGGAAGGGTTCGGTGCCGTGGTGGGCTTCGGCGTCGGCCTCGTAGCCGTCTATGCAGTGTTCCGCAACCCAACGCTGCAGGTCGGTGAACAGATCGTGGGCATGGGTCGCGGCTTCGTGGTCACCAGTCAGCAGGTGCAACAGCAACCACGGCAGCGCGTAATTGGCTTCGTCTTCGCCGCCGCCGTTCGGGCCGGGGGCGTCGAGAAGCATGCTCTGGGTCAGCGTTTGGTGCAGCCCCTTGAGGAGGTGGTCACGGTGCTCGGTGATCACGGGGGCAATGGCGGATGTTTTGAGAGTAGTCATGAAAGCCCATTATGCACAGTCAATATCTGCTTCCTATAGGATATCGGATGCATTAAATAGCACTAATGGCGCAATTAACCCATGAGCGGCGTGCTGATGCCAGGGCCGAGCTAGCCACCTGGATCGCCGCGCTTGACGCGGCCCGCGCCGAGTGGGGGCGCCTGTGCTTGGTGGAGGCCGGTTTGACCGCCTACCCCGAGGGGAATGGCCGCATCAGCCGCGTCGCGAGCCGGGGTGTTGTGATGCTGCCCTTGCGCCCGGGCCTGTGTTATCGGCGCGCGGATGATGGCTGTTGGCACCGCTCACGCGCTGGTGAGGCCTTTGTCATGCGTGGCAATACCTGGCAGGCGCGTGATTGCCGGCGGCCCTACGACCAACTCAAAGTATCGCTGCGCGATGATCATTGCGAGTTGGTGCGCAACACCGACGGGGTCAAGGCGGTGCATGTGCTCGAGCCTGGTGACCGACGTCGTTGGACGGTGTTGCTGGATTGCTTGGATCAGGATGACCATGATCGCGGTCATGCCTTGGCGTTGCTGCTCGGCGTGGTGGTGGAGGGTTTGCGCAGCGCGCCGCGGCCGGGGAAATCGGAGCGGCGCTTTCGACTCTTGTGCGAACACCTGCGCGAACATCTCGCCCAGGAGCATAGTCGCGACAGCTTGGCGGCTGTGGCGCAGTGCCATCCGAGTCATGTGACGCGCTTGTTTGTGGATCATGCGGGCTGTAGCTATGCGGCCTGGTTGGAGGCCGAGCGCCTTGATCTAGTGCGGATCTTGCTGCGCGACACCGACCTTGATCTTGCGGCGATTGCGCAGCGTTGTGGCTTTGCCAGTGCCAATTATTTAGTACGGCGTTTCAGAGCTCAGACCGGGATGACTCCCGGACGCTGGCGACGGCCCTGATTACGACACGTGCTGTCGGGTTCAGGTCATCAGGCGGCTCGAGCCCTGGTGGTGATTGCGCTCGAAACTGGTTGCTTCTAGGGTGTGGGTTGTGTCGCCGCGATGGGTGGCTGGTTCGAGGAGGCAGGCCGCGCCAGGGATGGTGTGCGCGGCACTGCTGGAATGGTGTTGTTGCCACCATCGGGCAGCGATGTCGTTGTCCCACTCGGGCATGACATGGTGGCAGGCGCTCAGGGCCCGGCCGAGGGCGCGCGCGCTCTTCGGACGTTGGGCTACTTTTTTGGCGAGACAGCGTTTGATCAAGTCGAAGAGAACGACTGGCGGGCGATACTGGCTGCTGGGGCTTGGGAGGGGTGCGCTGGCGTGGAGGCTCAGGAGGGTGTGGGTGTCTTTTGCGGTATCGAAGACAGGGCGACCAAACAGGAGCCACCACGCAACACAGCCGAGGGCATACAGGTCTGCGCGGCCATCCAGGGCTTGCCCGGCGGCTTGCTCTGGGGCCATGTAGCCAGGTGTACCGGCTGTTAGGAGCGGTTGTTCCGTTGTGCCTTGTTCGGCACCCGCACCGGACACGGCGACAATGCCGAAGTCGAGAACCTTGACGAAGTCGCAGCGATCGGCAACTCGGCACAGCAGGATGTTGCTGGGCTTGATATCGCGATGAACCAATCCGAGATCATGTGCCTCAGCCAGACTCTCGCAGATCTGAATCAGGATCGCGACGACGCGTTCCGGTGGCAGCGGACCGTGTCGTTCAACGAGACGTTCGAGGTCAACACCATCGAGAAGCTCCATGGCGTAGTAGGCTTGGCCATCAATCGAGGTGCCATAGTCGTAGAGTTGCACGGTGTGCGGGCAGCGCAGCGCCGCGGTCATTCGGGCCTCGCGTACGAAGCGATCGAGGGCTGGGCCGTCGTTGCGAACTGAGAGCAGTTTGATCGCAGTAGGGCGCGCGAGTAGGCGATGCTCGGCTGCCCAGACTTCGCCCATGCCACCTCGGCCAACCATTCGCGTCAGGCGGTAGGCGCCGAATTCATCGGCACGTTGTTCAGCCTGTTCGGCGCGGTGACGCTCAGCTTCGAGTTGACGATGGCTGGTTAAGATGCGTAGGGCATAGAGCAGGGCTAGAGCGAGAGCTAGACTGGTTGCGACCACCTTAATCAGGACGCTGCGCAGGAGGTAGGTTCCGGCGGGCTCACGGAGTCGGGTTTCATCTGCGACGGCGATTGCGGCAAGCGACGGTCCGGTTTGCGAGGGTAAGCGGCGCGCTAGGATTCGCACAGTGGTGCCGTCGATATCGATGACCTTTGAGCTGCGATCGACATCAGGCGTGAGCAGTTTGCGGGCCGCTTCCATGGCTGAGTTCTTGAGGGTGAGGGTTTGCGGCGTATCCGGATCTCGGTCGGTGCGTTCGAGGAGCACGTGGTCGTGATCATCAAGGAGTGCGATCGACCGAAGCCCCTCGGTGGTCAATTCTTTGGCTTGCAGACTCGGTAGCCGCCGCAGATCGACAGCTGCACTGAGTAGGACTTCGCGTCCGGCTACCGAAAACCTGCGAGCGCGGACAATAACCGGGTCGCCGCTGGTGGGGTGAATCATGATCGGCTGCCACCAAGCGGAACGCGTTGTATCGGTGACGCTGGGCAGTGTGTCCGGGAGGGTGGTTGGCACTGCGGAGCTCGTAGCCCCACGTGCGGTTCGCGTGTGCCTATTGGCAGGCCCTGTTGCAGGCCACCTCGTGACCTGGCTTGTGGCGTCAGGCCCCGGCGCAACCAGGGTGGCATCAGCAGCCAGACCCTGAATGGCGATCCAGCGTAGCCATGGTCGCTCGATCAGGCTCGCGGCGAATGCGCGTTCGAGCGTGTTCTGGTCTTCGTCGATCGTTGTTGCCAGCCCAGCCAGGATCGGATCGATATCGGCGAGATTCTGATCAAGCCGAGCGACCATCGCTTCAGCATGATCGTCGATTCGGGTTGCGGCGAAAATATCCACCGTGTTGTTCAGGGCGCTGCGCCCGGACAGGGCAACCAGCAGGCCGGTGCCGAGAACCATCAAGGGGATGGTGATGGCGATTGCTCGGGGCGTGCTGAGCCACTGCCCGAAGACCTGCCAGACAGCGCGAAAAGGGAGCAGGATAGGCATCGGTCGCGCAGCCTACTTCGATCACGGAGCCGATGCTACTGCCGAGGAGGACTCTCCGCTTCGTGGCCCATCGCAGCGTGGTAAGGATACCGCAACTCCGACGTCGCGACTGCTCGCCCATGCGCCCTGCTAAAAAACCTGCGGCAATCGTCGCTTGCCGCAGGTCATAATTGTTGGCCAGCACGCTGGCGAGCACTGGTGGAAGTCAGTAGCCGATCAGAGACCCTCGCGCTTGACGTGGATCGCCATCGAAAAGGCCGTGCCGCGCCAGCCGTTTTCAACGCGGTACAAGACCTTGTTGACGCCTTCGCGCAGGTGCACCTTGCGGTAGCCTTCATTCGGCCGCCAGCCCTTGAGCTTGTCACCCGAGATCCACACCGGCATGTCGTTGATCCATACGTTGGCCTTGTCGTCTGAACCAACGGCGATCCATACGTCGCGCGGACGGTCGGAGTGGATTTCGGTGTAAGCGTAATAGATCGCGTACTCAACGTCGTCGGCCGGGATGACGCACATGTCGCGGCCTTGAACGAAGGTCCACTTGATAGGCCGGTTGCCTTTGCCGGTGTATTGTGCGTCCAGGTCGACCACGGTTTCCGGCGGGAACTTGGTGTTCAGGTTGCGACGACTCTCGTTGGAGAAGGGGCCGATTGTGTACCAGCTGTCAACGTACATCCACTCGGTCGGCACGCCGTCGTCGGCGATTTTGCGTGCGAGGATTCCGGGGGTGTCTGGCGACAGCGTGACTGGCGGCGTGGCACCGACTTCGAGCTTTTCGGGGGGCTGTTCGGTTTCGCCTTCCTGCTGCTCCTCCTTGGTTTCCTCTTGTTCATTCTGCTCTTGCGCTTTGGCCATCTCAACCGGGGTCTGCTTCATCAAGGCGGTGAGGTCTTTCATACGTTCCTTCTCGTCTTCTTTGGCGAGTTCGGCCAGCGCTTCTTCGTGCGCATTCTCCAGTTCGCGCTTCTCCTCGTAGGTCAGTTGCTCCATCAGTTCTTCGGCCAACTGCTCTTGTTCGGCGGTTTCATCGAACACTTCTTTGGCCACGATGTCTTCCAGCGTTTCGGGTTCGATTTCGACCAGGGCTTCCTGCTCGAGGATTTCCTGTTGGATCTCTTCGAGTTCTTTCAGTAATTGTTCGACCAACTTGATCTTCTCTTCCACCGAGATGTTGACCTTGAGCACCTCCTGCTTGTGCGGCTCAACCAGTTTGGGATCGGTGATGTCGGCTCGCAGGATGTCGGTGTTGATTTCGGTGGGAAGGGGGTCGAGCGGGGAGATCTGGTCGAGCGCGGCTTCGATGGCTAGGTCGCGGAGACGGGCCAGATCGATCGCCTTGATCGCGCGGTAATCGGTGACGGCCTGGGTGATCATGCGCTCGGAGATGAGGTAGAGATCAGGAATACCCGACTGTTTGAGTTCGCTAGCGGTGGTGCTGGGCTTGTCGGCTTTCACGATCAGCGGCACGTTACCGTTGGCGTCGGGTTCGGGCCGCGGGTTGGCTGCAATCTCGGCTGCGATGGCCGCCGCGATGGTGTCGGCAGTGTAGAGTTGTTGCAGATGAGCCAGCATGGCTTGCTGCGCTGCGAGTGAGCCTTGAGCTTTGCTGTCGAGTTCGCGATCCATTTTAACCGAGGTGGCGCTCCACTTTTTGAGCTCGGCTTCGGCCTTGGCGAGGCGTTTTTTGCGGTCGTTCAGCCGATTCTGGTCGCGGTTACGTCCACCTTGGCTGGCGCCCAAACTACGCTTGGTTTTGGCGAGGTCGCGCTTGGTGGTGTCGCGCTTTTTGCTTGACTGGTCGCGCCATTTCTTGGCCGCGTCGAGCGCTTTGCGGGCGGTGTCGCGTTCGGTTTTGGCGGCCTCTTTACTGTCGTCATTGGCCTTCTTCCAGGCCTGGTCGGCATTTTTATAGGCAATTTCTGCGAGCTTGAGGTCTTGCACGGCTTTTTCGTAGGCTTTGGCTGCGGCCGTTTGTGCCGCGGTGAGCTCATCTCGCTTGGCAGTTTTGCTTTCGATGCTAGCGGCGTGTTCGGCCATTTTGGTCTCTATGGTTTTCACCTCGCCGCTGTAGCGCGTGACTTGGCCGCTGTTGCTGACGATTTTCTGGTTCGCATGCACCGCGTGGCCGCTGAACAGCGCGGCCTCGCTTTGCAGGTCGCTGGCGGCTTTTTGTTCGGTCTTGAGCGCATCGAGGCCGTCAACGCTGGGCAGCAGCGGCAGCGCGGCTTCGACGTCTTCCTGATTATTGCGAGCAATGGCATCGAGGCGTTTGAGTTCAACCGCATCGTCGGGATCGTAAGTCTTGCCGATATTGCGCTGGTGAATGCCGACCTTGCTGCCTTGGGCCGCGATGGTGGCCTCGATTGCCTCAATCAAGCGGGCATGGGCCGACGCACGTTGCGCATCTTCATAGCCGCGGTGACGGTTTTCCTTGTTCAGGAGATTGATCCGCAGGCGATCGACGCCGGCCCCGAGCAGTTCTACCCGCTGGCGCAGCAAATCGGCCTCGGAGTCGCGGATCTTATCGATAATCTCTTTGAGTTCATCGCCGCTCTTGGTGATCTCGGGTTTCTTGACGCGCTCGTTTTCAAATACGATTTCGCGCACCGGCGTGAGCCAGATCAGCAGGCCGAGCACGGCGCCGTGGATAGCCGCTGAAATCAGCCAGCCATTGCGGTTACGGCGCTTGCGATCGTCTTTATTCGGGCTTGTTAAGCTTGACATGACGCTCATTCAGGGTGTTCACACCCACGTTGGTGATGTTGTAGAAGCGCAGGTGGTCGAGCACCGCCATGACCGCGGCGAACTCGGCGGCACGGTCGACGTCGAGCCGGACTTTGACCTCCGGATTGGCGGCCACGCGCGACTTGAGTTCTGCGTGCAGCAGCGAGGTGGCTACCGGGGTGCCGTCGAGATAAGTGACGTTGTCGCGGTCAACCGCGATGATCGCGTAGTCTTCGGGTTGCTGGACTTCGAGCGAGGCCTTGGCATCGGGCAGATCGAGCGGGAGTTCCTTGTCGATCTTCTTCAGGGTGGTGGCCACCAGGAAGAAGATCAGCAGCAGAAACACGCAGTCGATGAGCGGGGCCATGTCGACCGCCAGGTCCTCATCATCGCCGAGTTTGGTGCGCATTTACTGGTCTCCCTCGTCTTCGTCGTCGACCTCTTCCATGAACCACTCGCCGATGAGCATGTTGACTTCACTATCGAGCGCGAGGGCGATGCGGGTGGTGCGGGCCTTGAACAAGTTGAACAGAGCGATGGCGGGCACCGCCACGATGAGGCCGACTGCAGTGGTGATCAGGGCCTTGGCGATGCCGTCGGCGAGCACCGAGGCGTCACCCAGACTACCGGCAATCGCGACCACTTCAAAGCTCTCAATCATGCCCGATACGGTGCCGAGCAGGCCCAGCAGCGGCGAAATGGTGGCGATGAGCGCAAACGGGATCAGGCGCTGCATGTGTTCGCGCATGTCGGACGAGGCGATGTCGCCGGCAACTTGACTGAGTTCCAGTGGGTTTGACTTGCGATGCATGACCAAGGCACGGACCACCGAACCGATGGTACTGTTGCTGGCTTCGCTGAACTGACGCAGCTGCTTGAACTTGCGCTCGCTCCACAACTTGCGCGCCTGCTCGGCAAACCCGACCGGCATGATCGCGCTGCGTTTGAGGTTTTGCAGGCGCTCGATGGCAAAGCTGAGCAGAGCCACCGAGATCAGCATCAGGATCAAGACGATAATGCCGCCCTGCTTGAGCTTCTCGTAGAAGGTGGCGCCGGTGAGGACTTCTTCGTCTGAGCCCTCGTCGTCTGCGGCGGCTTCGTCTGCAGCGGGGGCCGCTTCGTCGCCAGCGGCCTCTGGGGCTTCGTCGACCACGGGCGCCGTGGTTTCGGCCTCATCCGTGGTTTCCGCCTCGGCGGCGGGCGCAGCAGTTTCGGCGGCTTCGACGGCAGCGGGGGTGGCTTCAGCGGCGGGGGCCAGGCTGAAGCAGCACGCCAGGAAGCAGGCGAGCAGAAGCGGAGACAGATGGGACATAGGACATCCTTGTGGGCTTGGATTAACGTTTACCTAAGAACTGTACGCGCGAAAAGCTTGGGCGTCACAAAGCAATTTCTCAGTCGTTATAAGGGTAGATTCAATGCAATGAGCGGGGTTGCGCCGACATTGTAAGTCTCGTTCTCTCTACCGCTTAGATGTTTATTGCCGGGCTCGTTTCGGCGTGTTGCACGCTGTGTTCTCCCGGGCGCGCTACCAAAGATGTCGCGCTGCGGGCTCGGCGTAGGCTGGGCCCATGCATTACCTTGTAACCGGCGGCTCGGGCTTCATCGGCTCCCATGTGATCGATCGGCTGCTGGCGCGCGGCGATCGCGTGACCTCGCTTGATGACTACTCAACCGGCGACGCGGCCAACCTGGCGCCGGTGACGAGCCACCCGCAGCTGACGATTCTGCACGGCTCGGTGTGCGATGAGTTGGTGGTTGATGAGGCGGCCAGTGGCGTTGAGGCGATCATCCATCTGGCGGCTGCGGTGGGCGTCAAGCGCATCCTCGAGCGCCAGGTTGCGGGCATCATGACCAACTTACGGGGCACCGAGGTGGTGCTGCGCGCGGCGGCCGCCCACGGACGATTGCCGGTGTTTCTGGCCTCCTCGTCTGAGGTGTATGGTAAGGGGCTCAAGGCGCCGTTTGTTGAAGACGATGACAGCCTGCTGGGTGCCACCAGCCTGCATCGCTGGAGCTATGCCTGCGCCAAGGCGATGGATGAGTTCTTGGCTTTGGCCTACCATCGCGAGCGCGGCTTGCCGGTGCGCATAGGGCGCTTCTTTAACACCACCGGTCCGCGTCAAAGCGCGGCCTACGGCATGGTGTTGCCGCGTTTTTGCCAGGCGGCGCTGCGTGGTGAGGCCTTGGAAGTGCACGGCGATGGCGCGCAAAGCCGCTGCTTCTTGCACGTGGCCGACTGCGTGAGTGCCTTGTTGGCCTTACTCGACAGCGACGACGCGGTTGGCCAGGTGGTGAACATTGGCGGCGCTGAGGAAGTGACGATCAAAGACTTGGCCCAGCGCGTGATCGCGGCGGCCGGTTCGGGCAGTGTGAAGATGCTGTCGTACGCCGAGGCCTTCCCGGAAGGTGGCTTTGAAGACTTGCGGCGTCGCGTGCCCTCGGTGGCCAAGCTGCAGGCGCTGACCGGGTGGACGCCCGAGCGCGATCTGGGTGCGATCATCGATGATTGCCTCACGGCGTGCCGCGCCCAGGCTGCGGCAGGGGATAGCTGATGCGTATCGCGATTTTAGTGCTGGTGGTGGGGATGCTTGGAGCCGCCGAGGCGCGGCCGGCGGCTGAGCTGGCGGCCAGCGTGCTGGCAGCGCGTGACGATGCGGCCGATCCGGTGGTGCAGGCCATGATTGCAGGCTTGCGCTCAGGAGCGATCCGCGTTGACGAAGCGGCTAGCTTGATGGCGATCCGCTCTGGTGGTGCGGCGAGGCCGGTTCCACCGGCGGCGGTTGAGCGCGTTGGGGTGTCGGGCGTGGACGACGCGGCCACGGTAGCGGCGGTTGGCGCCGTGCTCGATGGCACCGCGCCTGAGCCAGTGCCCGAGGCGTCGGTAGCGCCGGCCCCCGCAGCGGCGCCCGCCAACACGGCCGATGCCATGGCCGCGGAGCCGGCTGAGCTGCTTGCCTCCGAGCCCATTGATGCCGGCCCGGTGCTGGGGACGGTTGTCCACGTCAAAGAACCGGCCGCGCCGACCGACCCGGTTTTGGTCATGATCGAAGGCGAGACGCTGACCAAGGATGGCGCGTATAGCGTGGTGCGAGCCGGCCTGCCGACCGTCGAGGTGCTGGTGTTGCGCGTTGAGGGCAAGCTGGCGCTGGCGATGGAGCTGTCGGCTACGTGGCGGGTCGACGCGGTGCGCCCGGTCAGTGTCGGTGATCAGGTGTACGCCAAGCTGGTTGATAATCAGGCCGCTCCGGTGCCGAAGCCGTCACCGGGGACCGGCGTGCTGGACCCCGAGCCGGGCACTGCGAGCCCAGCCGAGACCGCGCCTGCTGCTCCAGCAGAGGTGGACGCCGAGGCGGCACCCGCGCCCGCGCCTGTCGATCAGGCTGCTGCTCCGGCGCAATAAATAGAGAGATCAGTCAGCGTCGTCGAACGCGGCGAGGTCGTCAAATTCGTCGTCGAGCTCATCGAGCTCGAAGTCGAGTTCGTGGCCGGCGGGTTCGAGCACTTCACTCTGAAATGCAGCCAAGGCTTGTGCGCGGCGTTCGGGTACAGAGCCCTTAGCGTCCTTCTGCATGAAGGCCTTGATCCAGGTGCGCGTGTAGTCTTTGTCGATCGCCATCGTGTACTGCTTGATTGGGGTCTGGAAACATCTCCAGCCTACCAATGCGGCGCCGTTCAGCAACAAGTGCTCGCGGGCTTAAAAAACGCTAGAACTTAAAGTCGACTTGATTGTCGGGGTCGGGCAGGATTTCGATCGCCTGGTTGCTGGCGAGTTCGCTGCGGAGGCGGTCGTCGGCCTCAATCGTCAGCAGGGCGGCGTCTTCCAGGTAGTCTTCTTCGAGCACCGTGGCGCGGCTGCGGACGAAGGCGGCGGTGGCGCCATCGGCGATGCCGATCCGCAGCTGGATTCTTTTGACCTGGGCATGGGCGGCGGCAATCACCGTTTGGCGGAGGTCATCGAGACCGTCGCCGGTGGTGGCGCTGATGCCAACCGAACCGCGATACCGGCGCTGGAAGGCCAGCACGATGGTTTTGGAATGCGGTTTGTCGATCTTGTTGAAGACCATGATCGTGGGCACGTTTTGGGCCTCGATATGCTCAAGCACTTCTTCAACGGCCTCGATCTGTTCTTCCATCGTGGGCAGACTGGCATCGACCACATGCAGCAGCAGGTCGGCCTCAATCACTTCGGCCAGGGTGGCGTGGAACGAGGCCACCAGCTTGTGCGGCAACTTGCGGATGAAGCCAACCGTATCCGAGATCACCATGGTGCGGGTGGGGTCGATCTCGAGGCGCGAGGTGCGGGTGTCGAGGGTCGCGAACAGCTTGTCTTCAGCGAGCACGTTGGCGTCGGTGAGGGCGTTCATGGTGGTTGACTTGCCGGCGTTGGTGTAGCCAACCAGGCACACCTTGAACACGTCACGCCGGCTGGCGATGGTGCGCTCTTTGCGGTGTTCGATGTCACGCAGTTTGGCTTTGAGGTCTTGAATGCGTTGGTCAACCAAGCGCCGGTCAACCTCGAGCTGCTTCTCGCCGGGGCCGCGCATGTTCATGCCGGCCTTGATGCGGTCGAGGTGGCTCCACAGGCGCTTCAGACGCGAGCGGTTGTGCTCGAGTTGGGCCAGTTCCACCGCCAGCTTGGCTTGGTGGGTGCGGGCGTTGGCGGCAAAGATGTGCAGGATCAGCGCGGTGTAGTCGACCACGCTGCAACACACGTGCTTCTCGATGTTGCGCTCTTGCGAGGGCGTGAGTTCGGCGTCGAACACCACTTCTTCAGCGCCGCCGGCTTCGCACAGCTGTCGCACTTCTTCGAGCTTGCCGGTGCCGATATAGGTGCTGCCAACCGGCTTTTGCAGGTGCTGCTTGGCCACGCCAACTACTTCGCAGCCGGCGGTTTTCAGTAGGCTGCGCATCTCCTCTTCGCGGTCGGCCTCCAGGTGGCGGTCGGCGGGAGAAACCGTCAAAACCAGGACCACTTTCAAGGGGGCGTCGGCTGTGGAGTGGAGTTCCGTCATTGCGTGCTTTCAGTCTGCCTTGTCGGTGCTGGCTGTCGAGGTGTCGTCACTTTGCAGGTAAACGGTGCCGGCGTCGAGGGCGATCATGCCGCCATCACCAAGCGCCAGCAGCAGGCGGCCTTCGTCGTCGATACCGGCGCCCGTTCCGGCCAGGCTGCTGGTGCCGCCGCGCGTTTCGAGGCGCTCAACGCGGAGCGGCCGCCCGAGCAGGTGGTCGCGCGTGCGCAATTGGTCGAGCAAGCCTTGCCAGCGACCAGCGCGCAACAAGCCGATGGCCTCGAGCAGGTAATTGCGCAGTGAGGTGAGAACGGGCATGGGGTCAGGATCGTTGCGACCGAGTTCGCGTAGATCGATCGGTGGCCGCACCAGCAGGGGGCCGAATTCTTCATCGCCGGTCCATTCGGCCGCAATGTTGAGGCCGATCCCCGCCACGCAGCGCAGTTTGCCCTTATGCAGGCGTGCTTCGCACAGCAGGCCAGCCAACTTGCGATCGCGGCAATAGCAGTCGTTGGGCCACTTGATGGTGGCATGGGCGCCGGGCGCGAGATCGTCCACCGTATGTGCGACGGCGAGCCCGGCGGCCAGGCTCAGCTGAGCTCCAGCCGTGGGTTCACCCAGGTCGAGCACGTAGCTGACCGTGAGCACTCCGGTTGGCGACAGCCAGCGGCGTCCGTGTTGTCCGCGGCCAGCGGTTTGCCGCTTGGTGTACACGGCGGTGCCGTGGGCCAAGTCGCTGAGGTGTGCGAGGGCCCAGGTGTTGGTGCTGTCGCAGGCATCGAGTTCAAGCAGCCACGGCGTGGAAACACAAGCACCACGGTGGGGCACACCGTGGTGAGGTGATCCTGGAGGACCGGATTGAGAAGCAGCGTGCCTGCTGCGGGCCAGGGGTGGCTCGCTCAGCGGGTTGCGGCGGTGCGCTCTTGAAGAAGGCGCTTCTCAAGCTTACGTGCCTCGCGGCGCTTCATCTCGCTGGGCTTCTCGTAGAACATGCACTTCTTGATGTCCTTGGTCAGACCTTCCTTCTCACAGCGCTTTTTGAAGCGGCGAAGGGTCTTTTCAAGGGGCTCGCCATTACGGCTCTCGACGCGAATCATGTGACTCCTCTAACCCCTGTTCGGGGGCGCGGGAGTATGCGAATAGGGATGCCCTCGCAAGGGGTTTTTGCGCCAGTGCCACGTCGCGTTGCTGGCAGCGGCGGAAATGCCTGCCTGCCAAGGGTTTTGGTGGCTCGATCAAGGCCTCTTGGGCGGCTTGGCTAGAGTTCCTCAACTGCAAACAGACGCATCAGGAAAGGCAGGGTATTGTCGGCGTCAAAGCTCAGCTTGGTGAACAGCACCAAGGCGTCGCCATCGAGCTGAACATGGATCAGTTCGGGCAGTTTGACCTGGGCCAGGGCTCCGGGCAGGCCATCACTGCAATGCAGCCGGAGCTGGCGCTCGCGGGTTTCAATCCGACTGATGCGATGATCGGCGGCGCTCTGGCGCACCGCGCGCATTTGGAACAGGCGGGTGACCTCCTCAGGCACGCGGCCGTAGCGGTCGCGCGTGACGCGTAGCAGGCCGCGCAGTTCGGCAATCGTGCGGCAGGCGTCCAGTTGCTTGTGTAGCTCGAATTTGAGCGCCGGGGAGTCGAGGTAGGTGTCGGGCACGTAGGCCTCGATCGGGAACGCCAGGGTGCTGTCTTCGCGCTGGTTGCGAACCACGGTGCTGTCGGCGGCGCCGCTGGCGGCGAGGCCGCTGCGCTGCACGGCGTCGGCCAGGAGCTTACAGTAGAGCTCGTAGCCAACGGCGTCGATCTGGCCCGATTGCTCGGGGCCGAGCAGATTGCCGGCACCGCGCAGTTCGAGGTCGCGCATCGCGAGCTTGAAGCCGGCGCCGAGTTCGGCGTATTCCTGAATTGCGTCGAGCCGGGCGGTGGCGTCTACCGACAGGGTGCGCGCCGGTGGGGTGATGAAGTAGGCGAAGGCCTGCTGGGTGAAGCGCCCGATGCGGCCACGAATCTGGTGCAGTTCGGCCAGACCAAAGGCGTGCGCGTTATTGACGAACAAGGTGTTGGCATTGGGGATGTCGATGCCGGACTCAATGATCGAGGTCGCCACTAGGCAGTGCACCTGGCCGGTGCGGAAGCGGTGCATCTTGCTGCCGATGCGGCTTTCGTCCATCTGGCCGTGCACCACCTCCATGCGCATCTCGGGCACCATGCGGGCCAGCTTGTCGGCCACGGCATCGATGTCTTTGACCCGGTTGTGGACAAAGAAGATCTGACCGCCGCGTTCGAGTTCGCGTTCCATCGCGGTGCGAATCAGGTGTTTGTCCCACGGCGCAACGCGGGTTTCGATGGCGAGGCGTTGCGAGGGGGCTTCGGCCAGCACCGAGATGTTGCGCAGGCCCAGCAGCGAGAAGTGCAGCGTGCGCGGAATCGGCGTGGCTGACAGGGTCAGCATGTCGACGCCAGTGGCGACCTGCTTGAGCAGTTCCTTCTGTTTGACCCCGAAGCGATGCTCTTCGTCGATCACCACCAAGCCGAGGTGATCGAACTTCAGCTTCTCTGACAGAATCGCGTGGGTGCCGATCAGGATGTCAATCTCGCCGAGGCGGACGGCCTCGAGAATCTCGCGTCGTTGTTGCGGCGTGCGGAAGCGATTGAGGCAGGCCAGTTTGATCGCAAAGCCCTCGAAGCGATCGCGGAACGACGACAGGTGCTGCTCGGTGAGCAAGGTGGTGGGCGCCAGTACCGCTACCTGATGCCCCGACGCCACCGCCTTGTAGGCGGCCCGCATCGCGATCTCGGTTTTGCCAAAGCCCACGTCGCCGCACAGCAGGCGGTCCATCACGCGGGGCAACTCCATGTCGCCTTTGATCTCGCGGGTGGCGGTGAGTTGGTCTTCGGTTTCTTCAAACGGGAACGCGGCCTCGAAACGGCGCAGTTGCGGATCGTCGGGGTCGTGGGCGATGCCGGGCGCGGCTTCGCGCTCGGCCGCAGTGGCTAGGAGGTCGGCGGTGAGGTCCTCAACCGCCTTCTCGGCGCGTGCCTTCTTGCGTTTCCAGGCGGTGCCGCCGAGTTTGGACAGCTCGGGATGGCGGCCACCACCACCGATATATTTTTGGACCAGATCAATCGCGGTGACCGGCACGTAGAGTTTGGCGTCGTCGGCGAAGCTCAGCAGGAGGAAATCCTCCATATAGCCGCGTCGCTCGAGGGTCGCCATGCCCTTGAAGCTGGCGATGCCGTGGTTGACGTGAACCACGTAGTTGCCCTGCTTGAGATCGGTTAGCGAATCTAGCGGGGCGCCGCCGGCTACCTTGGTGCTCTTGCGTCGGCCTGGGCGGCGGTGACTTAGCTCGAAGTCGTGTACCACCAGGAGGTCGGCTTCGAGATCGCGGAAGCCAGCGCTGAGGCGGCCGGCGCGCACCGGCGCGCCGATGCCATGGTCACGGCAGTGCGCTTCCATTTCGCGGCGTGCTTCGTCATTGCGCGCGAAGACCACGATTTCGCTATTGGCTGCGGCGGCGTCTTGCAGCTCGGGCAGGCCGTTGCGCAGGTCGCCTTTGAAGCGTTCTACGCCAACCGAGGCGCCGTCTTCGGCGCCCTGTTCAAGTTGCCGGGCCAGGCGCAGTTCGGCGCGGCCGTGGGGTGCTTTGCGTAGGCGCTGGCTCAGCGGAACGTCGGCCAGTACCAAGATGGCGCCGGGTGGGAGCTGCGACCACAGGCTGGCGTCGGCTACCACGCCGCCGCCGGTGCTTAGCACGGCCTGGTCACAGCGGGCGATGGATTCTTGGGTGAAGGCATCGAAGCGGCGAATCACGTCGACTTCATCGTCAAAGAATTCGATGCGTAGGGGGTGTTCGGCCGCCAGCGGGAACACGTCGAGCAGGCCGCCGCGCACCGCAAGCTGGCCGGGGTGCTCAACCGCTGCGGCAACCTGATAGCCCTCGTCGACTAGGCGTTCGGACAGCGCGTGCAGATCGTGGGTTTCACCCGGATGCAAAATCAGACTGCGCTTGGTGAGGCGGGTCAGATCGGGGACAGCCTGGTCTACCGCGCGCGCGGTGGCCACAATCAGGGCGCCGCTGTGCATGGCTTCGAGCGCGGCCACGCGGCGGGCCAGCACGTGACGCTCGCCCTCGGTGAGGCCGTTGTCATCTTGCTCGAACTCGTCCATTTCGGGCAGCACCACCACGCTGATGCCGAGTTCTTCGAGATCGTCGAGCATCGCGCCGGGGTCGCCACAGACCGCGAGGCGTGGCGCCTCGGTGCCGAGTTCGCTGATCGCGGCGGCGATCAACACGGGCGCAAGGCCCCCTTGAACCGCACCCAGGGTGCAGTCTGAATTGGAGCGATACGCGTTGACCAGGAGGGCGGTTCGCGGATCCGAACGGTAGCGTTCGCGTAGCTGGCGCATGAGCGGCGTCAGGATGCTGGGGCGCGGGCCAGCGCAAGGCCCGGGCCCTGATTCTCGTGTGACAGCCCGCTGATCGCTCGGTAGCGTTGGTGCGCGATGACGGGGCACGATTCCTGGATTGGACGCAGCGCCCGCCTGGGTGCGCGGGCGGCAGAGCGGCATGGACGCTGGATCGGCAAGGGCTTGCCCGGCGGTCAGGGCAAGATGGTGGCCGCGTATCTGTGCTTCTTGTTTCTGCTTGGTGGCGTTGCGGTTGGCTATGC
>JAQIBG010000260.1 GCA_027859175.1 Planctomycetota bacterium | reverse complement strand
CACATGGACGAGATCGGCAGCGGCACCGTTACCGACGGCACGCTGGTGATCCCCGGCGACAAGCCGGTGTTCGTCATCCAACTCGAACGCTGAGGGCTCCGGCTTTCCAGCGCGGTGCCATTATCGGCACGGTACCGCGCTGAGGCGACCGCCATGCGTAGCACCAGATCGATCCTGCGTGTCCTGAGCATCGCTGAGCATCGCCCGCCGCACCGGCCGGGCTCGCCGCACCGGCCGGGATAGCAACGCGGGCCAAGCCAGCGGTGCTGCGCCGGGTGGAGCCATCCACGCGACTGCGCCAACGGTCAAAGGTCTTCAGACAGATGCCCACCTTCTCGGCGTAAGCGGCACGGCTCATGCCGCTCTCGTGCCAGGCGGCAATCATCGCCTGGGCAAGTTCGAGATTCAAACGGCCAGGCCGCGACGCGGCCTCGGCTTCTGCTGGGGCAGTCGATATTTCCATGCCGGAGTGTGCGCGAAGCGGCGGGGGCATTCAAACCGGGGTGACGTGACAGGTACCCGGCACCCTCAATGAGTAAGTGCACCATGCAGACGACCTGACTTTCTTGGCCCCACACGTCGATCCATCACCTTAAGGAGGCGCGGGTCGCTGATTGCTTGACAGTTACGTTGCAGGTTGTATTGTAACCAACAATGAAACCATTATTCTCGGCGGCAGCGGCCCTTCGGAGTCAGTCATGGTAACCCAGCGCAGCATCGCTGAGCGCGCGGGCGTGTCGCGTGCGGCCGTTTCGATTGTGCTTGGTGACCCAGAAACCAAACGTGTGTCGGCAGCGGTCAAAGAGCAGATTCTGACGGCCTGTGCTGAACTCGGTTATTCGGGTGATGCGCGCGGGCGTCGTCGACGCTTGTGCATTACGGTCGATCCGAAGTACGGGGCGCTGGAGCCGTATTTTTCGCGTTTCATGGCAGGCGCCGGGCCGTGTGCGGAGGCGGCGGGCTACGCGCTGGTGGTCAAAGAATTGTCACCGTCGGCCAAGGCCGCCTCGTTTCTCGTTAATCTCAACTGTGACGGGATCATAGCTTACGGCGCGTTGCGACTCGCCATGGCCCGCAAGCTCAATAGTGCCTTGCCACTGGTTGCCCTTAATCAGCCCGATCTCGAGGGCGCCTGTGATCAGGTTGGCTTTGATGATGTGGCAGGGGTTTCTCTCCTGACCCAGCAGTTGATCGATCATGGGCACCGCCGGATTGCCTATGTGGCCACCGGTGCGTGTACGCCGAGCACCGATGGTGCGCGGCCAGCGATGCTCAATCCGCGTTTGGCACGGAGAGTTGGGGCGTACCTGGGAACCATGGTCACTCGCGGCCTTCCCATTGATGAAGCCGTGGTGCTGACGGAGGCAAAGACCGCCGAATTGGGGCTGCGTTCTGAGTACTTTATCGAAGATGCACTGGATCACCTTCTCGCCCTGAACAATCCGCCAACGGCCATTGTCGCCTATAACGATATTATCGCAGAGAGTCTCTTGGGGCACATGCGGGCGCGTAGTTTGCACGTGCCACAAGATCTCAGCTTGGTTGGTTTCGATGCCACCGCCACCATGACGGAGCCGGCCTTGACCACGGTTGACCCAGGCTTGGCCGAAGTGGGGCGCCAGGCGGTGGCCTGTGTGCTGGCGCGTATTGCCGGTGGGCCTGTGCGCGAGCCGCAAAATACCGTGGCAACGCCAAAGTTAATCATGGGAGAAACCATGGCTGATCCAGCCGCCACACGTGCCGTAAGGAGTAAGCGATGATACTGCGCCGGGTAAGTATGGTGATGGCGGTATGCGGTTTGGTCGCTGCCCTCGGCGCTGCTGATAACTTGGTCCGCAACCCAGAGTTTGCTGACGCCGTCAATAAATCAGCGCCGGGGTGGGTTATAGCCGATTGGGTTCGCGTTGGCTTTATTATCGAACACGGCGACACCTTCGCGCGGGTCGAGAACCCAAAGATAACCGGCACCCATTACATCGAACAAACGGTGGCCTTACCTGCTGATGCTAAGGCTATTGCCATCGGCTGCGATTTCCGGGTCCATGAATTGACGCGAGGTAATGAGAGCTGGCAGGTGCCACGGGTTACCGTCGATTTCATCAACGCCGACGGCAAGCGGGTGGCGAGTCGTGGACCCGTGCCGCAGCAGACGACCCTTGGGGGTTGGTCACGTTCCGAGGTGCAGCGGGCTGTGCCTGCTGGTGCGGTGTCGGTGCGTTTGCAGCCGGGAATGTGGTTTTGCGCTGGCAGGGTCGACATTCGTGCGGTGTCGGTGCGCGTTGTTGATGGCACGCAGCAGGGGGAGTCGCGCGTTCAGGCGCCAGTTCAACACCATGAAATACCGCAACCGCCAACCCTGACGTGGCCCGAAGCCCAGGCCGTTGCAGTCCCGGCAGTTGTTGATGCTTGGCGCCAAGCGAAAACTGAGGCAGAGGGGCCCCATCGCAGCCGCATGAGCCTTGATGGTTTCTGGGCCTTCGCTCCGGCTCCGGGCGATGGCGCGGCGCCGAGTGATGCGGCTGGCTATGGCCTGATGTTGGTTCCTGGGAGTTGGGTTCCACCCGATGTTTGGTCGTGGCGCAAGCCTGCGGGCTGGGAGCGTCGTTTTGGCAACCCCTTTGTCATGCGGCCTGGCGCGGGGCCTGATTGGAAGGACTTCGATCCCTACGACTGTGCCCGGGCTTGGTATGCCCGCCTTGTGGATGTGCCCGCGCAGTGGCAGGGTCAGCGGGTGTTGCTACGGGTGGATCGGGTATCCACCGAGGCACGCTTATTCATCAATGGAACGCCGGTTGCGCAGACCTTGGGGCCACAAACGAGCGAGGTTGAGGTAACCGACCTGCTGCGCTTTGATGCGAGCAATACCATTCACCTGTTGGTGGTGGCGAGCGATTCGGGTGGCAGCGAGTTGCTGCTGATGGGCACCGATGCCGGGAAACGCGTGGCAACCAAGCTCGCCACGCGCGGACTCATTGGCTCGATTACACTGGTCAGCCAGCCGCAGCGCAGCGTGTTGGCCTTGGGCTTGCGAATCGAGCCGCGGGTGAACGAGCGTGTGCTCGGTGTAGCCGTGCCAGTGCAGGCGGCCTATGAGGCCACTGAACTCAAACTGGCGCTTACGGTTCGCGACAATGGCCACGATGCGATCATTCTTGAACAGGCCTTCGATTCAGTGGTAGCCGAGGCGGGTGTTGTGCAGGTTCAGGTGCCGTGGCCGGATGTCCATTTATGGACCCCCGATGACCCGCATCTGTACCAACTCGCACTCAGTGTGCAGGCCCCCGATGGGGCGGTCGATTCGCAAACGCGCCGCTTTGGGTTTCGAGATGTGGCGATTGATGGTCGCGATGTGTTGCTCAACGGCGTTCCTTTTAAAATCCATCCGGCACCCAGCCATCATGTCTCAAGCCATGGCTTAATGATGGGCAGCGGCATTCCGATTACGCGTGCGGTCATTCGCAACCACTTCCGCACGATGCGCTCGCTGGGTTTCAACCTCCAGGAGTATTGGCCGCGTGATCCCTTGGCCCGCGGCGTTGCCATGCCCATGGATCTGTGGGCCGAAGTGGCTGACGAGGAAGGCTTTCTGTTAACGGGACCGATGCCGCATTTGGCTGATCGCCTTGATGAATGGCGCTTAGACCGTGCGGC
>JAQIBG010000251.1 GCA_027859175.1 Planctomycetota bacterium | reverse complement strand
TGACCATGTGCGGAAGATTGCAGACATACCTGCCTCATGCGCCATAAGGCATCCAAATGACTCTATTGGCTGCTGCTCAAAAGGAATATCGACAAGATAATTTCAAAACACGTTCTTCTTCTTGCCAGGGACGAACCAGCGCTTCTGTGTGCCCTCACAGATGCCGCCCACACCGTCCCCGACGTCCACCTCGGCACAGCACCCCTGTGGCACCGTCACAACCACCGCGATGCCGTCAGCTTCACGATCCCAAGTAACTTCCACCGGGCCCTGCGGCGTTGGCACCCTCGCCGCAGCATGATCGACCTTCGGGCAAAAATGCGGCCGAATCGTCACTGCGCGCCACTGGGCGGCCGTCTGGCGGACCCCCGCCACAATCGCTACCAAATGAACACAGGGGTGAGCGCTCCAGGCATGGCATGCGCTGCCACCATCGTCTTCACTCCACGAGAAACCTTCCCAGCACGTACCGCTGGCCAACATCGGTTGCCAGCGTTGCCGAATGCAGGTCAGGACATCAGCCGCCAGTTCATACCGCTGCGCCAATCCGAAAACATAATGCGCCCAGAAGGCCGACGGAGCCGCACCCGGCACCGATTCTCCACGCAGATACGGCCGAATGAACTCCGAGAGAATCGTGTCGCTCTCCACACCCGGTAGGTCCAGCATCAGACCGAGACACTGATCATGCACCGTTGGTGCCATCACCACGGGCGCGCCGGTATCTCTATGCACACCTGGCCGCACCACGCCACGCTCAGCATCAATCAGATACCGCTCAACCGCGGTTTGATGGACCGAAGCCTCAGCCTGAATCGAAGCCGCTTGCGCATCCATACCAGCAGCCACACACAGGTCCGCCAACTCCCGCAGACAGATTTGGTACCATAAATTCAATAAACTCGGCACCTCATCCCGCAACATGTCGGCCCAATCCAAAAACAACCAATAGCGCGGATCATAAGCAATCAGGCCCAACGGACTGTCATCAATCTGACGTCGAAAATATCCGAGCACCGCTTGCACCCGTTCCCAGTGCTGCTCCACCAGTGCCGTGCTACCGGTTTGCCAATAGTGATCGCGCAAGGTCAGAATCCAGGTCAACGAGAAGTCAGGAAGCACACAGTTGCCGGCAATGGTGGGAGCATGCCCGAAGGTCAAACCTTCAGGGCCAGGCTGATCAGCTATCGATACAATCCCACGCGCAAACAAACGCGGATCACCGTCGAGGTAAAAGGTATTGGCCGCTTGTACCCGAGCATCACCCCACCACTGGGCCTGCTCGCGCCATGGCGTATCCACATAGGCATCCAATGAACAAAGTTGCTGGGTGCGACGACAAGCCACATGAATGTCGTTCAACTCGGTGTCACTGGTCACAAACTGGCCAGCCATCTCGAAGGGATAGCCCACACAGCGTTCACGAATCCCAATCTGCAGCGGGGCCGTGGCATCACGCACCACCACCGTAAGCACGCTATGCCCCAAGGGATGAAAGAATTCATGCTGATTGCGCCCAGCACCAAGCCACATGCGATTCCCCAAGGCAATCCAACACCCATTGCCTGGCGCCCGCAGTTCACCCCGGCAACCATCAATCAGGCGCTCGTGGTGGATCACATCAATCACCTCACCCCCCTGCGCCCCCGTCACCATCAGATCCACCGCGCCAACCTGATACGCCGGTAGTGCCACGGTGACCGCGTGAAAACCGCCATGACCACACGGCTCGAGTGTGAACTCCAAGCGTCCATCACACTGCTGCGTCGCCGGGGCCGGCTGCCAATCATCGCGACCGCGAGCCTCCGCATCCCAATGCCACGCAACATTGCGCGCATCAGCATACCCCACTGCCGATCGACCACTCAGCATCGCTACCGCGGCGCGTGGCACCACCAAAGTCTCTCGAAGCAAGGGAATGCCGCGCTCCTCGAAATCCCAGTAGGTACCATTCCCTGCCATCATCCCTTCAAGTCCAGTGCCGTGACTCAAATCTGGATCCGGCACCCATGCTTCGGATTCACGACCATTGATCCAGGCCCTGGTTTCCTGTCGCGCATCAATGTGTTCCTGAAAATCAATCTGCATCGAATAGCGTGCGGTGTCGCGCCGCCGACCCGGACTGCGCCGCATCTGCCACTGCCCATCACCCGAGGCCAGCACCACCTGACCTGCGCACTCCAAGGTGCACAGCACGCCGGCATAGCTGCGATGAAGGTAGCAAAAGGTGCTGATCCCGGGCGTGTAGGCTTCAATCGCAATCCGATTGGTACCTACCTGCAACCAAGGAACCAAGTCGATTTGGTCAACGGGCCAATGCTCCTGGTAGCCACGCGCCGGCCCCCGACACACCGCCGCACCATTGACCCATAGGCGGTAGTTTTTGTCAGCGGTAATAGCCAACACAGCCCGATCGGGGACGGCATCAAGCGTCACATCACGCCTGAATTGAGCAAAGTGATTGTGGAGTTCCATGTACCCCTGGGGCCACATCCAACGCGCAGAACGAATGGGATGAGCACTATCGATGCGGTCCATGGCCGAGCCTCCGTAACGAGATATTAGCTCATTTAGCGCGCGATTCCTTGACGGATCAGTCAGACACTAGCACTATATGGTCATGGTCACAACCGTCCCTCAGTTGGAATACCTGGATGTCCACCGTCCCATTACCGTTGTCACCATGCACCACCACGGTGATCACCCCGAACATGATCATGACTTCACCGAGTTGGTCATCGTCGAACGGGGCAGCGCGCTCCACTGCATAGGCAAGGTCTGTGACCACATTACCACCGGAGATGTTTTCGTCATCCCACGTGGCGAACGCCATGCCTACCAATCTGCTAAATCAATGCAGATCATCAATATTTTAATCGACCTCGATCGCCTCATCGTCCCCCTGGACAGCCTCCGCACCATGCCGGGCTTCCAGGCCCTGTTCATGATCGAACCACGCCTCACCTGGGGCCAGCCACGCGGCCGACGCCTCCGCTTGAATGCCGGCGAGCGCCGCACCACCCTGGGCTTGGCCCAGCAGATTGCCCACGAGTGCTCCAGCGCCAACAACGGTTGGCTCGCCAGTGCGAGCGCCTCGTTTACCCACCTCGCAGTCCTTCTGGCTCGCTGCTATCAGGCCGATGCCGCCACCACGAGCAACTACTGGCAACTTGCAGACCTCCTCGGACACCTGGAATCAGATTGGAATCAGACCTGGGCTGTCACCGCCATGGCCAAGCGCTGCGGCCTCTCGCTAAGCACCTTCCAACGCCGCTTTCGCCAACTCACCGGCCACAGCGCCACTGAATTCTTGATCCGCCTACGGATCCATCACGCCTGTCAGCAACTGCACCACAGCGATCTCGCCATTACCACCATCGCTCTCACCTGCGGTTTTGAAGATAGTAATTACTTCTCCAGACAGTTTCGCCGCATCACCGGCATGTCACCCAGCGCCTACCGACGTCATGTGCCATAATCACGTGGTGGCCGTCCAAATCGGCGCGTAATTGGCTGCCATATACCATGCCAAACTTGTCCAAACAGAGCTTAATCAGAAGATTGAATACGACGCGCCGGCGACAGACAAAACCCCGGCCCCCGATTGATACGGACCAAGAGCGTATTAAAGCCCTGCTTGAAGGAGACCTTGCAGAAGCCTTCGTCGAGACGCCATGCTGAATCGCGAGGAGCATGGCGGCATTACTCCTCGAAGGAGACCTCGGCGTAGGCGTAGTGGATGAAGCGTGCGAACCACGCCCCCTAGCCCGCCTGAATATGTCCACCCACAGGGCGATGCTCAGGACACGCAGGATCGACCTGGTGCTACGCATGGCGGTTCCCTCAGCGCGGTACCGTACCGATGACGGCACCGCGCTGGAAAGCCGGAGCCCTCAGCGTTCGAGTTGGATGACGAACACCGGCTTGTCGCCGGGGATCACCAGCGTGCCGTCGGTAACGGTGCCGCTGCCGATCTCGTCCATGTG
>JAQIBG010000241.1 GCA_027859175.1 Planctomycetota bacterium | reverse complement strand
TGACGATCATAGCGCAGCCGCGTGCGCACACCGCGCCGATCAATTGTTGCCACCAACAAGTTGGCATCGACACCGGTACCGTACTCGCGCCGCTCGTGACTGCCATCGCCGTATTCGGTATCGATCAAGCGCCCACGCGAGTCATAGTCAAAGCGAGTAACGCGACCTTCCGGGTCGGTGATCGACTCAACCAAGCTGGTCCCAGCATAATAGCTGAAGTGGGTTTCTGGCGGCGTGCCACCAGCCTCGTCGGCCGGCTCCACCTTGGTCTCAAGCAGACCATTGGCGGTATAGAAGTAGACCGTCGTATTTCCGTTGGCATCCGTCTCGGTTTCAAGCTGTCCGCGGGTATTGTAGGTCCAGGCCCAGGTCGCCTCGTCACCGGTTGGCTCGGCAGTTTCGGTGTTTGGATCCCAGCGAAGGCCGCGCGTGGTGGTGCGGCGTAGCCACGGGCGGGCGGGGTCGTAGGTGTGGGTGACGGCGCGGCCAGCGCGATCAACCTGTACGGTAGGTAGAGCGTAAGCTTCGGCGGCGGGGTCGGTAAACCGCTGGTGCTGTGACCCAAGGACATCAGCATCGGCTGTCACCTGTGAATCCAGAACAGCTCCATGAACGGGATGTCGAACATAGCTCGTGACCGCTCCAGTAGATTTCGTCGTGGCATTAATACGTGCTATATCATCAAGCTGGTATTCAGAGACGACCTCCCAGTCATAGTAATACCAATTAGTGCCAGGCTGATAGGGCGTCAGCGAGCGCTCCGTGCGGACCGGAAAGCCAGTATCCTCCTCAACAACGAAACGCATAAGGTCTCCAGAGGTGCTGTGCACATACACTTCAACCGAGGGCCTCTCATGGGGCACCAAAACGGGATTCTGCCCTTGGGCATCAAATTCGATAATACCGGGCGATTGGGTAACCCAGTTTTCGTAAATGCGCTCTCCCTCCGCATCGTCTACAGCACGGATCCTATTGGGAACATTTGCTGACCAAGTGCCGGGACTTGTCTCAGTGGCAGCAGGGCTGAGATAGGCCGTCTTGCGTCGGTGGGTCGTGGCGGCGCCGGCATCGTCATAGTGAAGAGCCACACGCCCCGTCTCGAGATCTTCGCCAAGCCAAAAGGCCGACGTATTGCCATCGGGATACGTCACCCCAGTCAGACCGATGAGGCTCACATCGGTGTAGCTGTAGTCAATTTGGCCACCAGATGGCAAATCGACTGCACTGATGACCCAGAACCCCCCTGCTCTGACTGTGTTGATCGTGAACACCGATTCCAAAGCATCGGTCACACTAGCCAAGCGCCACAATTGCTGGGGATCACCGTCCAGGTCATCGGAGACCTGTTTGGCGTAGGTGAAAAACATCTGAGACCCGGACGGATCCGCAGCGCTGGCCAAACGACCAGCGCGATACGACGAGGCGCCAGCCGCACCTTCCGCTGGACTCGGATCGATGATCTCAAAGGTCCACGTACTCCCGTCGTGGCCAGTAATGACAGCACGCGCGGCTGCAGCCTGTGTCGCTGCAGGCTGCGTTAGCTCGCTATCGGCATAAAGCCTGAGATCACGTATGAGCTCGGTTGCCGTATCACCGTAGACCCCGAGAGCGGCGTTGGTCGGCTTACAGTAGATCGCAAACTGCCCGCGCGGGTCCCAAATCTCGATGACTTGGCTGCCACCGTCATCATAGAAATGCAATCTGACATCAAACCCGGCAAAGACGCCTGGGCCGAAGCTGCCCTGGTGATCAACGTCGAGGTAGCGATGGCGCCGCTGAAGTGATAATTGCGGTAAGCTGGTACCAGCGATGCCGCCACTACCACAGGGCGCACACCCTGCGGGCAGTTGAAACTGAAAGTCAGACGCTTCGTGGACGTGAGACAACTGCGCATTGTTGATCGTTGACGCTACTTGCTGCACAAGACCATATGGATCCTGCCCTGAACTGTTAAAGTCGCCCACTGCGTCGGTTGGCGGGCAATCCTTATCAGGACAACTCTTGCCGTTGGCCGCACTCTCAGCACCACCCTTGGTTTCGGGCGACCCATGACCACACTGGCCCCCTCGAGTCACATAGCCCCAGGAATCGTAATTGTACTGAACCCAAGCGTCATACTGAAAGCCGGGAACGGTAATCAGCCACCAATACTCCTCTTCCCATTTCTCGTCTGACTCGAAACAGTCAATGTGTGCGGATACAATCGGCTCCTCTAAGACCTGATCTGCTATGACGAGAGTGTAAACCGTACCCCCATTGCCACATGAAGGGCACGCCTCGTCATACAAACAGAGGCCCGGAGTTACCTCACCCATAAATTGATACCCTTCGGCTGGCTCTACGACCTCGCAAGCATAGAGCGAGTTCGGCAGCACGATGAACACCAAGCTGGCAAGGAGAGCCTGCGCGAGATAAAGTGTTGCCCTCATGATCACTCCCCCTCCACAACAAACCGAACAAGCCCACTCGCCACCGGCGAGGAGACCAGAATGATATGCCGACCAAGCGTCGGCACGGTGAACTGCACACCACTGACAGCACCCGCGCTATCAGCAACCACGGTGTGTGCGTTCGCAGGATCGCCAGCGCCAACAAAGGTCCCCTTGCCAGTTGCCAAGAAATTGACCGGAGCCGATGCCATCGCCGGCACGCTCACCGGCAAGGTTACCGCGCTGCCCTTAGCTGCGCGCAAGTAGCGCGGCCCATCGGCCTGTATGATGGGAACTCCTGCCCCACCATTCTTGATCGCCCAGACGCGACCCGCTGCACTGTCTGCTGCATAAGATGCCGCATAACCCGGTGGATCCGCCAGCCACGCTGGCTCATCAAAGTCGGTAGCCGCGGTCAGCGCGCTCATCTTCGCCGTCGGCGCAACACCAATGGCGAGATACACCATCACAGCCGAACTCAGCCCCTGACTCGTGCTCAGACGATAGCTGAATTGCGTGGTGCCACGCCAATCGACCGGGGCTTGATAGCTGAACGAGCCGTCGGCCGCCAAGCTCAAGGTCCCACTGCTCACATCGGTCACCAGTTCGGCCTGAGCGCTGGGATCAAGGCCTTGGTCATTGGCGAGCACGCCGCTAGCCGCATCCACCACAATCGCCGCGCCAGCCGTAGCGGCAGCATAGCGATCCAAAACCGCCACCGGTGCCACTGCGGGGGCCGTGACGGTAATGGAAATGGTTCCCGGCTCTGAATCCTCAGTGCCATCATGAGCAAGGAAGGTGATGATGTCCGTCCCGGTGAAACCGCCATTCGGCGTGTAGGTCAGGTTCGGCACGGTACCGGTCAGGACACCGTCATTGGGGCCGCCGGTAATGATGAACGTCAGCGGGTCGCTATCAGCGTCAGAGCCGTTTAGCACGATGCCGAGGCTTGAGCTGCTCTCGACAGTAAGCGCCTGGTCATCAACGGTTGGCGGCGTGTTGGGCGGCTCGAGGATCGCTATGGTGACGGTCGCAAGGTTGCTGTCCTCGTAGCCGTCATTGGCTCGGAAGGTAAAGAAGTCGGCACCTGACTGACCAGCTTGGGCCGTGTAGGTGAGCGCGGGCGCGGTTCCGCTCAGGCTGCCCTTGACGGGCGCGTCAACAATCTGGTAGGTCAAGGAGTCAGCATCGTCGTCGGCGACCAGTAAATCGATGGCAACCGAGCCTTGATAGGCCACCTGCACGCTCCCATCGGTCGCCACCGGCGGGGTATTCGGGTCCACCGACCAGGGGGTAAAGTAGGTGCCCGCAATGCTGAACTCACCTGGATTCGCAACGCCACCCCAGATGTTGGGCGTGAAGACTAAATCGCCGACCTCGTAGCCCTTGGCGATGCCGTTCTCGTCCCCCTGCTGACCCTGGAGGCTCACGATCGTATCGGCCGCGAAATCCACCGTTGCAATCAGGACGTCAGTGGACGCGGGCGCGAAGGCATGCAGTGCGAGATTGTTGTCGTACTGCCACGTGTTGGTGCCGACGTCGTAGACCACCGCGATCACATGGTTGGCGTTGTAAGGATGCGGGGCCGATGCAAAGCGCGCGTGAACGGATTCGACCGAATACATGAGAAAGCCAGTCCCGGTTCGATTATCCGTAGCCGCAACACCGTTACCAAGGATGCCAATGTCAAGCGCACCATTGGGCGGCAAGACGGTAACAACCTGCGTCGTACTGCCCACTGCCCCGCTATCATCAGTGACGGCTAGGCGTACGGTATACGCGCCCGTTTTCGTGAAAACATGACTCGTCGAAACGCCCGAACCCGTTGCACCATCACCAAAATCCCAGGCATAACTGGCGATGCTGCCATCGTCAGTCGATGCACTGGCATCAAAGCTGACACTCAAGGGGCCGGAGCCCTGCTCCGGGCTTGCAAGCATCACGGCAACCGGAACAGCGTCTGGCGCGTCTGGGGAGAGGCTGAACGCAGTGCCCGTCACCTGGAACTCACCTGCATTGCTGGTGCCGCCCCAGATATTGGCAGCAAAGCCAAGGTCACCGTCGAGGTAGCCACGGCGAATCCCTTGAACCGATTCATTGATGCCGATCAGGCCGCTGATGGTATCGGCCGAGAAATCAACCGTTGCGATCAGCACATCGCTGCCTACGGGTGTGAAAGCACGGCGTGTGCTGTTATTGTCTATCAGCCATACCCCCGCTGCCTCATCATAGAGAACGGCAATCAGATGGTCGGCATTGTCTGGATGCGGCGACGGAAAGAAGCGATCATGCACTGACTGCGCACTGTACATGATATAGCCTGCACCAACGCCGCCGTCAGTTGCGGCAACCCCGTTGCGCACATCACCAATCGAGGTGAGCGCGCCATCGGCCACATACACTTCTTGGCTGATAACATCGCTTGCACCGGCATCATCAGTGACGGTGAGGTGAACTACATAGACACCAATGGTACTATAGTCGTGACTCGTGCTGATTCCAGATCCGCTCGTACCATCACCAAAGTCCCAGGTATAACTAATAATTGCGCCATCATCGGTAGTATCCGCCGCATCAAAGATTGCGGTCACCGGCAGTGCCCCTGGAGCGACTGAGGTCACGAATGACGCCTGCGGTATGGCATTGGCCGGATCATCAAAGGGTATGAAGCTCGTGCCTGCTGGTGCAAACTCGCCGGGGTTACTCTTGCCACCCCACACATTGGGCGTGATGGTCAGATCCGTACTGGCAACACCACGGCGGATACCACGAAAGGATTCATTGGTGCCCACCAAAACCACAGCGGTATCTGCAGAAAGATCGAGTCGCGCGAGTATTTGATCACCGGATGCGGGCGCAAACGGCGCCAGCGCCGAGTTATTGTCATACGACCACTGCGCGGCAGCCGGATCATAAACAACAGCAACCAGATGATCAGCATTTGCGAGATGCGGCGCCGGCGAGAAGCGCGTGAACACCGACTCGACGCTGTACATCAGATACGCTTCGCCCGTCCGATTGTCGGTCACCGCAACGCCATCGTTGAACGGGGTGACATCGACCGACACAGCTGCCGTCGCCATACCGGCAAGGGCCAGAGACACGGCCAGCGAACGAAACAGAACAGAAATGAGCACAAGCGCCTCCCAGTAATGAACGCATGGCGAACATGCCAAAGTCGTCACCACATGATAGTGGGGCGCCAAGCAAACCTGCAGGGCCCAGCCTGTCAACGACACATTACGTAAATAAGACCTCCACGCGCTTACATATTCCCCGTTAACGCGACTCGAGCAGTACACTCACCCGATCAGGCCCTCTTGTGAGGAAATGGCGGTCCACAATTGAAGGGTCGCCTGATACTCGCCTGGTCCATGCAGTCGGCGACCAATCGCGTGATCGACGCACCGCCCCAAACGTGATAGGCTAAGACAAACATCTCAGACACACATCGCTCACCAGCAGGCTGGTTAAGTCATGGCCCTCGCATGGCTTAGCCGAGTTCCAGGCACTTGGGCGGGCGCCGCAATACGCGGTCTACACCCCTCGCCCCTTGGGCAAGATTGGCGCGCAACGGAAGGCCTGCCGGGCGACTCAATGCCGCCGCATTCGAATCCGACCATGCTCCAGTTTGCTTCCTTACTCAGCCGTCGGCACCACAGCCCAAAGCCGAACGGAACAACCGATCAAGCTCGTCCAGAGAGCCGAAACTCACCGCAAGAGCGATATCACCGGACGAAACACCCTCAGCGAACAGATATCGCACATAATCCTGGCGCATTGCCTGGATGCACCAAGGGGGCCGACCCCAGCCCCTACAAATCAGGCGGGCACAACAGCACCGACCAGTGGCAAACCCCCGGCCCCTGCTCGATCCGCACCAAGAGCGTATTGAAGCCCTGCTTGAAGTAGACTTTCCGGAAGCCTTCGTCGAGTTTCCAGGCGCTCAGGCCGGTATCTTGCCAGGCCAGGGTGTCGTTGATCCAGACCTTCGCGGCGTCGTCGGAGGCGATCGCGAGGAGCATGTCGGACTCCTCCTCGAAGTAGACCTCGGTGTAGGCGTAGTGGGTGGAGCGTGCGGACTACCCCTCACCTGCCTCGCCCGATTAGTTGCACGCCCCACGGCGTATCATCCCGTTCTCCGGCGACATCCTGGAGCGATGCCTGCGCGAGCACGTCAGCTACTACAACCACGTCAGGACCCACCAGGGGCTCGATGGCCGACGCATTCCGCGACCGCTTCACGACAGGTTTTCAGCCAGCGATGGGGAGGTCATTCGGCGGAGTTTGATGGGGAATGCACTGGGTTACTACATCCGAAAGGCTGCATGAATACTTTGACACCACAGGGTTACTACATCCGAAAGGCCGCATGAATAATTTGACACCACAGGCCTGGTTTTACTCCGCCGTCTACAACCGCGCGCACCTACGAACCCACGTCGGCCTTGGTTGCCCCCTTCAACACGAAGCACAGCCACAGCAACCCAATAGACCTGTAGTCCTCTTCGTAAACGTCAGTCAGCGAAAAAACGACAAAGTCCCGATAAGCCGATCTCTCCCGCATCTTCTCCGCGAAACGGGCACGATACTCTTCACGGTACTCCGGGCCGCCCAGATCAGCTGCCCATGGAAAAACCCCATTATTCTTCCTGTTGATCACATCCGCGGCATGCCGAAGGTGGGCATCATGTCCAGGGTTCCCTGCCCACAAAAGCACGACGAGCAAGGCAAAGAGCCCCACTGGTAGTGATTTCTTAGTGTTGGCATTCATCGGCCCGACTACCCCTCAACGCTTAATCATAGGAGAACCGCAGTCGTCCCGATACCTCGGCAACTCGAGATGTATGCTCCTCACTCGGATCATCCAAGGAAGGAAAGTACCTAATGATCCGACCGCACGCCACGTCTTCAACGCTACAACCATCCAAGGCTGCTAAGCCCTCGCAATCAACCCGATCATACTCTTCAGCCAGAAGAACACGGTCAAACGCGACATCGCACAGCGATGCACCGTATAGACGCGACCCTTGCTGAGACGCCTGGTGGTAGACATAGGCCACACGAAGAGTGCTCCCAATCACAACCCAGGGCAAAGCATCACTCATAGAGACGTCACACGCAACATTCTCAAGCAGACTTAGATTCCGCTCATCTAGCGAAGAGTCTCGTCGACTTCTGATCGTAAAAAAGGCATGGGCCAACTCGCGCCCACCGGCGCCGATACCTCGCAGGCTTCGCACCTGCAACGCACAGCGCCCCATCTCAGACTCTGCAATCAGACAACAATCGCTGCGACCAAGGCCAATTGGCTTCACGCCAAGCTCACCGAAATAGTTAACACTCTCATCCTCGGACATCACCAAGCGACATTGACCGATAAATCGAGATGCTTCTCCCGAATCGAGTGACAGTCCTGTTGATGCCACGATTCTATCCATGGCATGCGGCCAGATATGTGAATCAACGGGGAAGACGATCCCATAGGCACCAACCAAGTGCCGCGACACCTGCAGCATAACTAGAAATCCCCAGCGTTGATGATATCAAGCAGCGGAATGCTCTCACCGTTATCATTGTTATATTGCTCAATTATCTTGTTCGCCTCCGCGATCTTCTTCGATTGGGATGGCGATAACCCAGGCTCCTGGACTGCGTAGGATCCACGCCGAATCACCGCCCCGATGATTACCTGCTCTGCCAGATCCGATGCAGACTCAATGTCCACGGTCGCGTTGGCCTTCTTAAGGGCGATAAAATGATTGCTTACAGAAATCCACACATCTGCCTCAATCGATCTCCTCCCCACGCTCAGCGCCGGAAAACGTCGACCCATCTCAGTAATGTCATCCGCAGTGAATACACCTCGTTTGATCAAATTCGCCGTCCCAACTGGCTCAAAGGCGTGCCCTAGGTTGCCCCGCCGCAGACTCACAACAAGACCGGTCCCGAGCGGGCGCTTCCGGAAAAGAAGGTTGCGGTCTGGATGGAATAGGCCGCGCAGATTGATGGTACAATGGCCCCTCTCGAGATCATAGACCCGGTCATCTAATACCCCGCCTTCATCGACCGTTGTGAGTACTTTTGTGGTGGACCAAAGCGGATTGTAGCGAATGCCTGAACGGAAGCAGTCCCTGGCCTCGTCCGATGACGTGCATTGACTGATGGTTAGTATCCAGTTGTGGAAATCAGGGTGGGTCACTGATCAATACGGTTGACCCGCAGGCTCATTGGTGAACTATTCACTGCTATTGGTTGACAAATCGTCAAGGTAGGCGAGGAAATCGGCATGATTCATCGCCTTGCAATCGTGTGCGATCTCTGTGCCGATGAGACGATGTACGAATCGTTTGTCCTCGCTAACGGCAATCTTGCAGGTCTTAGATGCGGTATCTGCAATGATGGCATCCTTGGATTTGTTGCTCCCTCCGACGTGCTCGCTGTAGACAGACTTATCCGGCATGATCCGGGCATACCGAGTGTCGCGTGGATCCACGTCGCCTGGAGCAATGAGTCCATATCCGATAAATGCTCCGGGCTCATAGGCGAATGTTACCGGAAACCAGTTCGGCACTTTGCCATACGGGGACTTTTCAAGCTCTTCGCGCACGATCTGATTACAGATGATCTCAATGACACCCGCCTTACTCAGCTCAGTAATCGCAGCAATCGCTGCCGCATCGTTTACGAGCAGATCGTAGACGTTTCCATCAAGCAGGATGCGTGTGGCAGCGCCAATCATGCGGCAATCCTCTATTGCGTGATCATAAATCAATCGACAGCCTGTTATGCACATTGAATCCGCTCTTCTCATCTGCCTGTGCAAGCACCTGACGGAAAGTCTCCTGATTCTGGAGGTCCGTCAATTCGGGGCAGGCTCACACATGTGAGCGCATTGATCGGGAACAGCAAAGGTGGAAGCCGTGGCCTTAGCCTCAAAGGGCAGATTGCCACTGGGAGGACGTTGCGGGGTGAGCCACTTTCAATCGCGCCGAACCTTACGCCCCGGTATTCGCAGTTCCTTCCGCACCTGATAGACCCGCTGCGAGGTGAATCCAGCCTGCCGGGCGACCTCCATTGGCGCCAATCCTTCGCGCAGCAACTTGCCAATAAGTGCCCGACCTTGCCCCCAATCATCCTGGCGGCGCGGCGGCGCTCTACCGACAAGTCGCCCATCCTTCCGGAGTTGACGCGAAGCAGTGGCAACGGTCTTGATGCCCACCCCAAGAGCCTCCGCGATCTCTGGCTGCGTCGTCCCCGCCTGCGCCATAATAACGATCCGATCAAGCTGATCGGCCGTCAGTGCACCGATGCGACCAGCCACCGGCAGATCGCCGCACAGCTCGAGTGCTCTCGCTATGCTGCCGACCTTCCTTTCCTCAATGCTTAGAGCGCGTGCGATGCCTTCCAGGCTCTCGCCCCGCTTTCGGGCCCCGCGAATCTTGCGGACCACCCCGGGAGTGAATTCACGTGGGAATTCCGTCGATGGGGGCAGTTCGATTAGCCCCGCGTAGGCTAGCGCATACGCGACGTACCGGCAGCGACTTGTGCTAACCCCAAGGCGTGAGGCAGTACATCCGAGACTGTTCTGCGCGGAGTAGCTGCCAAGGAACTCCATTTCAGCCTCCGTAAGCGGCATATGGGGAGGTGCCGATGGAGCATCAGTCCTAGTCACGGGATGCCGGGCCGAGACACCAGCCCACCGGGTCCGCAGCCGGATATCTCCGCGTAGCGCCAGTGCACGACATGCGCTGGCCACCATGTACTTGGGGAGCCCCAGCGCTCCGGCTGTTTGTGGGATCGTGAGGCCACGACGCGCTCTAGCTCGGATCTTCCTCATGGCACTCGGCCGGAATGCTTCAGGGACCTCTTCGTCCGGCGCAGGGTTGACAAGCCCCAACCAAGACAGGCGCGCAATCATGGCCCGGTACTCGCAGAGCTTTGCCCCCGCTGGGCACTGATCGCGGACCAGCCGGGCGGCGTCATACCCAGCCTGGGCTGCCTTCTCGGCGGCGGTAAGCAGGTCCCGGTTGATCACGGGATCTGGATATGCCCAGCGCTCGTCTCCGCAAGGGGTTGCACTACAGTGCAGCGGGTTGAGCCTTGTGTCAGAAGGCAGCCCAAAGAGAGTACCAGCCCCCAAGCAGAGAGGGCTTAGACTATGATTCCGGCACAGAGCATGGGCGGCGGCGGCTGCTTTGCGTTTCCAGACGTCTGCAAGACGCCAACTCCTGCTGGAACTCCGCCGCTTCCATACCCTAATCTCGGCCAGAACACCCAGATCAAGGGCAACACTGCGGCCAAGAAGGTCTTCATAAAGAAGAAGAAGGCGGCCGTGGTCGGCTCCGAGATCGCCTCCACCACCGGTGACGAACCCGGTTCGGCCGGCGGCGTGATCTCCGGCAAAACCAAGGGCACCGCGACTTACATGACCGGCTACCCAAAGGTCAAAATTGAAGGCAAGATCGCCGGTATGCTTGGCTCGGTCATGAAGCAGAACGACAACAACATCGTTGGCGCGCAGGTTGCCCCCAGCCAGACCACAGTGCTCTACAGCCCGGTGCCGGTAATGGGCGGCAGTGCTTCAGTTGATGGCAAGGTGGAGACAGTCGTTGAGAAACTGCGAGCGACGAGCCAGGAGTCTGTCGAGTTTGGTGACGTTACGGTTGAAATTCTCGACGATGCCGGTGCCCCACTGCCCTCCCAACCGGTGCGGATTACGCTTCCCACTGGACAGGTTGTCATGGCGCGCACAGACAGCGACGGTCTAGTCCAACTTACGGATATCGAGAAAGGCAACGGCCCCGTCGAATATGAACTGGTCGACCTTGATGATGATGCATTGGAATAGCGAGATATGGCCGCATCAAAAAAGAAGGAAACTGCAAACCCGGATAGCGTACGGGCCGAGGCGTTTGTTGCTGAACTCAAGGCAGAGGAGTCGGTAGCAGTCTTCGCTGAGAACCGCGGGCTCGACGCCGATGTCATCTGGGACTTCAACAAGGGTAACAAGGAGGTCGCCGACAGGCGGGAAAGTGCCGCGACGGCAGAGACGAGCACTGTATCCGTTCATGTGCCCAGAAAGAAGGTCGAACGACGGATGGCTGAGGTCGGCAAGCGCGTTAGTCACAAGCGCAAGAAGTACCAGACGAAGTGCCCACTGTGTGGCAACCTGCTGCCTGAGGCACCGAAGAAGACCCACATCAAGACGGGCAAGCAAGGCGACCATCGCCGAGATACCGGCCGCATGATTAAGGAAATGTGGAACATCACGGTAGCAAACAAGTACCGGCAACACCACCCCTGGTACCTAACCCACAACACGATCGAAGCGCATCACCTTCTCTCGTGCGACACCTTCAACGAACCGCTCTGGCACGAGGTCTGCCGCACCACGGGATACAATCCCAACCGGGGCCCCAACGGCGCCTTCTTCCCGGCTAAGCTGGAACTCGCCTGCCTCTTGCAGAAGCCACTGCATTTTGGCAATCACTCAGGAAAAAAGTCGCCTCATTATCCAACAGAGGTCAACCGAGAAGCCGAGCAGGTACTAGAGAATTTCATCACGGGAAAATTCTGTGATGATGCCGGCAAGACGCTAATCGAGAAACTCGACATGCGGAGCAAATTGGTGCTCAGCAAGATCAACCGGGGGAAACTCTTCCTAACAACCGATGCCGAGGACTACCTGTCGGCCGCCGGCATCGGATGCGGCGGAAAGTCTACGCTGACCGCAAAGGACGAGGCACGAAGGGCAACAGACGACGACGAGAAGCTGAAGCCATGCGAACTTAAGAGCGACCATCTTTACACAAAGAAGAACGGCGAAACTTGGTTTCGGTTCAATGACCCAACGGTCACCAAAGTGTGGATGGCGCCAGTCGACGATGAAGGCAAGCCAATCGATGACTCCAAACTGGCTCAGATGTCGGAGAAAGAGAAGAAGAAGCTCAAGAAGAAGCGCATGACTGAATCTTCGATTGAGGTTAAGGTCGAGGATTGGCAGCTGCAGTACCTCAAGGCGGACTTACCGGACATCGCGGTCAATGATGGCCACCTAGACGCAGCCAAGCCCGAACTCGAAGCCAAGCCCAAACCCGCACCCAAGCCTAAGAAGAAGTAGAACCCATGACAAAGGCACGAACGTACTTCATCATTCAAGAGATCCGAGCTATCAACTCGGCCCTACCTGCACAGATTGACTCGGCCGCCCGCATGCGCCAGATCAAGACTGGGAAGTTCGAAGATGGAGCGGTTTTCTCGGACAAACTCGACAATGATGTGTCCTACGTGAATCGAGATTACATTGCGACGCCGCGCATGATCATATCCAAGCGCATGCGAGATATTTTTGAGCAGGTAGGCGGCCTTGTAGACCTCGCATACGATCGTGTCTACTTCGATTTTCTAGACTTCGAGCACGAATATTACGCGGTTGGATTCATTCCTCGTCTTGGCTGCGTGGACACAGACAGAAGTGATGCATGGATCGACGAGGACGACGGAAGCATCCTTGAGGCGGACAAGCTCGTCTTTGACGCTGAGGCGCTTGAGGAGGCAGATTACCCAGCTCTCTTTGACCTAAAGGGACGCATTGGCACTTTCTGTTTCCGTGATGACCTTGCTGCAGCCCTAAATGCTGCCGCACTTGAAGGGTTCAAGCTATACCCGCTAGCCGAGTGGCATGATTCATTGCCTGCCAAGGACCCTGACCTGACGATTGAGGAAGAGCTAACGCCCCAGCCGCCGACCTAGCGCCTGCTGGTCGACGATGGAGGGCCTACCTCCATCACCCGTGGAGCATGACTTGGTCGGTTCTCTACATACCGATTACCTCCCACGTGTGAGGTCAAGTGCGCCAGGATGCGCCGGCTTATCCTGGCGCACTTGATAGGACACGGTTACGGGACCCATGCTGAGGTCCTCACTTTGTTGCCCCATCTTCACTGGCTTGCTGTCGGGCATCTTGCCAGTCGGCATAGGTCTGCCCGCTGGACGTCTTCCACGCAGTGCGACCGTTGGTGTTGCGGGCGCAGATCACCGTGCCTGCCGCGCTGGGGCTGGAGAAGGGGACGTTCTCGGTGAAGCGGTAGATGTCGTCGTGATCGGGGATGGGCACCAGCATGCCCTGCTCGACCAGATCGTCGCGCTGACTGCGGTAGGTGTCCCAGCTGGCGACGTCCTGGCGGCTGGCGGTGGAGCCCTTGAGGAGTAACCACTCAGCCAACATCATCGCCTGCGCCGCGGCCATCCATCAAAACCTCTACCGACTCATCGAGCTCCAGAACGAGCAGATCCGAGTCCTCAAGCGGATCGTTGGCAAGCCACCCCGAACCACCGATTCCGAGAAGCGACGCCTTGCTGTCCAATGTTTCCGGTCGATCGGATGCTAGGTCAGGCGAACGCCACCGCGAAGTCCACACTGCGACGTCTTCACCGAACGGTTCATCGGCACTACCAGGCTCGAGATCGGACGACGGATCATTCCGTTCTCGGTCGATGCCCTGCAGCGAACACTCCGCCAGCACGTCACCTATTACAATCACGTCAGAACGCACCAGGGACTCGATGGCCGTCCGATCCCTCTACCCCTCCACGACGCATACGCAGCGGACAGCGGGCCGGTCGTTCGCCGCGGATTGCTTGGGAATACGCTCAACTACTACGTCCGAGAGGCGGCCTGACCTTCTTGATGGGACAGGCTGAGGGTGGATCCCGAGGGGTGCCTTGTCAACGAGACTGCTTGACATGACACCCGTGGATCACTGGCGAGCGGTGGGGCTTCTCCCGGGATCTCTCCCTGCCATACTGAGTTCCATGACCGACCACGCCGCCATGCGCTTTGAGTTCTTTGCTTGGGCCGCCGCCCGTGCGGCGATGGCAGGGTCATCGAAGGCGACGGTCTCCCAGCTCCGATCAGCACTGGTGACGGTTGCTATCGTGGAGCAGGTCGAGCGGGCCGATTGGGATGCGGCAGAGGCATTTGACGCCTGGCATCACGACCTGGTCACCGGGGTGATCCAAGCCTTGAACAGTGCTGGTCGGGACATCAGCTACGGCATCGGCGCCAAGCTGGTGAACGTCTTCATCAAAGGCTACTGGCTGATGGATACCGGCGGGCCTCATACCATCGCCCGGTTCGCCCACCCGGCTATCGACAGCATCCTGCTGGGTGCCATAGACCGGGCCCATGGCACCGGCTTCAAGCGGCTGCGATGGCAGAAGCTGGATCACGATGCCTATGTCCAGCTCATCGGTGAGCTCCGCCAGCTCCATGGTGGTGATGCGATCTGGGAGCTGGAAGGGCTGTGGTCAGCGGGATAGCGATGGCAGCGGTGTACGAGAACCGGATCCAAGACTACGAGCAGGATATCGCGTCGATACTGTCGCGACTGTCGCACCATATGCACCCGCAGGTCGTCGCGCGCATTCAGGAGCGGAATCAAGACGAGTATGCCCACTTCGATCGGCTGTTCGCCGGGCGCGTATCGATCGGTAGCTACCTGTTTCCTGGGTCGGCGTGTGTCTTCCCGGGCGTGCGTCGATACGTCGGTGGTCGCGGCACCAAAGGGAAGTTCAATCCGGCGGATGCTGCGATCATCGACGACAATCGCTTTCCACGTCATCTCTGGTGTTTCATGGCCGGGGCCCAGGCCTACTCCGGACCGACCTGGAAAAAGCTGGGGTTGGCCCAGTTTGAGTTGGCGCATGTGTTCTCCCACAAGGAGAGTGAACTGAAAGCCGAGGCCGCGGCATTCACCGTATGCGATGTGAGCACTCTGCCCTTCAGTGATTTCACCTGCGCCTGCAACGTGGTCTTGCTTCCCAAGGGTACTGTTCGCCCCACTGATAATTCACAGGCCATCAAGGCAATCTTTTATCAGCGGTATATTGATCTCTATGGAGAAGGGGCGTTGCAGGGCCGATCGCAACTGCGGCCGGAATGTGTGCCTGACTGGTATGCCACCTTGGAGTGGAACGAGCCGCAGCTCCCCGACCAGTGGAAAGCGCGCGTTGACAAGCTCCTGGCCTACCGAACGCGTCGGATTACGCACCTGATGAGTGCGGGGAGCTGAATGCGGTTGGCGGGGCAGCGACTCAAGGTGTACCAATGCCCTTCAGCGCCGCCTGATACTTCCTCATGCGCTGTGGATCGTGTTTCTCCTGCGCCGATTTCTCGGAGACAAGCAGATGCCATTCGCCACCTGTGGGGTCAAGAAAGTCAGACCGCCCTCGACCCCCACCGTTGTCATCTCCAATCAGACCGGAAGGTACCCGGCCTCTCCTAGGCGAGCAGCGGAGCCTTGTCGCCGCCTTCAGGCCCGAGGTTGATGCCGGCCTGCCGGACGAACTGTGACTGCCGTTTTCCGGGGAGCGGTACTGATCAGTACAAAGTCTCCAGCCCAAGACATTGTATGATGTGGCCGCCCCAGCCCCTCAAACACTTTGAGCCCCAACCAGTTGGCCGGGGCTCGTTTCGTTTGGCGCTCGTTGTGGTGCGCTCCGAGGTGGGAGCATGGGGCCCGAGGCCGTCCCTTCACAATGGCAGCTCATCCCACCCAAGCTCCCGAACCGAAGCATCCTCCTGGACAATGAAAGCAGGTGCTCCGCCAAAGGCATGCCACTCATCTTGGGGCAATCCCGTGATGCAACGGACCTGATAATTAAATGCCCAGCCCTCACAATGGCGGATGGGGGCCGTCACAACCCACTCGTAATCGGGGCCGGGGCTTGGATGACCCGCTAGGTATTCTTGCGCAACGGTGATGGCCACTTCTGCATTCATTCTACGTCCTCGACCAAAAGCTCCAGTCGATTGACTGGGGATCCGTTTCGTTCGGTGCTCACTGTGGTGCGCTCCGAGGTGGGAGCATGGGGCCCGAGTGCCAGAGCAGACAGCTAGACCGGCTTCGTTATCTACAGATTTCGAACGATACTTCTATCCCGTTATCAACTGCAAGCTGCCGGATTTGAGAAGCGTGATACGATGAATGCCGGCCCAGATTGAACCTTCCACCATTATCCGCCAACCGTTCTTTGATCTGAGCAATAGACTGATCCGGAGCCCACAGCCGCTTCACTGCCAGAAGCTGCTTATTGATAATTTCACCTTCGCCGAGCAATGCCCAGACTGCGACATCCACATGATCACCCACCTCTTCCGGCCCGACGAACCTTGACGTCACGCTATGCCCACAACTCTTACAACGAAAAACCTGTAAGTGCATTTCTTGCTCTTCGATCTCCCAATCAGAGGAACCACAATGGTCACACAATGCTTTTCCATGACTACATTCACTCACCGTGAGATCCCTCCTATTGGAACATGCCTATATAGAAGACTGGCGTTGGTGAACTCAACTATTTCTTCATCCGATTTCCCATGAAATCCTGCGGCCTGTTGCCGCTGGTAAGCGCGCAACTCATGCATTCGAGTATAGGTTCGTTCCGTAATTTGATCCAAGATGTGCCTTGATTCATGTGCTGTAATACCAGCCGCACCACGAGGGCCGCTGACCGCGTCAAGCGCTCGGTGCTCGCTGTGCTGCGCTCCGAAGTGGGAGCATCGGGCCCGAGTGCCTCTGCTTAATCAGGGAAAAGCACCCCGATGTCAACCCCAACCCAACCGGACTTCTCAAGGAAATCTCCTGACAGTGATCCCGTAGCATACTCAACCCTGAACGCAGTGGCTGATGCTGCAGGAAGCACATATCCTTTTTTATCAGAGCCAACGAGCAACAGCGGCGCCTTGCGCCCGGCTTGCCTCGTCGGCAGCCCAAGGATAGCCCAGTCCGAGCTTTCTAGGTCATCAGCCAGGTCCCGAGCTTCGGAATCTGAAAAGCCTTCAGGCAGAATCCACCGCCCCCGAACCCGAGCTAAAATCACGTAATCGTAGCCAAGGGCAGAAACCGCGTCATTCCCAATCATTGGGCCAAGGCTTGTCAGTTCTCCCTTGCCATCCCGATCAAGATCCTGCTGACCGATGAGCTTGAAGATCCCTACTTGGTGGTAGATTCCGGACACACAGTACCCGAAACCGACATTTTCTGCCGATTCGGGATACAGCATCAACTCTTCCCCCCAACAGGCTGGAACCGAGAAAAGAAAAGACAGAAAAAAAGAGGCCAAATTCTTGATCATGGCTATCCTAAGGCGACTTTCATTGTCACCCCAAGCAGAATAAGGCCAATCCCAAGCGCCAGCAACAGCATGCCGGCCCTAACGCCCAACGGTGAGATCGCCTGCATCAGTTGGGCCGAGAAGAACCACGCGACGCTCGACTTCATCAAGCCCGGCACGCCGACCCAGGCTGCCTACATCGAGCGCTTCAATCGGACCTTCCGCAACGAGATCCTGGACCTGCACCTCTTTGAGGACCTGGAAGATGCCCAGATGAAAGCCGCCACCCTCATGTGGGAATACAACCGTGAGCGACCCCATAAGTCGCTGGGTAAGACCACGCCGTATCAGCATCGCCTGAACCACCAAGCCGGTGCGTCAGCCAAGGGGCTCGCCCAGAAGGGGCGAGCGAGCGCCTTGGCCGACGCCCCTCATCCGCCCCGAAACATGGGGACCAAAGCCACCGCGGAGTCTCTACTTTAGGATGTGCTAACGTTGGGGTTGCTTACAGTCCGCTACTACAATCACGAGCGGACTCATCAGAGCCGACCGGGGCACAGGATGCCGGCGCCGATCCACCGCCGAAGTTCGG
>JAQIBG010000199.1 GCA_027859175.1 Planctomycetota bacterium | reverse complement strand
GGCCATCTCTGACCCAGGCGCGGCCGGCAGTCACCAACTCGAAGCGTTGCCAGTTGCTGGGCAGCTGAGGCCCCAGCGGTTGGCTGGTGGGGTCTTGGTGCCACACGGCGAGGTCGATGATCTCGGGCGGATGCGGGTGGGTTGCGGTGGCGGACATGAGAAAATGTATATTGATGGAGTATTGGTCGATGGATAGCTGGAAAATTTGGGTTAATATGGGCAACGAAAAGCCAAAGGAGCCATCATGAGCCAGTCGTATTGCTTTCCTGACACCTTCCGCTTCGGCACCGCCACCGCCGCGCATCAGATCGAAGGCGCCTGGGATGAAGACGGCAAGGGCCCGAGCGCGTGGGATGTGTGCGCCCGCCAGCCGGGTTTTGTGCGCACTGGAGATACGGGGGCGGTGGCCTGTGATCATTACCATCGCTGGGAGGCCGACCTCGACCTGATGGCCGCGCTGGGCATCAAGCATTACCGTTTCTCGGTGGCGTGGCCGCGGGTGATTCCGGATGGCAATGGTGCGGTTAACGAAGCCGGCTTGGCGTTTTACGAGCGCTTGGTGGACGGGATGTTGGCGCGTGGGATCACGCCGATGATCACCTTGTTTCACTGGGATACCCCACAGGCGCTGGTTGACCAATACGGCGCCTGGACCTCGCGCCGCATCGTTGACGACTTCGCGCGGTACGCCGGGATTGTGGTGGCGCGCTTGGGTGATCGCTGCAGCGATTGGGTGACCTTGAACGAGGTGGCCTGTTTTACCGAGTGGGGCCACTACGTTGGCAGGCCCTACGAGGGGCTCAACGCGCCGGCGGTGCAAGTTGCTTCGGCGGCCGAGCGCACACAAACCGTGCTACACGCGATGTTGGCGCACGGCGCAGCGGTGCGGGCGATTCGCGCGGCGAGTCCGCAGCCGTGCCGGGTGGGTTGGGCCCACAACGAAGGCGCGTTGGTGCCGGTAACCGAATCTGAAGCCGATGTTGCAGCGGCCAAGGCGGCTTTCGTTGAGGCCAGTAGCCCGCTCAAGCTCCACGCCGCGTTGACTGGGAGCTTGCCGGATGATTGGGTGGCGCGCGGTGAGCGCGATGGCTGGTTGCCGCCGATCAGCGATGAGGATTTGGCCGCGATTGCCGAACCGATCGATCAACTCGGCCTGAACGTGTACAGCGCCGGCTACGTGCGCGCGGCTGATAATGCGCGCGGCTATGAGCAGGTGGCGCTGCCCAAGGCGTATCCTGAATTTGGTGGCATGGGCTGGCTGAACTTCGTGCCCGAGAGCCTGTACTGGCATTGCCGTTTAACCTGCGAAGTGTTCAACTTTGCCGGGGAGATAGTGATCAGCGAGAATGGCTGCTGCTGCGCTGATAGCTTCAGTCGTGACGGGCGGATCAATGACCTCGATCGGATCATGTATTTACGCCAGAGCCTGAAGGGCGTGCAGCGCGCCGTGGCCGAGGGGCTACCGCTGACCGGCTATTACCTGTGGTCGTTTATGGATAACTTCGAGTGGCTGCACGGCTACGATAAGCGCTTCGGCCTGGTGCACGTCGATTTTGCAACGCAAGTGCGCACGCCCAAGGAATCGGCGCGCTGGTACGCGGAAACTATTCGTCAGCGCCGGGTCGTGTAGGCTCGGGATCAGGCGCCTTCTGAATCCGACTGGTGCCTCTGCTGGTGGCTTCGGCTTTGCGGCGCGCGGCTTCGTCGATCATGGCCTGGCTGCGTGGGTCACCGAGCACGCGATCAAGCAGCGGCGCCAGCGCATTAGCGGTGGCGTGTTCGTCGCAGATCACGTGGTGGACGCCGGCGTTGATCAGGGTTGGAATTTGGGCTTCAAATTGCGATCGCGCGATGATCAGCAGGCCTGGCGCGAGGCGGAGCAGGCGGTCGGCAACCAGGGCTGAGGTGTCGGCAATCGGGAAGGTGAGGATGACCACGCGCGGCCGTTCACCGAGCGCTGGCAGCCAGTCTTCCATGTCTTCGATGCGGCCTTGATGGCAGTGGATCTTGGCGGTGTTGGCCCAGGGCTCGAGCAGCTTTTCGTTGCGGTCGACCAGCATTAGCGGGTAGCCGGCGGCGTGAAGGTTTTGCACCACGGTATTGCCCACCGGGCCGAGGCCGGCAACGACAACGGTGTCGCCCTTGGTGGTAATCCGGGCCAATTCAGGCCGCGGCAGTAAGCGCTGGGCGATGGCAACGAGGGCGGGCGTGCCGGCGAGGGAGAGACAGGCGATCGAAATGACCAGATTGTAGATCAGGTTGTCTTCGGCGTTGCCGCTGCCGCGCAGGGCGGCGGCAGCGAGCACGAAACTGAATTCACCGACTTGACCAACCATGATGCCGGCGCCGATCGCGCTGCGGGTTTTCATGCCGGCCACTCGGAATGCCAGGGCGGCCAAGGCTGATTTGATCACCACTGACACGGCCAGACCGGCCAGCACCAGCGGCCACTTGGCGAGCACGAAGCTGGGGTCGAACTGCATGCCCACCGACACGAAGAACACGATTGCCAGCAGGCCTTGCAGGGGGCGGGTGGCGGTTTCGATGGTGTGGCGGTGTTCGTCACCACCCAGGGCCAGGCCAGCGCAGAACGCACCGATGGCAGCGCCAAGGCCCATGCTTTCGGTGAACCAGGCGGCGCCGAGCGCGGTGGTAACGGCGAAGGCAACTTCGAGTTCGGGCAGGCCGGCGTCTTGAATGCGGCTAAACAGTTTGGAGGCCACCAGGCGGCGCAGTAAAATAGTGGCGAACACCACGCCAACCAAACCAGCGCCGGTTTGCCAGATCGGCAAAGTGTGGCCCTTGGAGGGCAGCACCATGGTCATGGCAACCAGCATCGGCGCGATGGCGAAGTCTTGCGCCAGCAACAAGCCGAGCACGGTTTTGCCTTCTTCGCGATTGCGCAGGCCGCTCTCATCCAAAGCACGAATGACCATCAAGGTGGACGACAGCGCGAGGCAGCAACCGAGGGCGAAGGAGGTGGCCGGGTCTTTGCCCAGGGCCATCATCAACAGCATGCCGACCACGATGGTGGAGCCAATTTGACCGACCGCACCGATCAGGATCTTGCGCATGCGCACGCGCAGCTCTTGGAGGTCCATCTCCAGGCCAATCGAGAACAGCAGCATGGTGGCGCCCATCTCGGCCAGCACTTCGAGATCATGGCCATCGACCGTGCCCATCATGCCAACCAGCACGCCGGTCACCAAGTAGGCGACCAAGGCGCTGACACCGAGACGGCGAAACACCATCACCACTGGCAATCCCAGCGCGAGCACCATTAGTACTTGGGTGAGCAACTCGTTGTGCATGGAGACAAGTTATGTGGAGGTCTTACCTTGGGGCAAGTCGAGGCTCATGTTTTAGCCACGCGTGACAAGCACTGGACACGTGGTGGCCCCACGCTCCGATGCGCACATGCCAAGCGAAGGCTCATTGTTGGATTTGCTACAACGTGGCGCGGATTACCTCGCCAAGCATGACATCGACAATGCGCGGCGTGAGGCCGAGTGGATTTTCGCCGAAGGCTTGGGTCTCAGTCGTCTTGAGCTCTATACCCGCTTTGACATGCCGGTGGCTGAGCCCGAGCGTTTGATGCTGCGCGAGCGCATCCAGCGCCGCGGCCAGCGCGAACCGTTGGCCTACGTGCTGGGCACCCAGCCCTTCTGTGGTCTCGACTTGACCGTGGGGCCCGATGTGCTGGTGCCGCGGCCGGAAACCGAAGAGTTGGTTGAGCTGGTGTCGGCTGATCTGGCGCAGGCAGGCGCGGGCGACCGCATTCTCGATGTGGGCACCGGCTCTGGTGCCATCGCCCTAGCTCTGTGTCAGCGTCACAGCGTCTGCGAGGTGCACGCCACCGACCTGTCGGCCGCCGCCTTGGAGGTGGCTCGCGCCAACGCGGAGCGTCACCAGCTGACGCTGACCTTCCATAAAGGCCACCTGGCGACGGAATTGCCCGGCGACTGGCGCATGGTGGTGGCCAACCTGCCGTATATCGGCGACAACGAACGCCAACTGTGTGACCCCGAGCTCGATTATGAGCCGCAACAGGCGCTGTTCGCGCCTGATGAGGGCATGGCCCTGGTGCGCGAGTTGATTGCCGATGCCCCGCGTCTGCTTGGCGCGGCCGGTGTATTGTGGCTCGAGCACGGCTTCGCCCAGGCCGAGCGCGTCGCCGCCTGCTGCGCCGAGCATGGCCTGCAGTGTCGTCACGAGGCCGATGGCGCCGGCCACCTGCGTTTTACCAGGGCCTGGTCTGATGGCTGACCGCTACGCGGTGCGCCTGCTGGTGCTGGCGCTGGTGCTCGCCATCGTCGGCCTCGCCGCTATGCGCGCCGACCCCAGCCCTGACCACCGCCTGCCGCACAACAGCGCCGAACCCTGGATGGCCGACGCCCTGCCCGGCGTTGGCATCACAACCAAAGACGCCGTGGCCGCCCAGATCCGCGCCGGCGACCCTGAAGCCCTGCCCAAACGCGCACGCGAAACAGCCAAGGCCGTGTTCTCCTGGTAGTTTTGGTTGAAGATCGCTGCGCTAGCTTGCAGGAGGAAGTCGAGGGAGTTGAGGTCTAGAATGAGATTGAGAATGTTTGGTTTGGCCTGATTGACCAGACGAGGCGTCTTTAGTGGTCATCCCAGAACTTGGACCAGGTCGTAAAGCTGGCACAGAGCTTGGCGCCGAGCGGGCCAAACCCCGACCTTCCACCCTCACTCAAACCCTCAACTCCCTCGACTTCCTCCTGCAGCCGCGCGCAGCGCAGAGCTCAGTCGGCGTTGGCTTCGAGGAAGGATTCGCAGCAGCGGCTGACCATGGCGTAAACGTTGTCGAAGCCGTCGGGGCCGCCGTAGTAGGGGTCGGGGACTTCGCCGCGGCCTTCGGGGTCGTAGTCGCCGAGCAGGTTGATTTCGGCGTCGCAACTGGCCGGCGCGCGGTCTTGAAGCACGCGCAGGTTGTCTTCATCCATCGCTAGCAGGTAGTCGAAGGCGGCGAAGTCGCTGTCGTGCACGCTGCGAGCAACCTGGTCGGTGTTGATCTGGTGCTTGCTCAGCACCTTGAGGGTGCGTGGGTCGGGTGGTTCGCCAACGTGCCAGGCGCCGGTGCCAGCGCTGTCTACCGTCCAGTCGTCATCAATGCCGCGCTTGCTGATGAGGTGCTCGAATACTGCCTGGGCCATTGGTGAACGGCAGATATTGCCCAGACAAACGAAACACACACTTGGCATGGATAGAGGCTCCGGCGCGGGTGGACACCAGCACTTTCGGTCTGCGAGGGGCCAAGCAAGCGGGGGCTTTCGTCATTTGCCGGCGCATGAGCGACGTGGTGTGGTTCAGGCCGGGGAGTCGTTGACCTGGGCCGCGCCGGTCACAGCGTAGCCGCGTGCTACTTGCTGCGATCGGTTTCCTGATGGGCGCCTTCATTGGTTCCTTCCTCAATGTGGTGATCCATCGCATGCCGCGCAATGAGAGCGTGGTGCATCCGCCAAGCCGTTGTTACAGCTGCGGTACTGGCGTGCGCGGCTACGATAACATCCCGATTCTCAGCTGGTTGCTGCTGCGTGGTCGGTGTCGCTTCTGCCAGGCGCCGTTCAGCGTGCGCTACTGTATTGGTGAGGCCTTGGTTGGGCTCATGACAGCTGGCGTGGTGTATGCTGTGTTTGTGATGCCGAGCTATGCGCCGCCGGTGTGGCTGAGCGAGCTTGGTGTCGACCCGCGTTACAGTCGGGCTGCCGGGGCGGCGGCGATTTTGATCATGGTGTGGTGGCTGTGGGCCTGCTCGATGATCGATTACGATCACACCATCATTCCTGACGAGCTCACCAAGCCGTGGCAATTGGTGGCACCAGCCTTGGCCGTGCTCACGCCGATCAATCTCATGTTGTGGAGTCCGGCGCCTTGGTTTGAGACGCATACCGGAATGAGCGTGCTCAGTGACCCCTGGGCCGGAACCAGTTCAGTGCTGTGGATTTTGCTGCCCTGTCTGGCTTTTCTGGCGCTCTCGGTGCCGGCGGCACGCTGGGTGTATGGGCACTTCTGCCCGGAGGAGCAGCGTTGGAGCGATGAAGACCACCGTGGCTTCGCGGTGGGCGTGTGGTGGTTCTGCGCCGTCACCGCGCTGCAGGTGATAGCCTTGGTGGTGCTGACCATGGTGGCTGAGTCGGCCGGGCCGCGTGGCGGCGTGGTGGCGTCGGCTTTGGTGCCCTATGCGCAGGCCCTGATGGGCAGCATGGCCGGGTGGATGTCGCTGTATGTGGTTGGCCTGCTCGGAACGATGGCCTTCCGACGCAACGCGATGGGCTTTGGCGACGTCAAGTTTTTGGCGCCGATTGGCGCGATCATCGGGCCCACCGGCGTGCTCTACACCTTCTTCTTGGCCTCGGTGGTGGGGGCGGTGGTTGGCATCCCGGTGCGCTTGTTGGGGAAAGGGCGCGAAATCCCCTTTGGCCCGTTCTTGGCGTTGGGCGCAGTGCTGGCGGTGGTGTTTGGTCACCAAATCCACGCCTTCATCTTTGGTGGCCTTGCGATTTAGCATTCCCGGGCTGTGAGCGGACTTGCAGCAGCACGGCAACGCGGCCACGGCCCTGATTCCCGCTCGACATGTCGGCCATTTCGGTAACGATTGCCAGCTTCCCTTTATG
>JAQIBG010000138.1 GCA_027859175.1 Planctomycetota bacterium | reverse complement strand
GATGCTATTTGGCATCGTACAAGCCAAACGAGGGAACCTGCGCCTGCACATGCGCATCAATGGCAGCATTGGGCTGGTCTTAATCGCAGCCGTGCTGGCCTTCGAGATCGACGTGCGCGTCAACGGCTGGCGCGAAGCCGCCATGCCCAGCCCCTACTACGACACGTGGGTCTTCCCGGCCCTGTATGTTCACCTGGCCTTCGCCGTCAGCAGCCTGGTGCTGCTCCTGTGGACCATCATCGGCGCCTGGCGTGGCTTTCCCCGCCCACCCGCACCCGCGCCGCATTCGGTGCTGCATCGCCGCCTCGGCAAGCTGACCTTCCTCGACCTGTGCTGCACCACCCTGAGTGGCTGGACCTTCTACTACCTCGCCTTCGTCGCCTAGCAGGACATCACGCTAGCCCCACACCGCCTGTGGCGCTGCGCCAGCGCAGGGCGCCAAAGCAGCGTCACCGTCGCAGCCATTGGTGACCGCCTGAGCCCGCCACGCATCAACGCGACTGCGCATCGGCGCCAAATCACAGTTGCCCGATACATCGGCGCATTCGTGCGCGTCGCTGGCGAGATCAAATACCTGCTCTTCACCAGTAGCGGTCCACCGGATGTACTTGCGGTCGCCCTCCACTAGGTAACGCCAATGCTGGCCCTGCCAGCGGCCCTCGCCGTGAATATGACTGCGACCGTTGCTCCCGCCGTTCAACACCGGCACCAAGGAGCGCCCGTCTTCGGCACCCAAGTGGTCGGGCAACTCTACGCCCGCCAGTTCACAACAGGTCGGCAGGATATCTTCCAGGCAAGCGAGGTGCTGGCTATCGCCCGGGGCATCAACCGTGCCCCTCAGCGGCGCGATGAACATCGGCACATGTGTGGAGCCCTCGTACGGCGCCGTTTTACGGAACAGGTGGTGATCACCCAACTGTTCGCCGTGATCAGAACTGAAGATGATCCAGGTTGGCCGGTCGGCACTCGATAAGGGCGAGCAGCTCCAGCGGTCGAACAAATAATTGAGCTGATCATCGACATGATTGATCAAACCGTAATAGCCGGCGGCATGCTCCCGCATCTCGCGGAGTTGAAACGGGCCGCGCTGGGCCGGCAAGGGCAGGCCCGGTTGCCACTCACGCTCGGGCACCCAGGAACCCATCGCGGGCGTAAAGCTGGTGCCGATATAGCGATCCCAGTAGGGCTGCGGCGGCAGGGCCGGCTGATGCGGCGCCCAGTAACTCAGATGCAGGAAAAACGGCGCGCTGGGATCACGGTAGCGCTCGAGAAAATCGGCGGCGGCATTGGTCACCCAGTTGGTGTGATGCAGGTGCTCAGGCAGCGGCCACGGCCGCGCTGTGCGGTCGTTCGACATGATGCCCTGAGCCAAGGTGTGCGGCGCATCGCTCTGTCGCTCAAACCAATCGGCATAATCGTTACGCCGTTGATGACTCGTGCGGCGGCGGTCGTTGGGGGTTTCTGACTGAATAATATTATCATAGCCATGCCGCACACCCGGTTCGGCCACGTGCAACTTGCCGATCAACTGGGTCTGATAGCCGGCTTCCCGCAGCAGGCCAGGCATGGTGGCTGGCGCCGAAAAGGGCGCCGCCTCGTGGTTGCGATTAAGTCCATGACTGCCGACATGGAGCCCTGATATGATCGAGCGGCGGGCCGGAATGCACACCGGGCAGGTGGTATAGGCGCGCCGAAAATTCACCCCACGCACCGCCAAACTGTCGAGAAACGGCGTGCGCACTTCAGGGTGGCCGTTGACCGAGAGGCAATCGCCACGTTGCTGGTCGGTGGTAATCAGAATGATGTTCGGGCGTGTCATGGCTGCGATTATGCCTCACTGGCGCCTCGGGGTGAATGCACCGTGCGCGTGTTCTTGCACTTTATGACCAGAGATTCGGCCAATCAGGCCCACCAGGACCACGATCCGTGCCCTCGTCGCAGGACAAAATGTCGGCGCTCAACGCAAACCAGTCCCACCCGTAGCGACATCAATTCTGCGGTAGATAAGTCGTATTTCCTTTATCCATAGATTCTTATACGCCATCTGGCCAGGTCGGTCCTTATTCGAAAAAGCCGTCCTCTCAGGCAAATATGTCCACCTTCGTCAAGACGCTCGGCTTGCGGTGCCAGGGCCGCAATCCTATCGTGGTCAGGTAGCCCCCAAGGAGAGATGGATGCACAGCCATCGTTTCATAACCCTCACCATTCTGGCCGCCGCAGCCTGCCTCGGCCTCGCAGCGGCCGAACTGCCTGAAGCCACGATTCAACTGCCGCGTCCAATTCTGACCGCGGTCAATCAACCCATCAGCGGCCGCAGCGTCGCGCTCGAACTCGGCACTGGCCCCAAGGCCAAGCTGCTGGTACCGGTTGCCGACGTCCACCTGTGGAAAGGCAATGAAGACGACCTGTCGAGCAAGACCTCGCTCGCCCTGCGCGATAACGGGTGGTCGGTTGGCCTGATCCGGTTCGCCGATGATCAGCTCGTCGCCGTTGCCGAAGCCCGGCTGCAGCTCCCGATGGGTGGCGTCAGCCGCCCCGGCTCCGGCCGCTTCAGCGTTCACCGCATGCTTGTGCCGTGGAAGGAAACGGCGACCTGGTCAAGCAGCGGCCACGCCGAGTGGAGCGGCCCCCGCAAGGGCAAAGACTATGAATCCACGGCGATTGCGAGCCTCCAGCTCGACGACCCTCAAGGTGGCAAGCGCCTAGTCGTGATTGACGGCATGGCTGAGCTCGTGTCTGGCTGGGCCGACGGCAGCGTTCCCAATCACGGCATCATTCTACGCTTCGACGGCAAAGCCCTGCAAACCTCGGTGCGCACGCGCGAGAACCTAACCGGCTCAAGTCAGGCCACGCTGGGCCAAGGCGCGGCCTGCGAGATCCGCTGGCACGCCGGCCTGTTTGATCGCCTCCTGACCGCACCGGAAGACCTGCGCGACATCACCCTCGACATCGAACTCAAGATCTCCGAAGAGAACCTTGGCGGTACCCTTGAGGCAGTGGCCAAGGATAGTGTTGTTGCCAGCATCACCCCAACTGAAGCCGGCACCCAACGTGTCACCCTGAACGGTTTGCGCAGCACCGCGCTCGGCACCGTGGCTCAGCTGCGCTGGAGCGGCGCCGGCACCGTATCGATTTTCACTGGCGGCAAACGTGGCCAACGCCCCGAAGCGCAGGCCATCATCGTTGATCAACCCGCCACCCAGTTATTCCCGCGCGAAACCCCGTTCCGCGATGGCGTGTTCGTTACAGTAGTCGACGGCCACCTCACCTACGGCGGCGAACGCCTGCGCCTGTGGGGCACCATGGGCTACGGCTCCAAGGAACGCCTGCGCAACCTCGGCTACAACGCCTACCGCCTGTGGGGCCCTAATACCCAAAAAAGCACCACCCCCACCCAAACTGCCGAATACGGCAAACGCGGCGAACTGCCGCCCAGCACCAAGGGCGATAACAGCAGCCTCGACAAGTTTGACCGCGCCTACGCCGAATGCCGCGAGCAGGGCTTGTGGGTCATGGCCACCTTCCTGATGCGCGACTGGATCCCCGGCGCTGAACTGCCCGGCAGTTTCGTTGACGACGGTGGCGACTTCGCCGAATGGGCGGCCGCACTCAAAGAAGGCAAAGGCGACCCCAGCAAGCTCACTAAATATCTGGGCATGGTTGATGAGCGCATGGCGCTGGTGCGCGAGCGCGCCACCTCGCAGATCCTCGAGCGCGTCAATCCTTACACCGGCATTCGCTACGCCGAAGACGAGATCATCGCCATTCACGAACTCGCCAACGAGAAGCGCGTCGTCAAAGACCTGCTCGAAGGCAAGCTGCGCAAACTGCCAAAATACTTTCAAGCCAAGTTTGACGCATCCTGGATGGACTTCCTGCGTCAGCGCTACCCCGACCAAGCCGCCCTCACCGCCGTCTGGGGCGAACTCAAAGACGGCGAAGCGCTCGATGGTGCCATCGCCCTGGCTCCGCTGCAAAAAGAGCGCAAGGGCTGGCCGGAAGCACGCGCGGCCGATGTCGTCCGCTTTATCTGCGAGCGCCACATGGCCTTCCTCAGTCGGATACGGGATCACGCGCGCAGTCACGCGCCCGAGGGCGTTGGCGTTGCGGTAACCCCGTTCAGCTTCGACACCCAATACCAACCCCACACGCCCTGGGCCTACGCCAACAGCGGCGGCGACGTGCAAAACTTCGGCATGTATTTTTGGAACTACGGCAGCGATCTCACCAAACCGCCGTCCTTGTACGTGATGGACCAAACCTCCGTCGCCAACAAGCCCACCGTGATCTACGAAACCAACCGCGGCCGACCCAGCCCGCATCGCAGCGAATACCCCTTCATGGCCGCCAGCTTCGGCGCGTGGCAAGATTGGGACGCCATCTTCTTCCACTACTGGGGTGGCCCGCGCGATCCACAGGTCGACGAGCAATACATGGTTGAGACCATGAGTAACGGCAACCACGACCATTTCTGGACCATGGTCATTCACGGACCCGACCCAGTAATGTGCGCCAGCATCGCGGCTGCCGGCCAGGCCTTCCTCGGCGGTTACCTGCCAAGCGCTCCTGACCCGATCACCGTGCGCGTCGGCGCCGAGGCCATCTTCGGCGGCAAGCACATCAACGGCATCGGCCAAGCTGCCGCTGCGTTCCAGCGCGGCTGCCGCATGGCCTTCGAGCCCGACGCTGACTTTGCCGTCAAATGGCCCGACGACGCGCCGCGCACCATGCCTGAAACCGCCGTGCAAGCCGGCGCCATTACCTGGGACTGGCCCAACGGGCGTCTGATTGTCGACACCCCCAAGGCCAAGTTCTTGATTGGCAAAACCGCAGCCCACACCTTTGCCGACGGCATTGCGTTCTCCGGCTTCGATCTGCCTTTCGCCGCGGTGGCCCTGGTTAGCGCCGATGACAAAGACCTGGCGGTCGACTGTCGGCAGGCCTGGGTCTCGGCCACGGCCCACGCCCAAAACAGCGGCTTCGATATTGACCTCACCGGCAAGCTCGGCGGCCCCTTCAACCAGATCAAGGCACGCCGTAGCGAAGGCCACGCACCGGTTATCGTCGATAAGGTTGGCTTCACCATCGCCCTACCGAGCGCCGCCAGCGGCGAGTTGATCGTGCATGACTTCGCGCGTCGCGAACGCATGCGCCAGGCTATCGATAGCGACGGTGCCGTCCGCCTGCATGGCCACGAACAATTCCTCGGTCTGCTGCATATCACGAGCCGAGGCGCCGCCCGCGAAGCCGCAGTCGACGCCCTCCAGATCGTGGTCGACGAAGCCGAGCAAGCCAAACGCACCCAGCCTTCACGCGCCGGCCTGTGGTTCCCACTTGCTGGACTCAACTGGGACACCGACGCCGAGCGCGCCATCGCAACCCTTGGCAAGCAAGGCCTGACGGTCCGCAGCGACGGCGAACACGTGGTGATCGACGCCGGGCAACTCCTGCTCGATTCCCCCGCCGTGGTGAAACTGTCTTACTCCTTCCAGCGCATGACCGAGGTATCGGCCGAATTGACCGCAGCGCCCACCTGGAATGAAGCGGTTGCCAGTCTGAGCAAGCAGTTTGGCCAGCCCAAGTCGCAGAAGCGCGGCACGCAATTCGAAGGCAGTCGCGCCGTATGGGCCGTGGCCCGCGATGGCGGCACCTTCCCGCTCGAGTTAATCGACGTACAAGGTGTGATTAGCCTGAGCCTCACCCCGCCTGCAAGCACGCCGTGACCCGTCGGGGCTTCACCCTGATCGAGTTGCTGGTGGTGGTCAGCATCATCGCCATCCTCGCCGCC
>JAQIBG010000098.1 GCA_027859175.1 Planctomycetota bacterium | reverse complement strand
CTTTGATCTCGACGGTGGCGCAGTCAACTGCGTGATCGAATACTGTTATAGCTACGACAATCAGGGTCCGGGCTTTCTGGTGGCCGAATTTGTCGGCGCTGCACCGCTGCGCGACAATGCGATTCGGTATAATGTTAGCTTCAACGACGGCCGCGCTAACGGCATGGGCGGGATTCATTTTTGGAACGGCAAGTCTGACGCGAGTCTCTGCGAAAACATCGACTTCTACGGCAACCTGATTGTGGCTGGGCCGAATACCACTGGGCCAGTGGTGGACTACCAAAGCGGCGGCATGCGCAACATCCGCTTCTTCAATAATATCTTTGTGAGTCAGCGTGGCCTGGACCTGGTCAAGAGTAGCAACACTTCCGCATTTACCTTCCAGGGCAACGCCTGGCACGCCATCGATGGCAATCACGACTACGTGTGGGGTGGCACTACCTATGATTCGCTGGCGGCGTGGCGGACTGCTGCCGGTACCCCCGAGACACGGTCGGGAGCAGCACTGGGTATTCAGGCCGATCCAGGCATGGTCGACCTCGCATCCATGCCTAAGCCGACAAGTGTTGCCCAGCTTGATGCTCTCACGGCATTCCGGCTCGCAGACGCCTCGCCCTGCATCGACGCGGGGCAAGACCTGTCGACGCTCGCGATTAGCGATGACGGTGGGCAAGACTTCTTCGGCGCGAGCTTGCCGCTTGGTGCGGCGCTCGACATCGGTCCGCATGAGCGGGCCCCCGCTGTTGTGGTGGTTGATCCGCCGAGCGTGTCGATCTCAGCGCCGAGTGGCGGTAGCAGCCATGAGGCCGGGGCGGGGGTGGGCCTAGCGGCCACGGCGAGTTCTGCTGGATCGACGGTCAGCAGTGTTCGCTTCACGATTACGCCCAGTGCCGGCGGCAGCGCGGTGTTTGATCGAACCGATACCAGTTCGGCTGGGGGCTGGACGGCGAGTTGGGTTGCCGGCACGCCGGGTAATTATCGCATCGATGCGACGGCGACTGACGCCGATGGGCGCAGCACTGCTGCGAGTTCCGCCAGCATCACCGTGGTCGACACCACTGCGCCCTCGGTGCCGGGCCAGCCGGTGGCCAGCCAGGTGGGCGCCGCTGGGTGCCAACTCGATTGGGCCGCCAGCAGCGATGTGGTTGGCGTGACGGCGTATCGCATCCTGCGCGATGGCAGCCAGATTGGCACTAGCACCGGCACCAGCTTCACCGTGACCGGCCTGCAGCTTGATACGAGTTACGCGTTCAGCGTGCGTGCGGTTGACGCGGCCGGCAATGTGTCAGCGGCGAGTAGTTCGGCGACCGTGGTGACGGTGGCTGATCCGCCGACGGTGTCGATCTCCGCACCGAGTGGTGGCAGCAGCCATGAAGCTGGGGCGACGGTGAGCCTGGCGGCCACGGCGAGTTCAGCTGAATCAACAGTGAGCAGTGTTCGCTTCACGATTACGCCCAGTGCTGGTGGCAGCGCGGTGTTGGATCAGACCGATACCAGTTCGGCAGGGGGCTGGGCGGCGAGTTGGGTTGCCAGCACGCCGGGTAATTATCGCATCGATGCCACGGCAACTGACGCTGGAGGGCGCAGTACCGCCGCGAGTTCCACCAGCATCACCGTGGTCGATACCACTGCGCCCTCGGCACCGGGTCTGCCGGTGGCCAGTCAAGTGAGCTTCAGTGGGTGCCAACTCGATTGGGCTGCCAGCAGCGACGTGGTTGGCGTGACGACGTATCGCATTCTGCGCGATGGCAGCCAGATTGGTACCAGCGCCGGCACCAGTTTCACCGTGACCGGCCTGCAGGCCGAGACGAGTTACGCGTTCAGTGTACGCGCGGTAGACGCGGCCGGTAATGTGTCGGCGGCCAGCAGCACGGCGACTGTGGTAACGCTAGCTGATTCGGCGGGGATTGATCCGCCGACGGTGTCGATTTCAGCGCCGAGTGGTGGCAGCAGCCATGAAGCTGGGGCGACGGTGAGCCTGGCGGCCACGGTGAGTTCAGCTGAATCAACAGTGAGCAGTGTTCGCTTCACGATTACGCCCAGTGCCGGTGGCAGTGCGGTGTTGGATTACACCGATACCAGTTCTGCGGGGGGCTGGACGGCGAGTTGGGTTGCCAGCACTCCTGGTAATTATCGCATCGATGCGACGGCAACTGACGCCGGAGGGCGCAGTACCGCTGCGAGTTCCAAGACCATCACCGTGGTCGATACCACTGCGCCCTCGGTGCCGGGCCAGCCGGTGGCCAGTCAAGTGGGCGCCACTGGGTGCCAACTCGATTGGGCCGTCAGCAGCGATGTGGTTGGCGTGACGACGTACCGCATCCTGCGCGATGGCAGTCAGATTGGCACCAGTGCCGGCACCAGCTTCACGGTGATCGGCTTGCAGGCCGAGACGAGTTACGCATTCAGCGTACGCGCAGCAGACGCGGCCGGCAATGTGTCGGCGGCCAGCAGTGCGGTGACCGTGGTGACGCTGGCTGTTCCGGTAACTCGGCGCCTGACGGTAGAAACGGTGCCGGGCTATGGGTGGTTGTTGGATGGTGCGCTGCCCAGCGAAACCAGCGCCAGCCCGGCGGTGTTTGCCGACCAAGATCCGAGCGCCGAGCTTACGCTTGAAGCTCAGGTACTCAGCGGCAACTGATTACTTCGCGGGCGGGAACTCGGCCAGCAGGGCGGCGACGGCATCGGCTACGATTTGGTCGCGCTCACTGGGGCTGCGGTCCTCTTTGAGGCGCGTGCTGACGTTGCCGCGCCAGATCAGGCGGTCTTGGTCTTTGTCGACGATGTCGAGAACCAAAGTGCCGCGCTGATACGGGGTGGTGACGGTGCGGGTGCTGCCGCTGTTGATGCCGTACCAGTTGTCGTAGTAACCAACGCCCGAGCTGAAGGTTTGCACGTCCATGCGTTCAACCACCACCACGTAGTAGCGCAACCCGATATGGGCTTCGCTGCCGGCAGGCGCGGGGGTAATGCCCTTGGTGGCGAGCCCAGCTTCCAGCGCGTTGACGATGCGGGTGGCGGTCAACTCGTCGACCATCGGCTCTTTGGTTTCACGCTGGGGCAGCCAGGTGAAGGTGCCGGCGGCGTTCGCGAAGTCGTATTCCTGATCGTAGTCGGTTTCGACCGCATAGCGCGAGCCGCAGCCGCTGAGGGCCAATACGATGGCGATAAGGAAGGTGCTCAGGCAGATAATGATGGTGCTCAGGCAGGAACGCATGGTGCGCAGCCTAGCGCGTGTGGTCGCGATGCCAGGGTCAGCCGGAAGCAGTATCGGAGCGCTCGATCCGCTTGGTCAGGGTCATGGAGTAGCGGCGGTCGAGCGCAATGCGGCCCGGGCCGATGAACGCTAGGCCGGCAAAAATGACGAGCAGGCTGCCGGCGTGGCTGGAGTCAATAAGGGCACTGACCAAGCCCTGCGAGGCGGCGATTTTGGCGATCGCGGCGGCAAGCATCAGCACCGCGAGAGTGGTGCAGGTGGTGCGGAATAAGAACCCCAGGCCAAGCAGAATGCCGCCAGTCAACTTGGCCAGTGAGGCCACAAAGCCCCAGAAGGCCGGCATGAAGGCCAGTCCAATATACGCCAGCTTATCGCCTTGTTCGGTCCAGCGGGCGGGACCACCGAGCAGGTCGGCGAGGCCGAAGGTGAGCAGGTAGATGCCAATGCCCACTCGAATCAAGACAAGGCCGATGACCTGATTGCGATCGCTGCGTGCCATGCCGGTGAGTATCGCTGGTGTCGGAGCCGATGCCAGGGCTGGGCGGGCCGTAGCGAGTTAGCGATTGGATCACGCTGCCCCGGCTATATTTCCTGCCATCATGCGTTGCCTGTCTTGGAATGTGAACGGAATCCGCGCGGTTGAGCGCAAAGGCCAGTTGCCATGGGAGGTGGTGCCTGGGGTCGACGTGGTCGGCATCCAGGAGACCAAAGCGCGCCCAGAGCAGCTGAGCGAGGCTATGCAAGCACCGTCGGGCTGGCATGCGGCGTGGCATTCGGCCGAAAAGGCTGGCTATAGCGGCGTGGCCCTGTTCAGCCGTGACGAGCCCGACGAGGTGGTCCTCGGCTGTGGTGACGACCAGTTTGACAGCGAAGGGCGCGTGATCAGCGCGCTGTTTGGCCAAGTGTTGGTAGTCAGCGCGTATTTCCCCAACAGCCAAGATGGCGGTAAACGGCTCGACTATAAGCTCGCTTTCTGTGCCCAGATGGAGGCCTTCCTGCAAGAATGGCGCGATGCCGGCTGCGAAACGGTGCTGTTGGGCGACTACAACATCGCGCATCGCCCGATCGATCTGGCCCGCCCCAAGCCCAATGAGGGCAGCGCGGGCTATCTGCCCGAAGAGCGCGCCTGGATGGATCGCTACATCGACGAACTGGGCTATCACGACGTGTTCCGCGAGGAAAACCCCGACTTGGCTGACGCCTATTCATGGTGGAGTTTCCGCGGCGGCGCACGCTCCCGCAACGTGGGCTGGCGCATCGACTACGCCACCGTCTCCCCAGGGCTGCGCGAGCGTGCATCTGAGGCCCAGGTCCACGCTGATGTTGAGGGATCTGATCACTGCCCGGTGTCGTTGCAGATTGATCTTTGAGGGTTCCTGGTTCCTAGTTCCTAGTTCCTGGTGCGCGCTTCGCGCGTTGGATGCCGGCATTTAAAAGTTCGCGGAACTCGCCACCATCCCTGGACGGTCTCGAGAGCGCGTTGATCATGACCACGACGCGCCAACCGCGCACCAGGAACCAGGAACCCTCCAAGCGCGCCACCCAGCTCCCGCGCTGAACCCAGTCCCTCCTTCCGTCGCCGGTGCTCGTCTCAAGCATCGGGCCATGCGTTTCGATGCCTTAGCGGTGAGCCGCCATCGCTGGTTCGTGGTCATGATCATGATGGTGGGCGGCTTGATGATCCTGCTCGCCGGCGGGAACTATTACCTCCTGCGTGAGCACATCGCCTCAATCGACCCCAGTCGCTATGGCGCCGAGGGCAAACGCTTGGTTGAAGAGCTCGATCTGCGCATGGCGATGGGCACGGCTGTGATGGTGTGCTTCATTCTCGGGGTGTTTCTGTTT
>JAQIBG010000097.1 GCA_027859175.1 Planctomycetota bacterium | reverse complement strand
GGGCTTGGTGACGCAGCGGACAGTCAAGGCGATGGCGCAGGCCCTGGCAACCTGCCCCTTCGCCCGCCACGGCGGCTTGTTGGATCGCGCTGAGTTGGCGCGGCGGATTCGCGGCGTTGAGACGCCGGCGCGTGAGCGCGTGGCAAGCGGCCCACTTGAATACCGTGACTCCGGTCGCGCGCCGAGTTCGGCCGAGATCGCGTATCGGCAGCAAGATCTTGAGAAGGCCCGCGACGTACAGACCAACATGTTCTCCCGTCTGCCCACCATTCCGGGTTACGAGTTCGGCGTTCATTACAGCGCGCAGCAGCAGGTCAGCGGCGATTTCTACGATGTGATCACCCTTGATGACGAACGTTGTCTGATGGTGGTAGGTGATGTCACCGGGCATGGCATGCAGGCGGCCTTGGTGGCGACCTCGGCCCTCAAGGCCTTGCGGATCATGGTCAAGCAGGGCTTGGGTCACGATTTGCGTAAGTTGCTTGGTGAACTCAACGAAAACGTCAAAACCGATCTGCTCCCAGGCCAGTTTATCACGCTGTTCGCGGCGGTGTTCGATCATCAGTCTGATAGCGGCACGGCGGTGTTGGCGGGTCATCATCCGGCAATTATTGCCCGCGGTGGCGACGAGCCGAGCTTGCGCTCGATTGGTGCTAAGGGTGCCGCGATCGGTATTCTTCCCAGCGCTACGTTGATGCGGGTGCTGTCGCCGGTTGAGTTCGAATTGGCGAGCGACGAAGTGCTGGTGCAATTTACCGACGGTGTGGTTGAAGCGCCCGGTAAGGGTGGCGAAGAGTTTGGCATGCACCGTTTGGTGGCTGAAGTATTCCGCCATATTAATGAGGAAATGCGCGTGATGGCTGATGGCATCGCCGCCGCCAGCGTGGCGCACGAGGGCGGCAGCACTGCTGATGACGTCACCGTGTTTGCTCTGCGGCGCCGCTGATTCACGCTAAACGCTAGGTTCTCCGCCAAGCACATGCTAAACCAAAGGCATGGGCACGGGCGCGGTGTTGACCATTCGTAATCAAGCTATGACGGTGCGGGTTGACCCGCAAACGGGGTCATGGATTGATGTGCGGGCAACGGATGGCACGCCCTTGTTGGGCCGGGCCGGGCCCATTGTTGAAGTGGTGCTTTCGGCTGAGGCCCCCGATGTCGCCTGGCGCGGGCTTGAGGCCGCCGTGCATGAGGATGAAGCGAGTTTAACCATGGCCTTCACCAGCGGCGCTCTGCGTCTCGACGTGGCGATGCAGTTGGATCGTGACTGGGGGCCACTGGCGATCACGGCGAGCGTGACTGCGTTTGAAGATGTGCCGGGTCGCTTGTTGGCGCTCCATCACCATATGCCGGGCATGCAGGCCGGGCCCGTTGACGAATGTCTGCTGCAGGCGCCGGGGCAATACTTGGCCCCAGGGACGCCCTACCAAGCCCAGGCTGCGCTGGCACTCGCTGACACCACGGCCGAGCCTTTGCCGCCGTATCCCGAAGGCTGGCTCGAACCGTGTCCAGATCAGACCTCGGGCTTGGTGGCGGTGGAACACCGCGCCAGCGGCCGCGTGGTCTCGGCCTGGCAGCATAGTCGTCATGCGACCAGTTTCCCGACGCTCGATGGGCGCGATGGCCTCATTGATGTGTGTTTCCGCTATCAAGGCGGCGCCTGGCTACGCGCTGGTACGCGCGTCAGTTCAGACGGCATGCATGTTCTCGCAAGCAACGGGGGGCTCGATGCGCACTTGGCGCTGTTCCGCGATTGCGCCTATCGTGACGCGATGCGCGCGCCGAATGACAGCCCCAGTTGGTTTACTGGTGGACGCTTGCTGCAAATCATGCCGAGTGTGCAGGGAATCGCGCATTGGGCGGCGCAACTGCCGCGCCTGGTGGGCCTGGGTTTCACGGTGCTCTACTTAACGCCGGTGTGGGCCTGTCAGGATGGTAATATTTACGCTCTGAGCGAGCATTACGCGATCAATCCACAAGTGGGTACGGTTGCTGAAGTGCGCGCCTTTGTGGATCGCGCTCATGAACTGGGATTGAAAGTATTATTCGACTTCATCCCGCAGGGCCTGGGTGACCAGTCGCGTTTGGCGGCCGAGCACCCGGCGTGGCTGGTTGGCGATGCCCAGGGGCGTCCGTTTGGCTCGCATGGCTGGGGCCCCAAGCCGGGCGAGCTGCCGAATGGGCATACGCTGAGCCTCGATTGGGGTCAGGCTGAGGTCCAAGAATTCATGCTCGAATGGGCCGGTTGGAACGTCGACACCTTCGATATCGACGGCTTCCGAACCGACGCCCTGCATTGGAAAGAGCCCAATTTTTCCCCTACCCGCAGCCAGCCAGCCTGGTTGACCATGTTTGGCGGCGTGCGCCTGGGTGAGCGTCTGCGCGATGAGATGCGGGTGTTGAAGAGCGACTTCGCTCTGCTTGGCGAGGTGTGGGGGCCCTTGTTCGCGCCGGCCCACGATGCCGTGTACGCTAATAGCTGGCTAGCCAAGCGGCTCAACGCAGGGTGGTTGCGCGGTGAACCGGTGTTGACTGCCGCGCAGTGGCAAGACTGGTGCGCGCTTGATCGCGCGAGCCGCCCTAAGGGCGCAATGCGTGCGAACTTTACCGGCAACCACGACTCCCGCCCCTTGTTGCGTCAGGCTGCTGCCAGCCCATGGCGCGATGCGCTTAGTGTGATGTATGTGTTTATGCCAGGGCTGCCCTTTGTGTTCGAGTCTGAACTGGAGGGGCGCGATGAATTCTGGCGTGCAGCCCTTGCTGAACGGGCTTGTTTGGCGGGATTTGTGCCGCTTGACGAAACCATAGCGGCGACCTCAGTCATGGTATGGAGCCAAGTGTGGCGTTCGGGGTCGGAACGACGGGTGGTGCTGGTGAATCTCGGCGATGCGGTTGTGATCCACAGTGAGCCTGCCATCCATGGACAGCTGCGCTGGGGACAAGGCATCACCTTGGATGGCCAGGACGTACGGATTGCGCGGGCCGGTTGGGGCGTGGTTACGATCAGCGATAGCTGATGGTAAGCGTATTGCCGCCCCGGGCTTCATCCCAGCTGCGCCAGCATTGCACAATCGCACGACCTGGTTCCGCAACGTAAGCGGAGACGCTGAAGGTTTGCGTGCTAATTTGCAGGGCTTCGTCGGGAAAGTGGTCGGGCGAATTGCTCCAGGCCAAGTGGACGAACCCTTTTTGATTGCGGGCTACAATGAATCGGAGTGGGCTGCCGGGCAGGTTTACCGTCTCACCATCAAGAACGAATTCAGCCTGGTCTGGTGCATCGAGCAGGTCGAGAGCGGTGACGCCGAGTGCCTCGCTGTTGATCGCTGTTGGCTCAACCGGGTCTGGCGTCCGCCAGAACCGGTAGTTGATCCAGGCAGATAGGAGTGCCGCGGCGATCAGAATGCCGATGAGGACGGGTTTGGGCACATCAGTCCCCGGACAGGTGGGTCCACATGCCCTTGTTGCTGGCGGCGATCTTGGAGTCTCCGCTGACGACCGGGGCGCCGAACACACTTGACTTCTGGGTGATGGCCTCGGTGTGGCCGTCGCAGAACACGGCGTTGGCTCGGCCGCGATGGACTTCGCTCAGCTTGGTCAGGTTGTGGAGTATCTGGACGCCTGACCACGGGCTGCCCATGCTGCCCTCGCCGGTGTTGGAGATGTGCTGCTCGGTGACCAAAACGGTGCCAGTGCTGTCTTGGACCGAGGCCAGTGACTTCGTTCCGTTTTCTGAGCTGCCGTCGTGTTTCCAAAATTGGGCCCACGACATCGCGTAGCCAGAAGCACTCGAACCATGGTGCAGCAAACCGGGGACTGCGTAGCTGAGCCTGGCTGTGCTGGAGATCGCCTCGCCGGTGTAGCCGTTAATGAAGCCCTTGCTGGCTGGGGTAGGTTTGCTCTTCGTGTCATTGGGGCAGAGCATGATTCTGGTCGCACCGTCGAGGTATTCGAGGACCGCCAAGTCGTAGGTGTAGACCTTGGGCCAACTGGTGCCCGGGCCGTTCTTGCCGAAGCAGGCGGCAAGATCAACGGGAGGCGGCGGTGCGCCGTTCTCGCCATCAAAGCCAACCATGCCAAGGCCGATTTGCCTGAGATTATTGGCACAGGTCAGGCTTTTCGCTGACTCCCGTGCCATCCCAATGGCCGGTAAAAGCAGCGAAGCGAGGATGGCGATGATGGAGATCACCACCAGGAGTTCGATCAAAGTAAAGCCACGATTGTGCATGGAATGTCCCTCGTTGATGACCTATTTATACAGAAACTGTACAATCAGGCCAGGGGAATATGGCATCCGTCTGCAAGTAACTGCGACACTCACGCAATGACTTGGTATTTAATGACTTAAATAGCTTCGGACGGCAAGGCATCACCCGTGATCTTAGCAACAGGGGGCTCAGTGGCAAGCCGCGCTTGGACAATCGGGTTCCTGGTTCCTGGTTCCTGGACGCGCCTGTGGCGCTTGGACCCTGGGGACAGCCCGTCGTTGTTGATGCCGTTGGCTGTCCCTACAACCCACAGGCGCCGTCCCAGGACCCAGGACCGCGGGCTGAAGCCCACGCCACGGTTCAGGGCCACCGCGCGAGAATCAGGCAGCCATCCTGATCCTGGCTATCCGCGTGGCCAAAGCTGGGCACGGTGCCGTCGCTAAAGCCGGTGCCGGTGAAGCGGCCCGCTAGGGCGATGCCGGTGTCGAGCATGGCCAGGGCTTCGGCGGCGCCGCCGCCGCTGGTGCCGGCGAAGGTGGTGGCGTAGACCATGCCCTTGAAGCTTGGGTCAAGCGCGGCGAGGTAGGGTTGGCCGTCGCGGCGATCGGCTGGCCACGGCGCGTAGGCGTCGGCGCTGGTGTACGACTCGTGCGGCGCGCCGCCGGCAAACCAGACGCGGCCTTCGGCGTCGTTGGCGAGGCCGGTCATACGATTGCCGGCCAGGCTGGGCCAGCCGTGGGTGGGCATGCCGCGCTGGTCATACTTCACCGAACCGGGATACTTCTGGACGTGCCAGTACCAGCCGTGCTTGAGGGCGCCGGTGGCGAGATCAACGCGGCCGATCCAGCTGATCAGCATATTGCCGGTGTCGCCCTTCAGTTCTCCGGCCAGGCGGTATTGATTCGAGCCATGCTGCTTGACGCCCACTAGCAGGTCACCAGTGGCGGTGTCGATGCTGAGGCATTGCGGCTTTTGGTCGGGGGTGTGAACGCTGTCGCCGTCGGCGTAAAGGTTGGTGCTCCACAGGAGCTTGCCGGTGGCGTCATAACGCGCGAGGAAGTAGTCGAAGGCGGGGAACCATTTTTTACCCTCTTCTTTGAAGTCGTAGGCCAGGGTGCCGGCAAGCACCACGCCACCGTCGTCGAGCAGCAGTACCTGACCGGTCTGGCGAATGCTGTAGAGCTTGAAGTGAATTTCGCGCCAGCCTTCGGGGCCGTCGAGATCAGTGTGGTTGACCGTTTGGTAGAACGCGCCGAATTGCCCGGGTTCGAGCAATTGCTTTTCTTTGTGGTGCAGGGAGATCGCCCAGCCGGCCGTATCCCAATCGGCAAAGTGATCACCGTTGGGCTGGAGACGGAGGCAGTACGCGGCTTTGCCGCGGCCATCGGGATGGGCCAGGAAGCTGGCGCGGCCCTGCTCGTCAACCACGAGGCCGGTGACCTTCGAGTTTTTCTGATTGGGGCCACCGGGTGAGATCCAGTCGACTTGGCTGCCGTCGCTGGCGAATTTGACGATCGCGATGCTGCTGCGATCCCAGTTGGCGTCTACTTGACGACCGGCTTTGGCGGCGAGGTCGTGCAGATTTTTACCGCGGCTGCCGCCCAGGAAAATCGCGCCATCAGGCCCAAGGGCCAATTGTTGTGCTTTGAGGCTGCCGCCAGGAAGGGCGCTGACCCAGTGGAGGGTCTGCAGGTCGCCGCTGATGCGCGCCAGGAAGGGGAGGTCTGTGCCGTCGAGCGGGCCCAGGGGTTGATGCATGCTCGCAGCTTGCGGCAGGTTGCCAGCAGCAGCCACAACGCCGGCAATCAACAGATCGCCATTCTCGGTGGCGATCACGCAGTCAACGCTGTCGTCGCCGGGGCCGCCGATGAGAAAGCGCGTGACGCTGGTGCGGCCGGGGCTGGCGTCGGGGCTGCCACCCAAGGTGGGAGCGGCGCCGGTGGAGCTTGGTGTGCGGCCTGGTGTGGCGCGCTTGGTGGGCACGGCTGCGGCGACGCTTGCAGGCGCGACTGACGAGGCGTTCGGAGCGGGGGTGTTCGCGCGCCGGCCTGGGGTGTCATGGGTGATAACAGGCTGGGTCAGCCCAAGTTGGCCGCTGGCCTGTGCGGGCA
>JAQIBG010000077.1 GCA_027859175.1 Planctomycetota bacterium | reverse complement strand
TCCTGGTTCCTGGTTCCTGGTGCGCGCTTCGCGCGTTGGATGCTGGCGGGAAGGCGTTGGTGGGGCCCGTTGCGATCCCAGATTGATTGTGATGTTGGAGCAAAGCCGGCCTGTTGGGGCCGGCTTTGTGGTTCCTGGTTCCTGGTGCGCGCTTCGCGCGTTGGATGCCGGCAGGTACTCGCGAGCGTCGGTCTCTGGCGTACTGCGCTGTCGGACGGAGGCGGCGATCGCGCCCACGACGCGCCACAGGCGCGCACCAGGAACCAGGAACCCTCTACCGCTAAGCTACAGTCGTTCGCCGACGGTCTTGCGGAACCGCCACGGGCTGGCGTTTGACGCTGATGGTGACGTCGGCGCCTAAGGCAGCCAGTGCGGCTTCCATGTTTTCGAGCAACTCGATCTTATCTTTGGCGAGCCATCCGCGCAGAGTTTCGCGGCGACTGCCGCAGGCCTCGCTGAATGCCAACAGCGTGCCGCCCTGTTCCTGCCAGCGCTCGCGGTAGAGCTTGCTGAAGGTTTGGTGCAGTTGGCTGGTTTTTCCGGCGGCATCGGTGGGCATGACGGACTCCTGCCGGGGGGCGCAGAATGCGCCGCAAACGGCACTTGGCTTATATCTGCCAAATAGACCGTTGACAACTGGTGTATATTGGCCATATCTAAGACATCCACCTGGCTAATATCAGCCAACTAACTCACGCCGGGGCGAAACAGCCTTGGCCCAACATGGAGCGCAGACTCATGGCTAACCTGTGGACCATCCTCAAGGAGCGGCTGCATGACCAGCTGTCTCACCTGAATCTCGAGATCATGGCGGCCACCGTTGATGACGATCGCCTGCGGACCCGCAAGCTGCGCAATCAGCGTGAGGCGATTCGCGAGGCCTTGGCTGCACGCGATACGCGCCGCGCCACTACCTTGTGTATGTGAGCGCATCGCGGGCCCTCGTGGCGTGGGCTTCAGCCCGCGGTTACGCGCATGGTGGTGCTCACGGCCTGGCAAGGAAAGCTGCCCTGACCAGTTTTGCTCTGATGACGCATCGCGGTTTGCCCTCGTGGCGTGGGCGTCAGCCCCGGGGTACGGCCTGGTGGTGAGCCCGCCCTGACCAGAAAAGTTGCCCTGACCATTTTTGCTCTGGTGGTCATGGTGGCGCATCGCGGGCTGAAGCCCACGCCACTATTCCAGATTCAGTCCAATTGCGAGGCCTTCAGCGGTCACGATCAAAACCTTGTCGCCGTCTACCACGGGAGCCCCAATCGGGGTCAGCTCGAGTTGATAGCGGGCGAGGTTTTCGCCGTTGCGGGCGTTCCACACCTGAACGTCGCCGTTGCGGTGTGCGGTGATAAAGCGGTCGCCGGTGACAGCAGGGGCGCCGGTGAGGGCCGAACCGCCATCGGCGGTCCACAGCACCAGTCCGGGTTTGTCCAGGTCAACGGCCACCACCTGGCCGCTTTCCAGGCCAACCATGAGACGGCTGTCAGCAATGCGCACTGGGGTCGCGGCGGGCCGGTCGGGCATATACCATTCGGCTACGCTGCGGTTTTCTACACCTGGTCGCGGGTCGAGCGCGAGCAGCCGTTGGGTGTCGTCGGCGATGATCAGCCAGGGGCGCTCGTTGTGGCGCATCGCCAGGGGGGCAACGGTCACCGGGCCGGTCAGGTCGAGGGTGAAGCTGAGGTCGGCGCTGCTGCCATGACTGGTGGTAGCGCCATCGAACACGGCCAGTTGACGGCCACAGGGCACGGCAACGGCGCTCATCGCGCTGTCGACCATCACCATGGCGGGCGGCGCGCTGGCCGGCGCCGGTAGGCGGGTTGGGCTGAGTTCTTGCGCGCCGCCTGAGCGCAGCACAAAGCAGCGCAGGTTACTGCCGCTGAGCGCCCAGGCCTTGCTTTGCTCGGGAATCAGCTCGTGACCGCCGGCACACATGCCATGGGTGAACGGCGTTTTTGTGCCCGCTGGTGCGTGCCAGCGCAGCATGCCGCGATTGGCGTCAAGCGCGGTCATGCGCTGCGCGTGCAACAGCAGGGCCAGGTCTCGGTAGACCACGGGCGCATTCAGCGCGGTGCCGCCGCCATCGAGTCGCAGGTTCAGCACGTTGCCAGTTGCTAGGCTGACCACCACGGCGTCGCGCTTACCGGGGACCAGAGCTCGGCTCTTGGTAATGCCGCTGGCGCCAGTGCTCGGCACGCCGGGCAGCACCTGGAGCCAGCGCAGCGCTTTGAGTTCGGCCAATTGAGGTTGCCACGACCAGTTGTCGCGCAGCTCGCGTAGTTGCGCCACTACGGGGCGATACCCCGGGGCGTGGACCACCACCAGGGCATCGCTGCCCGGGGTATAGCGATAGGTGGCGGTGCCGGTGCCCTGGGCGACGCCGTCGATCAAGACTTCCGCGCTCGGCACGTTGGGCGTGATCACCAGGGGCATGCGCAGCCGTACCTCGCGCACGCGCTGCGGGAAGCGGGCTGCGAAGCTGCGGGCCCAGCGATGGGAGTTCGCCCAGTCTTGGCGATCCTCCGCTTGTTGCCAGGCCGCGAGCAGTTCGATATCTGAGGTGGGGACTGTGTCGGTTGGCTCGCTCGGCTCTGGGTTGGCACTTGGCTGGTCACCCGGTGCCGGTTCTGGTGTGGCGGCGGTGCTGACCTCGTTGGGCTGGGTCGGCTGGTTGGGGTCGACTCCGCGTGTGGCGCCGTCGGGCGCGGTGAGGATTTTCCAGCCGAAGAAGCCGCCGCCGCCAAGCAGGGCGATCACCACCAGAGCGATCAGGCCTTTGGGGCCGCCGCTTGTGCGTGCGGGTGGAACCAGGGTGGTGCTTGAGCCGCGATGGGGCCCGCTGGCTCTAGGCGAGGCGAGGTCGGCGCTGCTGCCTCGGGCCGCGTTGGCGCCAGATTGCGCGGCCTGTTCGCCTGACAGACCCGTACCCGAGCGCCGGCGTTGCCGCATGGTGCCGTGAATGGCATCGCGGATTTCACGCGCGAAGGCGTTGGCGCTGTTGGGGCGGTTGCCGGGATCGGCGCTGAGACTGGTGGCCAGGGCGATGTCGATTGCGCCTGGAATGCGCGCGTCGCGTTCGCTCAGCGAGGATGGCGCGCCGGCTTCAATTGCCTGACGCAGGCTGCCGGCATCGCTGCCCGGGAAGGGCGCCCGGGTGCCGAGGAGTTGGTAGATCATCGCTGCGAGCGCGTAGATATCGCTGGCGTGGTTGCCGGCGTCACCAGCGAGCTGTTCAGGGGCGCGGTAGGGAAGGCTGCGAGCCCAGGTTTCGGCGGCGGCTACCTTGCGTAGCGGGCCAAGACCAAAGCCCCACAGCGCAACGCTGCCGTCTGGCCTGAGGAGAATCGACTCTGGGCCCAGGTCTAAGTGCAGGGCGCCTTGTTTCGAGGCGGCCCACAGACCGTTGGCGGCCTGGGCAACCCACTGTTCAACCAGGTCGAGACCGGGCGGCGAGCCGATCATCAAGCTGGCTAGACTGCGACCTTCGAGTGGATCCATGACTACGCTGAGGGTTTCGCCTTCGCTGATGACCTCGTGGACGCGCACCACGTTTGGGCTCTCAAGCCCAACCAGAGCCTTGCTGGTCTGCGCGAAGCGGGTGCGTTGCGGCGCGGGCACGGTGTCGGCAATCACCAGCACGCTGACGGCGGCGCCATCGCTGCGGCGTTGGCCACTGTGAATCGCGCTGGCCGTATCGCCGCTGATGCGCTCGCCGAGAACCAGGTCGCCACCAAGGGCTGGTGCCGCTGCGGCGGTGCCGCCCGGGCCGGCTGGCAAAGGTGGCGCGTCGCCGGCTTCGTCGGCGCTCAGGCCGAGCAGTTCACCGGCACCGCCGGTGGCCATGGTGCCAAGATCAATGGTGCGGGCCTCAAAGGGCACGGCACCACGCTGAACCAAATCGCGAAGTGCGTCCTCATCGTGGATTCCCTGATGCTCCTCAGGGCCGTCAATGAGCTGAAGTTGCCGGTCGGGTGTGCTCATGCGCTGCTAGCTTTACCGCTTATGCGAGGGTGGGCGGGCTTGCCTATGGATCGTGGGTTTCGGGTCCGCTTAGGCCAAGACATTGTTTGGTGCTCCGCCCGACGCGGTTTACACTCCGCAACGATGCCCGTGGTCGATCCCCGTCAATTGCGCCAGCAAAAGCTCCGCCGTCGTGGCATAGCCCTGGTGCTTGTGGTGCTGTTGGCACCCGTCACCTATGTTGGCTATCAGCGTACCGTTGAGTTGGGGCGACAGGTGGACCTTCACAAGAGCAGCAACAAGGGCTTTGGTGATGTTGGCAACCGCCTCGGGACGCGTTTTGGTGGGCGCCGTTCAGAAAGCAGCGGCTTGCTGCGGATGCAGATCCAACGCGATTACGGCATGTGGATGACCCTCACCTTCATGTCGGGCGTGACGGCCGGCATCAGTTTGCTCTACCTGTTGGCGCCTGGCTATGTGGCGCTGTCGCAGTGGTCGGCCTCTTTGTGGCGTCAGGTGCGGTCAGGGTCCGACACTTGATCCCACGGCTTCCAGGCCCGATTGTCTGACATGGCCGATCAGCCACCTGCCTTTCAGCCCAGCGATGACCCCGCCGACCGCGCTTTGCGGCCGAAGCGGCTGCAAGAGTTCACCGGGCAAAAACCGGTGGTGCGCAACCTCGCCGTGGCGATTGAGGCGGCGCGCGGGCGTGACGATCAGCTCGATCACGTTTTGCTCAGTGGGCCGCCCGGCCTCGGCAAAACCACCTTGGCCCACATCATCGCTGCGGAAATGGGTGCCGAAGTTATCGAAACAGCCGGCCCCATGCTCGACAAGCCCGGTGACCTCGCTGGCATCTTGTCGTCATTACGCGCCGGCAGCGTGTTGTTCATCGACGAGATCCACAGCCTCAAGCGGGTGGTGGAAGAGTACCTGTACTCGGCAATGGAAGACTTCCGGATTACCGTCCAGTTGGGCGAGGGCGCCACGGCCAACACCCTGACCTTGAATTTGCAGCCCTTCACTTTGGTGGCCGCGACCACGCGCGAAGGCCAGCTGTCGCCGCCGCTGCGCTCGCGCTTTGCGATTCGCGAGCGTCTCGACCTGTATGGGGTTGATGATCTCACGCGCATCCTGTCGCGCTCGGCGACCCTGCTCGGGGTTGAGGCCGATGGCGACGGCCTGATTGAAATTGCGCGGCGCTCGCGTGGTACTGCGCGCTATGCGAACAATCATCTGCGCCGGATTCGCGACCTCGCTCAGGTGCGCTATGCCAATCAGATTGATGCCAAGGTGGCCCATGAGGGCCTCGGCATGCTCGGTATCGACGCGGGGGGCCTAACCGAGTTAGACCGTCGCATGTTGAAGTGCCTAGCCGATCACGGACGCCCGGTGGGCTTGAAAACCTTGGCCGTGACCGTGGGTGAAGAAGAGTCGACCCTGGAAGACGTTTACGAGCCCTTCCTAATCCAGTCGGGGTTCTTGTACAAAACGCCCCAAGGGCGTCGTTTGTCGGCGGCTGGCTATCGCCATATCGGCATGGATCCGGTTGTTGACGACGGCCCGGCCGATGACGGCCAGCAGGCGCTGTTCTAGCAGGCTGGTGTATTTCACCAGCCTGCTAGCCTCAAGAAAACCTTGGGCGACCTGCAGTCGCCATTTCCCAAGGTTTTCTTGAGGCGACTCTTTACCCAGGGGGGCAAAGACCCCCCTTCAACCCCCCGCAGGCTGTATTTCTAGCGGACGGCAGGTCGTCACCAGTTGGTCCGTGTCGGCAGCGCGCTAGGCTGCGGCCGTGTCGCCACGTATAGCCCTCACCTTGCTGCATGTGCTGGTACCGGTTTTCAGTGTCGCCGGTTTGGTGACGGTGTTGCAGGTCACCTGGGGCGCAGCCCTGTTTGGCCCTGGCGTGATGGCGCTGTTGGCCGGCGTGGTGGTGGTGTACAGCGCCGAGCGGGTCGTCGAGCGCTATGCCGAACTCGGACGCTATTTGGTGCGCTACCTGCTGACACTCAGCGCCATTGGGCTGCTAGTACTGGCCTGGGCCGTGCTGCAGGCGCCGGATTTATTGTTGCCGGTTACTATACCCTTGGCGGCTATTTCACTGGCCTATCCGCCGCTGGCGCGGATTCCGGCGGCCAAGGAGTTGGCGGTCACCCTGTGTTGGACCATCGGCATCGTGGTGCTGCCCTTCATCGCTGAGGAAGCGCGCTGGGGCTTGCTGCATGAGCCAGCGGCCTGGGCGATAGCGGCCTTAGTAATGGCGGGCACGCTGCTGTGCGATCTGAAAGATATCGAGGCCGATAGCGCCAGCGACGTTCGCTCGCTACCAGTTCTCATTGGCGATAAGTGGACGCGCTTGGTTGCCGCCGCCGCCGCCCTCGACGCGGTGTGGTTGGCGTGGTGGGGCCAGGCCTATGCCCTGCTGCTGGCCAGCTTTTTATTGGTGTGGCTGGCGACCCGTCCGGATTGGCTACGGCGCCCCTTGCTCGGCCCGATCTTGGTTGACGCCACCCTTGCCTTGCCCGGCCCCATTGCCTGGTTGGGCGTTCAGCTTTGGTGAGGGCGGGGATTGGCTGTCGGGCTTACCACTGCTGATGAAGGTGATCTCGAAGCCGCGGGCTCGAGCGCGCAAGACCTTGGATGACACCTCGGACTTTTGATGGGGCGTCATCTGACCACCCGACCAGAACATCTTCTGCTCCACGCCATCGGCATTCACGAGGCGCAGCCATTGCGGCCGGGTTTCAATGATGACGTAGCCGCCGCGTTCAATGCGGTGCAAGGCGGTGTTGTGGCCCACGGTGTTGCTGGAACCACGTTCCCCGCAGCCGAGCAAGGCAAGGGCGAGAATTAGGGCAGTACAGAGCACTTTCATCGACGTCGTCTCCTGGCGCGGGCACGCTTGGGGCGGCCTGGGCCGCTGGTGGTAGCGGCGTTGCCCGATTCGAGGGTGCGAATTCGGTCGCGCAAGCGCGCGGCCTCTTCAAAATCTAGATTTTCGGCTGCGCTGAGCATGCGGGCCTTGAGCATTTCCAGATCATCGGCCTCGTAGGTCTCACCGGGTTCGCCGCCTTCGGCGACCTTGCGGGCGTCGAGCTGTTCGCGGAACGCGGCGCCCATGTCGCTGCGCATCGCGGCGCGCGGTGTGATGTTGTGCTCTTGGTTATAACGGGCTTGTTTGGCGCGGCGGCGTTCGGTTTCACCGAGGGCTGCACTCATCGCAGCGCTCTCGCGGTCGGCGTAGAGGATAACGGTGCCGTCTACATGGCGCGCGGCGCGGCCAATGGTTTGAATGAGCGAGGTTTCCGAGCGTAGGAAGCCTTGCTTGTCGGCATCAAAGATCGCCACCAAGGATACTTCCGGCAAGTCGAGGCCTTCGCGCAGCAGGTTGACGCCAACCAGACATTCGGCGCGCCCGTCGCGCAGTTGCTGCAGGATTTCGATGCGTTCAAGGGCATCGATCTCGCTATGCAGCCAAGTGGTTTTGACCCCAGCTTCATTGAGAAACTCGGACAGGTCTTCGGCTAGGCGCTTGGTTAGCGTGGTGATCAGGCTGCGTTCGCCGCGGCTGCAGCGATCGGAAACCTCTTTGATGAGATCATCGACCTGGCCCTCGGTTGGTCGCACATGAATCTCGGGGTCAATGATACCGGTTGGGCGGATGAGCTGTTCGGCGCGGGCCTGCTCGTGCTCGGCTTCGTAGGAGCTTGGCGTTGCCGATACGAACACGGTTTGCCCTTTGACCGCTTCCCATTCGTCAAATCGCATCGGGCGATTGTCGAGGGCCGAGGGCAGGCGGAAACCGTGATCCACCAGGTTCATTTTGCGCGAACGGTCGCCGGCGTACATGCCGCCAAGCTGGGGCACGGTGACGTGGCTTTCGTCGACGATGGTTAGGAAGTCATCGGGGAAGAAGTCATACAGGCAGTAGGGGCGTTCGCCGGCGCCACGGCCCGATAGGTAGCGCGAATAATTTTCGATACCCGAGCAGTAACCCACTTCGGACAGCATTTCGATGTCGTACTTGGTGCGCGACAGCAAGCGCTGGGCTTCAACCAGCGCGCCTTGTTGAAGCAGTTCGCTGTGGCGTAGGTTGAGGTCTTTTTCGATCTCAACCACCGCTTGTTCCAGGGTTGGCTCGTCGACCACGAAGTGCTTCGCCGGGAAAATGCTGACAATGTCGTGCCGTGCCACGATTTCGCCGGTCAGGGCGTGCACCGTGCTGATCGCCTCAACTTCGTCGCCAAAGAACTCGATCCGTACCACTTTGTCTTCGTAGGCCGGCCAGATTTCCACCACGTCGCCGCGCACGCGGAAGCGGCCGCGCTCGAAATTGATATCGCCGCGGTCGTACTGAATCGCCACCAGTTTGGCCAACACCGCGTCGCGCTCGACTTCTACCCCCACTTCAACGGTGACGGTGAGGTCTTGGTAATTCTTCGGTGAGCCGAGGCCGTAGATCGACGACACCGAGGCCACAATGATCACATCGCGTCGCGACAGCAGGCTGCGCGTGGCCGATAGCCGCAGCTTGTCGATCTCCTCATTGATCGAGCTCTCCTTCTCGATGTAGAGGTCTTTCGACGGCACGTAGGCCTCGGGCTGATAGTAATCGTAGTAGGAAACGAAGTACTCAACCGCGTTGTCGGGGAAGAAACCCTTGAACTCGGCGTAGAGCTGGGCCGCTAGGGTCTTGTTATGGCTGAGGATCAGGGCTGGTCGTTGCAGTTGCTGGATCACGTTGGCCATGGTGAAGGTTTTGCCGGAGCCCGTGACGCCGAGCAGGGTGGCAGCCGACACCGTGTCGCGTTGTTCGAGCGCGTTGACCAGGGTCACGATAGCATCGGGCTGGTCTCCCATCGGTTCGTAGGGAGCTTCCAGCTTGAATCCGGCCGGGGCGAGGGCGTCGGTCATGGGGCTATGCTCAGGCTGCGGCGTCAGGGGCAAGGGCATAGGACCTTACGGACCCAGATGTGCTCTATTTGCGCTGCAGGCTTGCGTCGGCCACGGATAACAGTATTAAACAGATCAATTAGGTATGGATTACATGGCAATTGTGACCTTGGTAGTGGCGGCGTCGGCCCTGGTAGTGCTGATGGTGGGCCGGTGGCGGACCGAGTCGGTGCTTGGTGCCGCGCTCGCGGTGTTGCTTTTGCTGGGAGCAGTGAGCCCGCAGCGAGCGGTGGGCGGCTTTGCCAGCGTAGCGATGCTGACGGTGGCGCTGTTGTTTGTGGTGGCAGCGGGCTTGCGTGCGAGCGGTGCCTTGAGCTTGATCGCGCGGCCCCTGTTGCGCGATGGCGGCAGCTTCAGCCTGGGCCTGCTGCGCTTGTGCGTGCCGGTGGCGCTGCTGAGCGCGGTGCTCAATAACACCCCCGTGGTGGCCCTGTTGATTCCGGAGGTGCGGGCCTGGGCCCGTCGCCGCGGCGTGGCGGCGTCACGCGTGCTGATTCCGCTCAGTTATGCTGCGATCCTTGGTGGCCTCGGCACCCTGATCGGCACCTCCACCAATCTCGTGGTGAACGATCTGGTGGCCGCGGCCGGCGTCGAAGCCTTTGGCTTTCTTGAGATCGGCCTGATTGGCGGCCCGGTGGCGGCAGTTGGTTTGGCGGTGTTGGTGATTGGTAATCGCTGGTTGCTGCCCGATCGGCCCGATATCGATGAGGCCTTTGGCGACCCGCGCACCTTCACCGCCGAGTTCATCGTGCGGGCC
>JAQIBG010000041.1 GCA_027859175.1 Planctomycetota bacterium | reverse complement strand
GAGGTGGGGGCGAGGTTGACCGAGGTCTTGCCTTTGCTCGGGGCGCTGTCTTGAGCGGGGGCTTCGTTTTGCCGGGTGGATGTGCTGCGCGCTGGGTTGCGGCGGAACGAGGCCGTGCCGGTGAGCGATTCGAGTTGGGTCACGAGAATGTCGGCGGTGGCCGGGCGGTCGTCGCGGTTTTTGGACAGCAGCTGGTGAACGATCTTGGCCGCGTTCTTCGAGATGCGGGGCACCAGTTCGCGTACCGGCTTTGCTTGGTCTTTGACCACGCTGCGCAGAATATCTGCCTTACTGGAGCCCGTGAAGGGTGCTTTGCCGGTGAGCAGGTGATAGGCCGTGGTGCCGAGCGAGAAGAAGTCTGAGCGGATGTCCAGGTCGGCGCGGCCGCAGGCTTGTTCGGGCGACATGTAGGCCGGCGTGCCCACCGAGGTGCCAACGATGGTGAGGCCGCTGGCGTCGTCGGCCGTTTTGGACAGGCCCAAGTCGGCGAGTTTGGCGGTGCCATCGGCAGCGAGGAAAATATTGGCTGGCTTCAAGTCGCGGTGAACCATGCCTTCATCGTCGACCACCGCCAAAGCGCGTGCCATGTCGAGTAGGATGCGCATGACGGTGGATTCAGGTAGGGTGCCGCTGGGGCTCTTGTCGAGGGCTTGCAGCACGTCGCCGCCGGGCATGTATTCAATCGCGAGATAGGGTCGTTGGTTGATCTCGCCGCTGCCGTACCAGCGAATGACATTGGGGTGCACTAGGCGCGCGAGGTTGCGGACCTCGCGGTGAAAGCGTTCACGCGAGGTGGGCAGTTGATCAATGTGCGGCGAGAGAACTTTGATCGCAATATCTTCGCCCGACTTCTGACGCGTGGCGAGCAGCACCACCGCCATGCCGCCACGCCCGATCGAGCGTTTGATGCGGTAGCCGTCAAACTGCTTGGGGATGGAGCGCGACTGTTGGTCGGCCTTGAGTTTGGCGATCGCGTCGTGGTCGATTCGGCATTCTTGCAGGAGTTCAATCGCTTTGCTGCCTTGGGCAATACGCCCCCGCAGCACGTCGAATTGAATTGCGTCGATCAACCCACGTTCGTGGGCGAGTCGCAGTAATCCGTGGTCAAGATTGTCCATAGCGTGCTCGTTCTGCAGCAATCGCACGCCAGAGCGCCGCACTGCGCGGAGACCCTGGGTATGGCATAGCGGGTGCAAAGCAGCACCGCTCGACACTCGCCGCGTGTTTCATCCACGCTCCTGGTTCAACTATTGAAATGGTACCGCATTGGCTCTGTGGCGCGAAGTCGTCGATCTGGGTGGTGAACACCCGCCTGCGACACGCCGCGAGTCCTTGACCGCTGTAATCATTACGTAATGATATGGCAATGAGCCAGCACACGGCGTGGCCGCAGATATGGCAGGCGAGGGCAACGAGATGAGCCAAGTGTACCGAAATCCGGGCTTCACCCTGATCGAACTGCTCGTGGTGATCACGATCATTGCGATCCTGGCTGGTCTGCTGTTGCCCGCGATCAACATGGCGCGCAGTGCGGCCCGGGGCATGCAGTGCGTGGCGAATCTGCGCCAGGTGGGTCTTGGTATGCAGGGCTATGTGGACGACAACGACGGTCTGGTGCCGCGGGTGAAAACGGCCGACAACCGCCACTGGCAAGAGTTGGTGTCGCCGTATCTCGAGGCCAATGCTACCGACGATCCGCGAGCCGGTGAAACGCGACGCAATTCTGTGATCTGGGGGTGCACCGAGTGGGCCAGCGTAGCGGAGAACACGGGATCGTCGACTCGAGTGGGGTACGGTTTCAACGCCTGGCTTGGGACGCCCGAGCAACCCGGTGCCAATAACAATTTTCATGGAACGTATTTTGGATCGCCCCAGAAGGACTTTGCTCTCAGCGCGGTTTCCTTTGGTTCGCAACGCTGCCTGGTAGCCGACGGCAACGATTGGCACTTGGGTGGTGCAGGCCAAGGCTTTGGCGCCCGCCATCGTGGCCGTGGGGCGGTGCTGTTCTGTGATCTGCACCTCGCCCTGGTCAAGCCTGATCAGCTCCGACTGACCATCGTCGATCCGCAGTCGTACGGCCAGTAGTTTGGCGCCGGCATTTCGTACCAGGAGCTGGGCGCCAGGCATTCCTTGAGTTTGCGCAGGGCCGTCGCACGCTCCATCATTACGTGTTGATCCATTCGGTTCATCATGAGGGGTGGGGCGATGGCGAAGCAGGTCCGGTCTGAACGCGGGGTGACGGTCAAAGACGTGGCCGCTGCCTGCGGCTACGCGGTCAGCACCTGTATTGATGTGCTTGGCGGCCGTGGCGGCCGTTATAGCGACACGGCCAATCGGGTGGTGACCGAGGCGGCGGCCAAGCTTGGCTATCGCCCGCATGCGATGGCGCGTGCGATGCGCACTGGCCGGACTAATGCCGTTGCCCTGATCGGTGGCACCGACCTCGAGTGCAGCGTGATCCCCGGGGAGTTGCTCTATGCAATCAACGACGCCTTGGCGCTCGATGGCAAGCATCTGACCTTTGCTAGCCTGCCCGATGCGGTGTTGACCCAAGAGGGGGCTTTGCCGCGCCTGCTCGAAGAGTGGTTCTGCGACGGCATGTTGATCAATTATCAGAAGCGTGTGCCGCCCGGCTTTGCCGCCTTGGTGGATGTTATTGCCTTGCCGGCGGTGTGGATTAACAACAAGCGCCCACACAGTTGTGTCCACCCTGATGATCAGGGTGGCTTGGCGATGGCGACCGAGCGGCTGTTGGCCTGCGGGCATACGCGAGTGTGCTACGTCGATACCGCGCTGACCAAGCCCAGTGCCGATCGACACTATAGCATTGCTGATCGTTACGCGGGCTACGTCAGCACCATGCGCGCAGCCGGCTTGCAGCCGCAGGTCCTCGGCACCGCTGATGCGCCCTGGCCGGGCGAGCGGCATGCTGTTGAGCGTATCGCTGCCCTGTTCGCGGAGGTCTCGCCGCCGACTGCGGTTATTACCAGTGATCAGGTGTGCTTGGCCGCCTGTGTCGCAGAGCTGCGCCGGCGCGATCTGCGCGCTGGGCCAGACTGTTCATTGATCAACATCGGCAGCAATCCGGTCTGGCATCTTGGGGTTGAGATCGATACGGCTCGGGTGCCGATTGAACAGGTTGGCGCGCGTGCGGTCACCATGTTGCTGAGCATGAAGGAAAAGTCGCGACCACGACCGTGCGCGGTGCCGTATACCTGGATGCCCTGTGGCTCGGTTGCCGAGCGTGGCTGAAGCCAGGTGGCGCTTCTGTGGCGCGCCCCCCACGGCACGACGGGTGCCTGAGGTGTCAGGAACCCGTCATGGCTTCATGTAGCCTCACTTCGCTTAGCTTGACGCTACCAACTGCGCGTGCGCACTGCCTCGTTGGCGCCCACGGCCCAGCGCGGTGCGCCGCGCTCGATGGCGCCGATGTCGGCCGCGGCGCCGATAACAGGGTCGGCCGGAATGGTGACGTCTATACCGAGGCGTTGGATGGCGGTGGTTGGCTCGGCGGCGTCAACCAGTGGTGAGACGGCTTGTGGGGCAAAGCTGCCGTCATTCTCGAGGAGGGGATCAGCAAGCAAGATGTCGAGTGGATTGAAGGCCTTGGCCTTGGTCCAGTAGGCACCGACCTGATTGCCATAGATGGCGTTGTTGCGAGCGATGCATTCTTCGCCATAGGCCGGCCAGTGATTTTCAGGCTTGCCATCTGGCTTGGTGAAGGCCGCTACTTTGAGTAGGTTGGCTTGGACGAGCGATCCGCGGCCAAGGCTCTGATTGAATGGCCGCGACCACGGTGCGTCGTTGCCGATGCCGGTATTGTGAACGATGATGAGGTCGTTGCGCTTCTCGCCCTTGGGGTCGAACTCGCGGGTGACCTGAATTGGTGTCGCGCAATTGGTGATCAGGTTGTGGTCGAGAATGAAACCCTTGCTGTAGTCGAAGTAGGCCCCGTAGAACATCCCACCCTTGGGCGTTGCGCTTGGATCGCTGCGGCCGATGAATCGATTGTGGTCAATGCGGGTGAAGCCACCGTCTTGGCTGATGGCATAAAATGCACCGCCATCGCTGTCTTGCAGCAGCCAGTCTTGCACCAGGTTGTGGTGGATCCGGGTAATCCCAGAGCCTGGCCTAGAGTTGGTAAGACCGCGTAGTGACATGCCCGAGCGTGCGCAGCGTTCGATGCTGTTGTAGGCGATTTCAAAGTCTTCGGCCATGGTTTGAATGCCGGTTTGAATGCCGGCGCAATCCACCGTGGCGTAGTCGACGTCGCGGATCAGATTGCCGAGTGCGCGATGACGGCGACCGCTGAGTTGAAGGCCATTGCCTGCCGTGCGTTCGATGATGCAGTGTTCGATGCGGTGGTCTTCTCCGGCCAACACCACGCCGGTGTTTTGGCCCCATTGCAGGAAGAAGTGCCCAGAAACATCGGTAAAATGATTGAGGTAGCGAAAATGACAGTCTGCTACCACTACCGAGCTGCTCGGCGCCACGAATCCGCGCGGACGCCACGGATAGCGCGCTGAGCCATCGCCGTGATAGCCGATGCCGTCGCCACCAGCCTTGGCGTCGGTGGTCAGGCTGCAGGCGAAAAAGCGAATGCCCGTAACGGTGACGTGGCTGCGCTCGCTGAGGTCAAAGCCCCAGTCACGGCGCTTGGCTTCCACCTGGGTGGGAGCGGCGTCAGTAAGGGGGCGCAGGATGAGTTGCCCGCTGGCGCGATCATGGAACCACTCGCCTGGGGCATCGAGCAGCGCACGGTGCCCGAACAGGTGATAGCGGGCGCCGACAGCGTACTCGCCTTTGCCGCCATCTTTTCCACTTTGATTCGTAGTGCGGAGCGTGAGTTCGTTGTCGGCGATGCCGGTCACGGTGCCGCTGAGGGTCCACCCCCAGCCCTGATCCATCGCGTTGGGCTGCAGGTGGATCATGGCACCCTGTAGATCACTACCGGCCAGGCTGACGAGTTCGGCGTCGGTGAAACGCGCGATCGTGAAGTGCCCGTCGGCGTCTTTGCCGCCATACGCGTCAATCGTAGCCTTAGCTGGAAGCGATAGGTCGTTGCCATAATTTGGCCAGCGGGCTTCGTGAATCATGACGCCCGCGATGAACACCTGATCGGCTTGGTTGATCGTGGAGGTGAAGAAGTCACCTGGCATCGCAGCGACATAGCTGCCATCGGCGCTACGCGTCCAGCCCGAGATGGGGTCGGCGCCGCTGATCACAACGCGCGCACCCGGGGCGGCGGTGAAAACGAGGGGGGCATCGGCGGTGCCGGAATGGCTCGGCCGAACGGTTTCGCGGTAGATGCCGCTATTGATGATCACCCGGTCGCCGGCCTGCGCGATGCGGGCCGCCTGCGAAATCGTCGCCACGGCGGTTTCAGGGCTGAGCCCATCAGCGGCATCGCTACCGGCTGGGTTGACGTGATAGTCTTGGGCTGACAGCAGGCTTGCCGTAGCGAAGACCAGGATGGCGCGGTGGGTGGGTTTCATAAGTTGGATCCTTTGCCGTAATCATTACGTACCGAACTCGGAATTCGTTGATCCCATTTCTGGATCCGGGCGCTGATCCTGTGTGACCGCCGCTTCTTCAAACATCAACAAGCCCTGGGGCCACGCCGCTTGGCGTTGGCATCCCAGGGCCTGTACAAGCCGCAGTTTGTGGGGGCGGATCAGCCTTTCGTCAGGTGTAAACGAGTTGTGCGGTGGCGGTGCAGTCGCTGGCGCTGGTCAGGCGCACCCAATGCGCTGAGCAGCCGTCTGGGAACACGTGGCACACGTAGCCCGTGGCGGTGCTCAGCGTGGTGTAGGGTTGCCAATCGCCTTCGCCGGTGATGTCGAGCTCCACCGTGAAGCTGTGCGCGCCGCCGCCGGCTACGCTCAGGTGCAGGCATTTGTGTTCGAAGCCGGTCATCAGGTAGGGGTCGGAGGATTCTCCGGCGGTGACGGCGGTATCGCGCCACGGGCCGCCCCAGCCGGCCGGTTTGCCGAAAGACCACAGGTCATCGGTTTTGCCGAACCACAGGTTTGATTGCGGCTGGCCGACGTAGCAGTTCGAGTCCCAGATCGGGGGGGTTTGGTCGCCGGCGAGCACCAGCAGGCCGCGCCACGAGCAGAAGTCGCCGATGATCCGCAGGTGGGTGCTGACTGGGCGCACGCCCCAGACGTGGCCGCCGTACTGCATCGCCGGCAATTCGTAGAACATACCGGCCACGTTCATCATCCAGCGTTCGCTCTCGATTTCGCGGATGCGCGGCCATTCGGTGGTCACGGTGTGGTCTTGGGTGTGGGTGGCCTTGGGGAGTCGGTAGGTCTGCCAGCCCTGGCGGGGGCCCTTGGGATTGAACACCTTGAGAATCGCCGAGGCGCGATCAACGCCGGTCGCGAAAATCGCGGTGCCGATGCTGTCGCGTCCCATGACTTCGAGTCCTTGGCAGCGCTCGAGGATTGTCCAGGCGGTGCCATCCCACTCGGCGATGCGACCGAAGACCTTGGTGCCGAGGTGATCGCATTCATCGTAGCTATTGTTGACTACCACGACGCGGCCGTGGGCGCTGTACATGCCTTTGAAGTGGCGCTGGCCTTCGCCACGGCCGGGCGTGATCGACAGGGTTTGCGACAGGTCTTCCAGAAAGGTGCACGCCAGGGTGTTGACGTCCATTTCATAGAATTCACCCTCCATACCCAGCATGTAGACCTTGTTCGCAGGATCGGTGAGGTGGCGGGCGGTGGCAGTAATGCGGATGTTGATCAGATCGGTTGCGGTACGGACATTGCCGTCGACGTCGATCAGATGTGGCCCGATGATCGCTTGGTTGCTCTCCTTGTGGATCATCCGATTGGCATAGGTGCCAACCACGCTGGCCGGATGCAACGTGGCCTGCATGTCGCCGTCCATGCTGTACAAACCGCCGCCGGCGCCGGAGCCGGCTTTGTGGGCCACATAGGTGATGTACCACAGTTTGTCGGCCCAGGGCATCAGCGCGCCGATGCCTACTTCTGAGCGTTCGGGGAGGTGCTGGCCGAGAACGGCATTGCTGGGGATGGTACCGTTGATGTTGATCATGTCGTACTCCTGTGGCGCAGATGCTAATCACCAGGAGCGAGCCGACCTTGAACGCGCAGGGTCAGTGACCTTTGTTTTTAAGTGATTTGCTCGGATCACTGGCGGGGGTCATGTGCCTGGGGCTGTGACCGAAATGGCGCCGGAACACGGTGCTGAAGTAGTTGCTGTCGCTGAAACCCACATCGAAGGCAACTTGGGTCACGGTGAATTGGCCAGTCGCGAGCAATATTTCCGCGCGTTCAAGCCGGTAGTGTTGCAGGAGATGGCGGAAGCTGTGCCCACTGGCGGCCTTGATCGCCTTGCCGAGGTGTTGTGCACTGACTTTCAAGAGGTCGGCCAGGTCGGTGATAGCAATCGGCTGATCGTAGTGGCTGGCGATGAAGGCCTTGGCATTGTCGAAGTAGAAGTCGTTGTGTTTATGCTTCCCCAGGTCGCCACCCCGGCGATGCCATTCGTTGACGATGAGCAGGAAGTGGTCGGCCAGAAAGCCGCCATAGCGCAGGAGTTCACGGCGCTTGCTGGTGGTGATGCGTGGCAGGTCGGGGCCCCGGTAGGGGTGCTCCGGTGTTTCTGGAGCCTGAGCGCCACGAAAGCCGCCGAGGTAGAACACCGCGATTGGCTGCGCGTCGCGCAGCACGGGGAAAGCCAAGTCCCACAGGCCGAACGGGCAGGTGCCCCAGAACGCTGTGCCATCACGCTGCGCACGCGCCAGTGAGCGGTGCTTGTTGGCCTGGCATTGCGGTTGCAGCCCGCTGCGCTTGGCGTGTGAACAGAACGGGCCGTGGTGGTAGCGATCTTGCCGCGTGAGCTGCAACTCCGGAACGCGGTAGGTATAGCCGCCGCAGTCATCAATGTTCACGATGGCTCCGGTGGCCCGGCTGACCCAGGTCATCACATCGCTGAACCGAAACGTGCCGGGCGGGGTGTCCATGATGGCTACACGGCCATTAAACGGTCGCGCAGGCGCGCGGCCAATCGCTTTTCCGTCACCATCGTGGTGGCATGGAACTGTTCGATGCTGCTGAGTTCGCCAATGGCCGCCGATTACGAAATGGCTTTTCCATGGTTATCGTGGTTGACGCCCGGATGAGATCACGCCCCTTGAGGTGATGCTTGGTGACCAGACAATGGCATCTGTGAGCGAAGCGCCAGATGGTGTGCCTGAGGTCTATCGGGCGCTGGAATACTTTCCCGACCCGCAGTTCCCGCTGCATGTGGAGTGCCACCCGCAGGGGGCCCAGGTGCCGATGCATGCACATGATTTCGTTGAAATCGTAGTGGTTCGGGCCGGATCTGGTCAGCATGTGATGGATGCTGGGGATGGGAGCGAACGCTGTTCAACAATTGCTGCTGGCGACGCCTTTGTGGTGATGCCGGGGGAGCGGCATGGTTATCGAAACAGCGGCAGCCTTCAGTTGGCCAACATCTTGTTTTGTGAGGGTTTCGTTGCCGGAGAAGCACCAGACCTGGAGGCTTTGCCGGGCCTTGGCGAGGTGTTCGTGTGGGGGCCGATTGCCCGTACCAGTGGTGGTGAGCGTGGCGTGATAGCGCTTTCCGGCGCGGCGCGCAGTACGGCTGAGGGTGTGATTGATGCGCTGATCGCTGAGCAGCGGTTGGCGCGATCGGGTTCGCTGGTCATGCTGAAGGCACTGTTTCTGGAGTTGGTGGTGGTGCTTTGTCGTGCAGCCGAAGATGGGCGCGACGTGCATGATCCGGTGGTGACGGCAGCGATTGCTTTCATGCAAGATTCGTTTGCTGAGGCTGTCCAGTTGCACCAGATCGCAGCCCACGTGGTGCTGTCTTCCGGGCATTTCTCACAGCGATTTCGTAGCGCCACCGGTATCAGCCCCTGGGAGTACCTGCTGCGGCTGCGGATTGATGCTGCCAAGCAATTACTGCGTGACAGCAGGCTCGGGATCACCGAGATCGCTTTGGCAGTCGGATTTGCCGATCACAGCCATTTGACCAAGGCGTTTCGTCGTCGTGAAGCGATGACGCCCTCGGCCTATCGGCGCAGCGTAGGATCTGACCAGACTGGCACTTGATCGTCATAGTCGCCCTCGGCCTCGGTGGACACACTGGTGGCAGGAGGTGAATAACCATGCCAACACACATCAAGCGCCAAGACTATCGCGATCGCGTTCTCGGCTGCTGGCTCGGTAAAAACATTGGGGGCACGCTGGGAGCGCCATTTGAATGGCGGCGCCAAGTCAACGAGGTGGATTTCTACACTCAAGACCTACACGGCGAGCCATTGCCCAATGACGACTTGGATATTCAGTTGCTGTGGCTGGTGGCGCTGGAAGAGCGTGGCCTTGAGTTGAATGCCGCCTGTTTGGCTGAGTATTGGTGCACCTATGTGACGCCACACTGGTCTGAATACGGAACCGCGAAAATCAATATGCGGGCAGGTTTGCCGCCGCCCTTGTGCGGGACGGTGGGCAATGATTTTCGCGACAGCTGCGGCGCCTTTATCCGATCCGAGATCTGGGCGTGTATCGCGCCGGGGATGCCAGGGGTGGCGGCTAAGTATGCCCGTCGCGATGGCATGCTCGATCATGGTGATGGTGAGGGCACCCACGCCGAGGTATTCTGTGCCGCCTTGGAGAGCGCGGCTTTTGTTTGTGCAGACTTGGGTGATTTGATCGACATCGCGTTGAGCTATATTCCGCCAGATTGTGGTGTTGCCCAGGCGGTTGCCTTGGCTCGACGTTGTGCGGACGAGGGGATCGACTGGCGCGATGCGAGGCACCAGATCTTGGCGCAGCATCGTGGTTCGCCCTTATTCGGTCATGCCTGGGCTTGTAGCGCGGCCGATCGAGCTGCGGGCA
>JAQIBG010000180.1 GCA_027859175.1 Planctomycetota bacterium | reverse complement strand
GCCTATAAGCATGTGCCGCTGGTGGAGTCCAACCCGTATGCCGGTGTGCGCAATAATGTCCTTGGTTTTCGCAATTTGTTGGCGGCGGTTGACGCCTCTGGGGTTGAGCGCCTCGTCTTGATCTCTACCGATAAGGCCGTCAGTCCAACCAATGTGATGGGGGCGAGTAAGCGGGTTTGTGAATTGCTGATGCGGGTGCATGCCGGTGCCAGCACCTGCTGTGCGGTGCGCTTTGGCAATGTGCTTGGATCGTCGGGTAGCGTGGTGCCGCTGTTTCTAGACCAGATTCAGCGTGGTGGTCCGGTGACGGTTACCTCGCCTGAGGTAACACGCTACTTCATGCTCATTCCTGAGGCGGTTGAGTTGGTGTTGCAGGCGGGGGCATTGGCCGAAGGGCGCGATATTTTCTTGTTGGATATGGGTGATCCAATTCGGATCGACTACTTGGCGCGGCAACTGATTTTTATGACCGGTCATGTTCCAGATCGGGATATTGCAATCAGCTACACCGGATTGCGGCCGGGGGAGAAGATGACCGAGGAATTGCTCGTGACCGGTAGTGAGGCGGAGACGTCAGTCGACGGTCTGATGCAAGCTCGGGAAACGGTGCCAGTCCATGATGATGTAAGTGACTTGGTTGATGAACTGTTACGGGGTGCCGACCAGGAAGATGCCGCAGCCTTTGTGTCAAGTTTGCGGACATTGGTTCCCGAGTGGCGACCTGATGTTGCTTGGCAAGAGCGCTTGGCCGCAATAGGTGCCCAGATTGAGCGGGATACCGAATCTATTCGCCGACCCGGTTAGGCATCGGGGTTTGGCGCTGTGTCTGGCCACTTGGACATGCCCTTGATGCGGTAGAGCATGATTCGCATCCAGAAGCAGTCGCTGGATTGGCTGCCACCGTTCGGGGTTGAGGGGTCTAGGTAGTCAGCGAAAAGGATTTCAAGAAACGGCCATATGGCACGCGCGCGTTGCGGGCTGTTGACGCTTCGCAGGGCCAGGATCACATGAACTGGTTTGAGTGCGCGCCCAATCATGGGCATGTACTGATCCATCCATCGGAACGAAGGTCGGTTCTCGGCGTGGATCAAGGCTTGGAGGGCAAGGCTTGCGACGTCGGACACGTCACCGGCGCGTTTAACGAGGTGTTCCATCGCTGGGCTAATCGTGTCCCAGTCGGTTCCGTTGACGATATGCCAGTTGATGCCAGCGTGAAGCTTGGCCAGTCCTTCGATATCTGTAGGCCGAAAGTCGAGGTTTGGCGCGTCTAGGGAAGAGTCGCCATCGTACAGCCTGATTCTATTGATGATGTGTTTGGGGAGGGTGTCGGCCATTGCCGAGTCGAGCAGAAGCAGGTCTCGGACCTGGGCATGCATGGATCGGCTGTGCGGGAAGCGGGTTAGATTGCCAGTGAGAATTGGGGCCGCCATTGCTCGTGCTTGGGCCAGGGCTTGCTCGGCACCGTCAACGCCTTGTGTCATGCCGACGTGGAGGCGCTTGAGGTTGGTGATGACGGCGCGGGTCTCCAGGCTGTGAATGGCGCCCACGGGGCCGGCAACGTGGCGCAGGCGTGGGATGTAGTCTTCAGGCGGGATTTTGTGTTCACCGATGACGAGGAAGCCATCCGTGTCTAGATTGAGATAAAGTGTGAGCAATTGGGAGTTAAACAGATTCGGATTCGTTGCGAGCACGGCGGCGCGATAGTTTGCTCCGGGCGAGGCATTGTTATGTAGTAGTCCGGGTGCACTGCTTTGGGCGCTCCACCATGCGGCGTAAATAACCAGCGGCCACACCATGGTGCGGACCGGGAGCAATAATGGCCGTGTGGCGCTGCGGCCTGGCATCAGGAGGATGATGGCTGCATACTGGTGAAAAAGGATGCGCCCGCCGATGGAGCCATAGACCACGCTCGTCATCATGTGCACGAAGGCCATGATGGCGATTGCCATCGCAGCTGCTTGCAGGGCGGGATCGGTGATTCTGATGACGTGGCGGCCGATGAGGGCAATTGCCGCAATGAACAGAAGCAATCCGGGTACGCCGCCATTGACGAAGGCGTCGAGGAACTCGTTGTGGGGGTGAAAAAACCAGCCCCCAGTTTGAGTCAGGGCTCTGGCCCATTCATGAGGGCAATCGGCGAGGTGGAGTGCTCCGTAGCTGCCAAAGCCCCAGGGGAACGCTTCGGTGCACAGGCCAAGAACCCCTCGGTACATCGACCACCGTACGTCGGGTGATGATGCGATGACATAGGCGCCAAGGATGCGTGGCAGTATCGCTGCGGTGCCAAGGGCGGCACAGCTCAGGCCGCCGACAACGGCCCACCGTGGGTAACGAAGTAGTAGGGGGCGAAGCGCCAGGAGTGTGGCGGCAGCGATGAGTGCGAGGGTGACTCCGCGGCGATGTCTGAAGACGGCGAAAGCAATGAGAATTGCCAGCCCACCTGCCAGCAGGGCAAGGTGATAGCGGTTTTTTTTATTTGGCCCCATGGCGGCATAGATGAGCCCTCCCACGATGAGGGGTCCGCAGCTGTTGACGAGGTAATTGATGTTGCCAAAGGCATAGCCCCATCGGCCTTGCACGAGGCCCATGATGCCAGCTGCTGCGATGGTCAAAGAAGACGCAATCCCAGCGTGAACCAGCCAGCGCCCGGGCTCTGGCTGGAGACAAATCGTTGCCCAGGCCAAGGCCAGGGCTGCACACCACTCGGCGAGCCCGCCCCACGCGACGCGAGGGGCAGAATTTTGTGTCAGTTGAATAAGGGCAAGCCAGCCAATGCCTGCCAGGGTGATGCCGGCCCACGTGAGTTGGGCTCGGGTGATCTGCTGCCGGCGTGGCATCAGCAGCGCCGCAAGGAATGGGACCAGCAAGGACATCATGATCAGCACGTGGTACATCGACCAGCGCTGGGTGGCCTGGCCGATCGCAAATACCGCGAGGAAGGCAATGGGCAGGCCTGCTAGAAAGAGGCCTCTCTGTGCGGTTGAGGGCGGGGCGATGTGCTGGCTAATGAGTGTGCTCCAAACGCAAGGAATCCGCCCATGTGGGCGGATTCCAGCGTGACCACTGGGGTCAGGTCAGGCAAGCTTTAGGCTTACTGCGGGCCCCAGTCGTTGCCCTTTGCGTAGGCACGATTGAGCTTGGTGGTCGCTTCGACCGCGCTGGTGTAAGCAGCGTAGGTGGTGTCCGCGGCTTGGGTCTGATCAACGACCACATCGGTGTTGTCGTCGTAGGCCTCTGAGCCGGGGCGGGTCAGCACAGTGCCGACTTGGGTGATGAAGAAGGGCCGGCGGCCGGAGTCGCCGAAGGCAACGGGAACGCTGACGGCGATGAAGTAGTTTTCGGAGCTGCTGATCTGGTCCTTGCCGCCGCCGACGGTATCGTCAGTCGAGTTGGCTTGTGAGTCGCAGTTCAGGTAGCTAGCGAAGAGGTAGCCTTGTACGTCGGAGAGGGTCGCTGAGGACTGGGCGGCGGCAACGTCATTACTTTCGTAGGCCTGAGAGATGATTTCCAGACTGTCGCGAGCGGTGGCGTTAGCGCTGGCGACGCCAGCAACGGCTCGGCCCCAGCAGTCGCGGGTGCCGGACAGGTGGCCAAGGTGGCCGTATTCGCCCTTGTTGTCCCAGTCCATGTCATTGTGAGCACTGGAACGGAAGATCTCCTGGCCGGAGAAGATACCCGAGCGCAGCGAGGCGCTGGCGGCGGTCTCGGCGGAGCTCAGGCGGCTCTCGAGAAGGTTGGGGATCGCGATGGCCGCGATGATGGCGATAATCGCGATAACGATCATCAGCTCAATGAGGGTAAAGCCCTTGCGCATGGGGAAGCTCCTTGCAGGCGGTGTGAACGAGGTTGTTTCGGGTTGGATAGGTAGCGGTGGGCGTGCCAAGGGGCTGCCCTGCTGGCAATTCACGTCCAAACGGCTCGGCTGTGGCCAATTTGACGTCAATATAGCCGTAATAACGATATCTGGGTCGGGAAATGCGATCGACACGCAGTGGCACCTGACAGAAATTGTCGCCCGCGCACGGGGAATGGTCAGGCGGTGTCAGTGCCGGGGTGCCCTACGACTGACGGAAAATGTCAGCGCGCTTCGAGGTCGGCTTGGGTGGGCACCATGCGATATTCGATATCTGACAGTGGGCGCCCGTGGATGTCCCACTGGTGCCACATGCCGGCCTGGTGGTTGCGGATGTAGTTGCCTTCGGCTGCGTGCACGCCGCCTGGGTGCCAATGTTTCCAGCTGCCGTGGCGCTCGCCGAGGTAATAGGGGCCCTTCATTGACGGGCTGCCGTTGGCGTACCAGTACGACCACACGCCCACCTCCAGGCCGTTTTCGTAGGAGCCGTGGCTGATGCGAATGCCGTTGCTGCTCCAGGTTTTCCATTCGCCAGTTGGGTGGCTGCCGCCAAGAAAGCTGCCGCTACGGGCGAGCACGCCGTTGGGGTGCCAGTAGCGCCAGGGGCCGATTGGCTTGCCGTTGTTGAGGTAGCCTTCGGCTAGCGGGGTGCCGTCTTCGTAGGTCGACTGGTGCAGCTTGGTGCCCGGCGGGAAGCCATCCAAATCGGCTTCCAGGGCTGGCAGGTCGCTGAACACGGCCTTGAGTGCGGCGCTGTCTTTGCCGACGGCGCTGACGGTGCTGGCGTTGCTTTGCTGGCGCATCAGGTCGTCGGAGCGCTCTTCGCCACAGCCGGTGGTGAGGGCGATGAGGATCGGGAGCAGGGCAAGCAGACTCAGGCGCATGGCGGCAGGCTAGGCGTGGTTACGCGAGAGCCAGCCTGGGGGCGTGGTGTGGGCCTGCCGGTGGGTGCCACAATGGGGGCCTGCACCCTTGGGCTTGGCCCAGCTTATTGGGCGCGCGGGTGCGCCAGGGCATAGACCTCGCGCAGGTGTTCGAGCGATAGGTGGGTGTAGATCTGGGTGGTGTTGAGGCTGGCGTGGCCGAGCAGTTCTTGCACCGAGCGGATGTCGGCGCCTGCGCGCAACATCTGGGTGGCAAAGCTGTGGCGCAGCGTGTGGGGGCTCGTTTTGGGTGACAGGCCTGTGAGCGTCAGGTAGTGATCAAGGCGGCGTCGGACGTCACGGTCGCTGAGGCGCTTGCCGCGTAGCGACAGAAAGCTGCCGCGATCACCAGGGTCGCGGCCGTGCATGCTGTCGCGCTTGAGGCGGTAGGCTTCAAACGCGCGTATGGCGTGGTTGCCGAGTGGTGACAACCGCTCTTTGCGGCCCTTGCCGCGCACTCGCAGCACCTGGCCCAGACAATCGATGCGGTTGTCATTGAGGCCAACCAGTTCGCTGACGCGCAGGCCAGCGCTGTACAAAATCTCGAGCAGGGCGCGGTCGCGCAGGCCGCCTTCGGTGTCGCCATCGGGGGCTTCAAGCAGGGTGGCGACGTCGGCATTGTCGAGCACGTGGGGGAGCTTGCGGCCCTGTTTGGGCGCGCGCAGCAGGGCGGCCGGATTGGCCTCCACGCGTTCGGTGGTGAGCAAGAAGCGGCCCAGGCTGCGGACGGCAGCAACCGCGCGTGCCAAGCTGGCGGGGGCGAGGCCCGTGTCGGCGAGATCGGCCAAGTAGGCGCGCAGGGTGCGGCCGTCGAGTTCTTGAACCACTTGGAGATCTGGCGCTTCGCGCGCTAACCAAGCGAGCAGGCGCTCCATCTCACCGTGGTAGGCTCGCAGCGTGTGTTCAGAAACCTGGCGCACGTCACGCAGGTAATCGAGGAAGGCAGTGGTGACGACAGGGAGCTCGTCGCTCATGGCTGCAGTGTGGGCCAAGAAATCGCGTCGGCTACGGTTGCCCCGTGGCGTGGGCTTCAGCCCGCGAAGCAGCGCGGTGTCCCACGGCAGTGCAGTGCCCCACAGCAGCGTGGTGGCAGTGGGTCTGGCCCCGTGGCGTGGGCTTCAGCCCGCGAAGCAGCGCAGTGCCCCACAGCAGCGCAGTGCCCCACAGCAGTGTGGTGGCAATGGGTCTGTTGGTGCTGTTGGCGCTGGCGGTACTGAGCTGGTGGTGTTGGCGGCGGATCGCGGACTAAAGTCCACGCCACGGGGGCAGCCCGCGGTGCTGTGCTAGGCGGATCGCGGACTGAAGTCCACGCCACGGGTCAAGGCATGATCGAATTCAGGCCGCCGCAGTGAATGCACGGCATGGTGTACATCTCTTGTTTGCGGATCACGCCGAAGGCTTGGCTGCAGTGGGCACAGCGCACTTGAATGGCGGCTTTGGTGATGCGCGCGGTGTGCTCTTTGGCCTTTTGGTCATGCTGGTCGTTCGAGATGCGGCCGGTTACGCCACGCCGAATGCGTTGGGTTGGCGAGGCTATCGAGCGTGTGCCGCTGCTGCCCTGCCCGGCGGGGCGTGGTTCAAAGGTGCTGCTCTTGGTGCGCTGATACCCCTGCGGCTGATTGGCGCGCGCCTGGGCTTCAAAGGGGTCACCCGGTGTGGGTTCGCTGGGGGTGGGCTCCCCGGTGATATTGCCGGCGCTCAAGCGGGCGGTGCCCGGAGCGAGGCGTCGGGTACCGAAGAAGGGGGTTTCGTCACCACTGGAGGTGCTGTGGCGACCGGTGCCGGCCCCGCTGGTGCCGCCGTTCATGCGGTCGATGATTTCCTGGATCTGGCTGAAATCGAGCGGCTTGGGCAGCACGTGGCGTATGCCCAAGTCTTTGGCCTGCGCGAGCAGGCCATTCACGTGGCTGGCGCTGGCCAGCAGTATGCAACGGGTGCGTGGGTCGTTTTTGTGGGCGGCTGCCAAAAAGCCGACGCCGTCGCCGCCCTGAAGGCGTTCGTCGGCGATCAGTAGGCTGAAGGGGAAGCACTCCTCGAGCGCGGCGGCAAGCTTGGCCTGGGCTCCGCTAAATTCGGCGTCGACATCTACCTTACATCCGCGGGTAACGAAGAAGCTTGCGAGTTTGCGCGCTTCATCGTCGTAGGGCACCGCCACCAAGACCCGAATACTGGCCATGTCTGCTCCTGTTTCGATCCTGTGTCGTCGCTCATGCGAAGTCCAGGGGCGTACGACGCGGTCACTATGTGGCCCCTGGTCGGGAGTCGCAACTGCCGATTGCGGCGCGCGGTGGTGCAGTGCCTCTCGGGTTCCGGTCTTCCACTGGCAGCCGCGGCCTGCATCGTGGCAGACATGGGTGGACGCACCAAGCGTATCGTGGTGGTGGTGGGGCTGGTGCTGGTGTCGGCGCTGTTGCTTGGCAGCGGTGCGCTCTGGCGCTTGGCGCCGTGGCTGGGGCCGCCGGCCGCCTGGCGGGCAGATCGGGTGGCCGAGGTCTCGGTGGCCGAGGATGGGGCAGTTACCAACGAGGAATTGCTGATCCGTTTGAACACGGCTAACGCTGAGATGCGGCGACGTCTCGAGGAATACGCTGAGATTGAGGGATCTACCGAGGCCGAGCCGGCCCGTACCGTGCTGCGACGGGCCCGAGTGGTGGCACGCAGTCGACGCGCGTCACGGCACCACCTGCGTATAGATGCCGGGGTGTATGAAGGCGTACGCCGCGACATGGCGGTGGTGGTGGGCTGGAGTTTGGTCGGCGTGGTGGTTGGCGAGGCGCCTGGTACATCCTTGGTACGTTTGGTGACGGACACCGAGAGTCGTATCCCGGTGCATCTGGTGAGCGCGCCCGGGCTTGACGAAAATGGTGAGCCCTTGCCCGCAGCAGCGCTGGCCCTGGGTGTGTGCGCTGGAACCGGCGAAGCTGATCGCTTAGAGATCCTGTTTGTTGAAGACCGACCTGATCTGCTGGTGGAGCCTGGTATGAGCGTAGTGTCGGCCGGTGGGCCGGGCGTGGTGCCGCCTGGGCTGGTGCTGGGCACGGTGCAGGAGGCCGCGCGGGCCCCGCATAGCGATCACTGGGTGATCAGCGCGGCGCCGTTGCGCCGTGGCGACTTGGTGGCTAGCGTTTTGCTGCTGCGGGCGCCGAGCGTGGCGCACGACGAGGAGCGTTGATCTATCCTGCTGGCTGAGGGCTGCACCACACCCCTTGATTGCGTCTCCTGCTGTGTCTTGCTCGGTGACGAGCCCAGTCCTAGGATGCGGACATGAGCCTGCCCAGATTGAGCCTCCTGGTCGTCGCGATGGCGATGTTCCTCCCGTCTAGCCCTGCCGGAGAGGGTCCGCCATTGGCGATGTCGGCACTGCCGCCAGCGATTGCCGCTGAAGTGGTGGCTGTGCTGCGGGTTGATGATCCGCGCTGGGTATCGGAGCAAATGAATGGCGCCGTGGGCGCGAACGGTGAGATGGCCGCTGGTGCGCGCGCCATGATGGCCGAAGCCCTCTTCAACTTGCGCAGCATGCGTGGCATTGACGACTCACGCCCGGCCATGTTGGCGTGGCGCAGTGGCGATGCCCCCTTGGTGGCGGTGGTGCCGGTGGCCGACCGCCGTCAGTTTCTCGATGACTTCGGCGGCTTGCGCTTGCTCAAGCGCCTGCTGATTCGCACCGGCGAACAAGAGGGCACGGTTGTGTACAATCAGGTGACGACCTCCGGCACCTGGGAATATCGTTTGATGATGCGCGACAATTACGCGTATCTGGCGCGCACCGCTGAAGAGTGCACCGCCCTGGCTGATCGTGGTTTGAATTTGGATACCGAAGCGCCGCCGTTGCGCATGGAATGGCGCGGCTCGTTCTTGGCGCAGCAGGCCTCATTCGGTCTTGACGGTCTCAATGAAAATGAGCTCTCAGATCAGGCGATGGCTTTGGCGGGCCCCTTGATGGTGGCTGTTGACGAGGGCTGGAGGGGTCTGCTTGAGCAGGTGTCTTTATTGCATCTGGAGTTCGCCAATGGTGAGCGCGGTAGCATGGCTGTGAGTGCCTGGGTGACGGCGCGCGCTGATACCCCCTTGGCAACGTGGGTCTCGCGTCAGTCCAACTCGGGCAGCCGCTTGTTGCCCCTGGTGACCCGCCCGGGTGACCTCGTGACCATGCATGGGTCGCTGCGCTGGCAGGGCGAGCTCGATCGCCTCGGTCGCTTTGTTGCCAACATTCTGCGTGAGAGTCTTGGTCGTGATCGTTTTACCGAGCAGAAAGAGGCGGATCTGCGCAGCTACTTCTCGCTGCTTGATCGCCAGGGCGCTTTCGCCTTGGCGATGGGGCTCCAGCGCGGAGACAACCCGGGCATTATTACTCGCGTTATCAGCGAGCAGCCCAATGCAGCTGACCTCATCACCTTAGAACGGGGGCTGGATGCCTTGTTCTTGGCCCAGGGCGAGCAGCTCGGCGAGTTTGATGCGGTTAGCGGCCTGTTGGCCTATTCGAAAACGGCGCAAGAGACTGATGGCGCGGTGGTGCACACTTTGTCGGCCGCCGCGCGTGATCACCTGCTGAAGGTGGGCACCAATGATCCGCAGTTGGCCTTGGTTGAGATGCGAACATTGATCGCGGCCTTGGGTGAAACGCATGAGCCGCAGGGCGCTGCCGGTGTGATGGCGCTGCGCCTGCATGTTGACGCAATGATCGCTGCGGCCGAGCGCATGCTCGGCAACGACGTTTCTAAGCAAGACAAGCTCTCGATTGATCTGGCGTGCCGGGTTGATGGCGGCCGTCGCTTGGTCATGGATGTGCAGCTTCCGGTGGCCCAGATCCAAGAGGCCGTGGTTCGAGCCGGTTTGATGCCGTCTGGCAATGAGGGGCCTGGTTCGTCTCGACGTTGATCGGTGGACTAGGCTGCGGTGCGTGAAGACGTGCTGCGGAGTATGCGTGGCGTCTATCAATTGATCTGCTTCGCGTCGGGGCCTTGGCTCCGGTGTGTCCGTGACTAGGCTCCGAGCCCACCATGAATCGCGAAGGAGTCCTTCCTATGGGCGTCAAAACCGTCGCTCTGCTCACCGCTGGCGGACTGGCTCCATGCCTGTCCTCAGCCGTTGGCGGACTGATCGAACGTTACACCGAAATCGCACCCGAAGTGCGGATCATCTGCTACATCGGCGGCTACAAGGGCCTGCTGTTGGGTGAATCCATCGAGGTCACCCCGGCCATGCGCGCCAAGGCTGGCTTGCTGCATCGCCACGGCGGTAGCCCGATCGGCAATAGCCGGGTCAAGCTCACCAACGCGGCCGACTGCGTAAAGCGCGGCTTGACCAAAGAGGGTGAAGACCCACTCACCGTTGCCGCCACTCAGCTGACCAAAGACGGCGTTGACGTGCTCCACACCATCGGTGGCGACGACACCAACACCACCGCAGCCGATCTCGCAGCCTACCTGGCTAAGAACGATTATGCGCTGGGCGTGGTAGGCCTGCCGAAAACCATCGATAATGACGTGATTCCGATCCGTCAGTCGCTGGGTGCGTGGACTGCCGCCGAAGAGGGCGCCAAGTTCTTCGCCAATGTGGTGAGTGAGCACAGCGCCAACCCGCGCATGCTGATCATCCATGAGGTGATGGGCCGTCATTGTGGCTGGCTGACTGCCGCCACGGCCCAGGCCTACCATGAGCAGTTGCTGCACAAATCGTTTGCGCCCGGTTTCCCCTACGACGCCAAGCGCATCGATGTCCATGGCGTTTACGTCCCCGAGTTGGCACTCGATATCGATGCCGAGTCGGCGCGCCTGACCAAGATCATGGACGAGTGCGATAGCGTGAACATCTTCATCGCCGAGGGTGCTGGCACCGAAACCATCATTGCGCAGCTTGAAGCTGCCGGTGAAGAAGTGCCGCGTGACGCTTTTGGTCATGCCAAGCTCGACGCCGTCAACCCTGGCAAGTGGTACGCCGATCAGTTCAAGAAGCGTCTCGGTGCTGAGAAGGTACTGGTCCAGAAGTCGGGCTACTTTAGCCGTGCTGCCCCCGCTAACGCCGAAGACCTGCGCCTGATCAAGAGTTGCACCGATCTCGCGGTTGACTGCGCCCTGCGCGGCGAATCGGGCGTTATTGGCCATGACGAAGATCAGAGCATGCGTCTGCGCGCGATTGAATTCCCGCGCATCGCTGGCGGCAAGCCCTTCAACGTGGAAGAGCCGTGGTTCCTTGAGTTGCTGGCTGACATTGACCAGCCCAAAACCGAGACCTTGACCGTCGCGCATTAGTTCGGCCGTCATCTGTAGATCACAACCACAACACGCACCCAGCCCGGGTGCGTGTTGTGGTTTACCCGTGGCGTGGGCTTCAGCCCGCGATGTGGCCCTGCCACCCAATCAACCTGCGTTAAGCCCCAGTTGCCCTGACCAGTGAGGTTTTTACCCGTGGCGTGGGCTTCAGCCCGCGATGTGGCCCTGCCACCCAATCAACCTGCGTGAAGCCCCCCGTTGCCCTGACCAGTGAGTCCTTTGGGAGGGTGG
>JAQIBG010000384.1 GCA_027859175.1 Planctomycetota bacterium | reverse complement strand
GCGCTGGAATCGCATCGCGTAATCGCCGACATCGCCTTGAATTTTCGTCTCGCCACCGCACGCGCTGTCGAACGCGGCTATCGCCGGATCGGTTTTCTCGCGGCGCCGTCACGCAATGAGCGCCGCCGCCGAATCTACAATGACCAGATCAGACTACGACGCTGGCACCTGGAAAACGAGGTCGGCCCGCAACCAGCCACCCTCTGGCTCGGCCCCGCCGATGGCGCCGAAGCCCTCGAGCGCTGGCTAGCAACTGAACGGCCCGACGTGGTGATCGCCGACCACGTAGACCGCTGCGCAGCCCTGCAAGCCCTGGGCACCGCGCTGCCCAAAGGCCTGGGCCTGATCGGCCTCGTCAACCGCACCGCCACCCCGCCCAATGAGCCACTGAGCCAAGTCAACGTTCGCCGCGTCACGGTATTCCGCCACGCCTTAACGATCCTACACGACGCCATCTTGCGCGAAGAATACGGCACCCCGGCGATTCCGGTGCGGATGCTGATCCCAGGTGGCTGGCATGAAGGGCGCACGCTACCCAGCTTAGCCTGACTTGAGGGGTCCTGGGTCCTGGTACGCGCCTGTGGCGCTTAGATCTTAGGGACAGCCAATCCTGAAAACTTGCCATTGGGCGGGGTATCGGGGCCGCCAGCCCCGCTTCCAAGCCTGCTTGCAGGCGTCCTAGGACCCAGGACCTGAATCTTACAACCCGCAGGCGGCGCGAGCGCGATTAACCGTAGCCGTGCCCACCTCGCGAGCGCGTTCGGCGCCATCGCGCAGGATCGCTTCGACCTGCTCGGGATCGGCCATGAGCTCGGCGCGACGTGCGCGTGCGGGGCCGAAATGATCGAGAATCAACTCGAACAGGCGTTTCTTGGCGTCGCCATAGCCAAGGCCTCCGGCGCGATAATCAGTAGCCAGTTGCACCGTGCGCTCGTCTTCAACACCAGCGATGGCGCGGAAGATCTGATACACCGGGCAGGCGTCCGGATCCTTCGTATCTTCCATCGGGGTTGAGTCGGTTTTGATCTTATTCAGGCGCTTGCGCAGCGGCTTTTCGTCCATGAAGGGGTCGATGATATTGTCGTAACTCTTCGACATCTTCTGGCCATCGATGCCCGGCAAGACCTGCGCCCCATCGGCCAAGCGATACTCCGGCAGCTTGAACACCTGGCCGTAATGGTGATTGAAGCGGCCCGCTAGGTCACGGCAGATCTCAACGTTCTGGACCTGATCTTTGCCCACCGGCACCAGATCGGCATCAGTGATTAATATATCTGCGGCCTGCAAAATCGGATAGTTGTAGATGCCGACGTTTGCGGTGAGCCCCTTGGCCTGGAAATCTTTGTAAGTCACGCCCTTGTCGGACAGGTACATCGGGCATTGGCAGGCCAACAACCACGCCAATTCGGTTACCTGCGGCAGATCTTGCTGCCGGTACAAGGCCACCTTGGCCGGATCAAGACCGAACGCGATATAGTCGATCGCAACTTGGCGGATCGACGCACGCAAGGCCTCAGGGTCTGAGTGTGTGGTCAGGGCATGGTAACTGGCGATAAAAATAAACAGCTCATGGCTATGCTGCAGATCAACAAACTGTCGAATCGCGCCGCAATAGTTGCCAAGGTGAAGCTGACCGGTGGGGCGAACCCCAGAGAGAACGCGTTTCATCGGACTCGCAAATATTGAAAGCTCATCACCACCAGTATGGCGACGAAAATGAGGTTGAAGGTGCTCACGCTGCCGAAGTACCAGTAAGCGAAACCAAGGCCACCAGCGCCGCCGGCAACCGCCAAACCCCGGCCACCAATCGCCGCCGTGTTATGCCGCACGCCGCAGCCACGCTGCACCTGATACGCAATCTGACCACCATCGAGCGGGAAAATCGGCAAGCAGTTGAATATACCAAGGCTGAGGTTGACCCAGAACATCATGGTCAGCGTCACGCCCCACATCGACAGCTCACTCAAGCTGATCATCGGGTAGTTATCGCGCAGCAGGCCTGTCACCTGCTTGGGATCGCCGCCCTGGGCCAGGAAGGCCGCCAGTTGACCGCCCTCCACCAGCAGGTCTGGCATCGCGCCCGCGAGCACCCAGCCAAGCACGTAGGATAGCCCAGCCAGTGCGAAGCTGACTGCCGGGCCGGCCACCAGAATTGCCACCTCAGCCCAAGGCCGCGCCTCGCGGTCACGCTCAGACGCGCACACGCCACCAATTGCCCACAAGGTCACCGAGATGTTGCGCGCCTTGAACACCAGTGCGGTGAAACCGTGGCCAAACTCATGCAGCACGATGCCCACCACCAGGGCCAGCAGCACGGCCACCCCCACCGACAGGTCATCGCCACCACGGAAGGCTAGGAACACCATAAACACGGCCGACCAATGCACGAAAACCGGAATCGGTCCCGCATTGCCCACGTAGATAGTCCCTTGCGGCTTGGCGACGTTCATAGCGCCAGCAGGCTAGGAGGCGCCGGCTGCGGGCAAGGGCGCATCAGGCCGCAGCGCGTAACCGCCACACGATGCGTCCTTGCCCACCGGCCAGACCACGATCGACTCTGCGCCATGAGCACTACCAAGGAAGCTGTCCTCACCGCCCTCGGCACCGTGATGGACCCCGACCTCCACCGCGACCTCGTCAGCCTGAATATGATCCGTGATCTTGAGATCGACGGCAGCACGGCGCGGTTCCGGATTGTGCTCACTACTGCAGCCTGCCCCGTCAAGCAGCAGCTTGAAGACCAATGCCGCGACCAGGCCCTGAGCGTAGACGGCATCACCGACACCGACATCACCATGGATGCCGAGGTGCCCGAGGCCAAAAACAAGTCGGATTCGCTGCCCGGCGTCAAGCACGTGATTGCCATCGCCTCCGGCAAGGGCGGCGTGGGCAAGAGCACCGTCACGGCCAATCTGGCCTGCGCTCTGGCCGCTAGTGGCGCCAAGGTGGGCCTCCTTGATGCCGACATCTACGGCCCCTCGCAGCCGCTGATGATGGGCGTCCAGCGCGAGCCCTTCGTCGAGAACCGCAAGATCATCCCGATCGAAGCCCACGGCGTGAAGATCATCTCCATGGGCTTCTTGGTTGAAGAATCGGCCGCCATGGTGTGGCGCGGCCCGATGCTCAACGGCGCGATCAAGCAGTTCGTAACCGACGTGGCCTGGGGTGAGCTCGACTACCTCTTGGTTGACCTGCCGCCCGGCACTGGCGACGTCCAAATGACGCTGGCCCAAAACGCGCCGATCGCCGGTGCCGTGGTTGTCACCACCCCGCAGAACATCGCCCTGCTCGATGCCCGCCGTGGCGTCACGATGTTTGAGAAGCTCAATGTGCCGGTGTTCGGCATCGTTGAGAACATGTCGGTGTTCATCTGCCCCGAATGCGGCCATGCCGAGCCGATCTTCTCGGCCGATGGCGGTCAGCACTTCGCAGCCGAGATCGGCACCAACTTCCTCGGCGCGATCCCTCTTGAACCTGCCGTACGCGAAGCCTCCGACAACGGCACCCCCGTGGTGCTGGCCCGGCCCGAAAGCCGCAGCGCGGTAGCATTCCGCCACCTAGCCGAACAACTCGCGGCCCGCGTGTCCACCGTTGCCATGAGCGATAGCGGAATACCAGAATAAGCGGTTTGTAGAGCGGGTTCCTGGTTCCTGGTTCCTGGTGCGCGCCTTCGGCGCGTCGTAGGCGTGGTCACCGCTCCCGTCCGGCAGCGCCGCATGCCCGAGCCTGACGCGCGCGAGCACCTGCCGGCATCCAACGCGCGAAGCGCGCACTAGGAACCAGGAACCAGGAACCAGAAACCCTCTTCAATCCCGAACTACCACGCGCGTGCCCACCGGTACCAAGGCATACAGCGCGTGGATGTCATCTTGCAGCATACGCAGGCAGCCATGGCTGCCGTCCTGCTCGAGCCAGTGATCCGAGGGCGCGCCGGTGTAGCCGTGGAAGCCGATGCCCTTGAATGTGCCGTCGGCACCCGGGTCTACCGCTACCCAATAGCCACCGAGAATGTTGCGTGGGTCGTCGGGTGCGATCACTTCGCCGGTGTCGGGGTGGGTCCACTCGGGATTGCGCGCCTTGAGTTTGATCGTGCTGGCGCCGAGCGGGGTGGGGCTATCAGCGGCGCCCACGCCCACCTTCCAGGCTGCAATCACCACCGGCCCGGCCGGCGCATCGGCACCACTTGGCTTAGCCAGCAGCACGCTGCGATACGATGAGCGCGCCACCACCAGGGCCAATCTGAGGGTGCTAAAGTCGACAACTTTGAGCCGCGCACCAGCGCCCAAACGGCGATCATCATAGCTCGGATTGAGCAGCTTGAGCGCGCTGTCGCTGATGGCGTAGCGCTTCATGATTGCGCGCGGGCTCTCGCCACTAGCCACCAGGTGCTCGCGCACGCCGAGGCTGGCGGCGCCAGGGATGGCCTCGTTGGATCGGAAAACCCGCCGCGCCAAAGGCTCCAGGCGGTCTGCCAAACGAACCGCCGCAGCACCCTCAAGACCACCCAGGGCCTGCGAGCCAGCAATCAGAGCCGGCACCACCTGCGCTGGGTCGGAACCGGCTGCATCGATCAGATCGTCATAGCTCGCAGCACAGAGGCTGGCAGCGATGCTCAGGATAAGCAAGAAACGCATCGTAACGCCTGCTTATTCGACGATTTCGACCAGCATCTTGGCGCGCTGTAAAAAGCCCTCGGTGGGGTAGTAGCCCACCGGCACCATGATATTGTACAGCAATTCAGCATCAGGATTGCGCATCCGAATGCAGCCATTGGAAGCCTGCACCTTCACCGCTTGTTCCGGGTTGCCGTTGTAGCCGTGCAAGCCAATGCCGTCTTGACCAATCTCATCAGCCTTGAGGCGCAGCCACACGCGGCCAAGCAGATTGCGCTCGTCGTTCCAGGCATACACCTCGCCTGAATTGGGGTCGGTCCAATCGGGCTCGAGGCTGCGCATGTCGATATGCGCCTTGCCCAAGGGGCTCGGCGTTTCGATTGCGCCAACACCCACGGCGAAACGCTTCACCAAAATACCGCAGGCATACACGTCGGCGAAGTAATCGCCCTTATCCACGTGCACATAATAGCCGCCGTGCTCTTTGGCCGCGAGCACCTTAAGGTTCTCGCCGAGCTTGAGTTCACCGTCTTCAGCCGGCCGTTCGCGCATCAGGTTGATGAACTGGTAGCTCATGCCGTAGTCGCGGCCAATCGAATCGGGGCGCTCGCCCTGGGCCACTTTGTGCTGCTTGAAGATGCCGGTTTCGTCATCGTTGTAGCGATACTTGCTGAAGAACAGCTTGGCCGACAGCGGCAACAGCCGTTCGGTCACGATGCGCTCCTGCATCTCTTTCATCGCCGGCACGTTGTAGGTTGCCTTGAGCACGGTGCTGTAATCGAGCGCCAGCTTGGGGGCCTGCTTGTCGAGGGCGGGATCGCGGCCCTCGGCCACACATAACTCCCAGCGTCGTTCACTGTCTTTGAGCAAGGCCTCAAGATCGGCGCTCAGGTCGCCAGAAGCCTGATCGCCCTCGGGCGGCTCGGCGTCGCCGTCGTCAACGGCGTTGAAGGCGCTGTCACCAGCCTGTTCGGTGGCGTCACCCTCAACCGGGTCTGCACCACCCCACTTGGTCCAGGCGAACCAGCCGCCCACTACCAGTATCACGATGATCACGAAGGCCTTCATCGGCATGCCCCTGTCTATCAATAGACGTGTCGGCCGCGGATCTTTCGCCCCGGCGTGGCCGCGAGCATCAGCCCAAAGGCCCGTGTGTCAAAACCCGCCTGCCTCAGCGTCTTCCACTTGGGGAGACGCCGGAGCCATGCACGCCTTGCCTACCCCCCTACCACAGGTACCGTCCGCGCTTCGCCTAGGAGATTGGTCTATGCTCGTTTCTGCGTGGGGTCGTTGGTCTGGAATCGCCGCCGCCGGTCTACTGGCTGCTGGAACTGCGCAGGCCGTCGAAACCGAGCAGATGCTGACCGGCGAACTGCTGATTGAGGGCATCAATCAGAACAACTACACCGACGGTAGTGATGACGCAAACGATCGCGCGGCCGCCATGTGGATCCGCGCCAAAATCGGCGCCAAGGTTGACTTTGACGACTACGCCGAGCTGGAGCTGAGCCTCGTTTACGACGGCCAAGCCGGCGATTACTCCGGTATCGATCAAGACGATTCAGCCGAAGTTGCGTTCAACGATGCTTTTCTGACGCTCAAACACCTGTTCCGAGACGACTTCCACATGCGCATCGGGCGTCAGCCGGTGTCGTGGAACCTGCGCAGCGATTACGGCGCCTTCTACCACGACAGCCGCGCCGACGACCCCCTGGTCACCAGCTGGGACGGCGTGCGAGCCTACTGGCAGAACACCAAGGTCACGGCCTCCGCCTTCTGGTACATCCTCGATGAAGCAGTGGAGCGCAAGGGCATTGAGGTGCCAGTCGCTGGTGCAAAAACCAACTCGGGCGACAACGACCTGATTGGTATCATGCTCGACTACCAGCCCGATGCCGACGGCGACAACCGCCTGTTTTTCACCGGCGGCGCCACCATGGAACTCAACCAACAGGTTGAACCAGGGCTCGAAGCGAAAGAACTGATCGCCTACTACGCTGGTTTTGAAGCCAACCTCACCGCCGGCATCGACCTCTACGGTGAGGGCGTGTTCCAAGACGGCGAACTGCGCAACGGCAACTCAATGACGGGCTGGGGCTTCAATCTCGGCGCCGATTACCGTCCGCCTGGCCCCATGGACACGATCATCGGCGTTCAGTTTGATATGCTGTCTGGCGATGGCGACCCCAACGATGGCGAGTACGAGGCCTTCTCGGCGCCCTGGGAGGGCGTGTCCGACACCCTCATCGTTGAGCACGAACGCTACGGTGAACTGTCAGAGCTTCAGGTCGGCAATCTGCAGGCGCTCAAGCTCAAGTTCGAGTACCGCTTCATGCAAGAACGCTTCCGCGTCAAAATGATGGGCGCGCATTACCAGATGCCCGAGAAGGTGAACAACGAAGACACCTTCGGCACCGAAGTCGACTTTGAGATCAATTGGCAGTACACCTACTGGGTCAACTTTGGCTTCATGGCCGCTGCCTTCCTGCCCGACACAGGCTACCAGGAAGTGGTGCGCCAAGAACTCGGCACCGTTGGTGGCGACGACGAGATCTACTTCCTCGGCGGCACCGCCCAGGTCGTGTTCTGAGCCCAACCCACCACGGCTGCGACTGACGAATAGCACCGATACCGGATGAGAAACTTGGGCCCCCATCGGGCTTAAGTCGCTGTTGTTTCTCGCTCACCGCTTAAGCTGATGTGCGGAGAGCTTCAATGAGCGCTGACACCGCGACGACCGACTGCCCAGACCACACCTGGGACAGCCTGCCCGAAGACATGTACATCGACACCTATGGTGTGCGCTTTGCGGTGCTGCCGACCCCCGATGGCGGCGAACTCTATCTGACCGAACACGGCTGGGCGCTGCGTCACCACCTCGTGCCGGAAAACTGGTACACCGACAAACAGTATGCCACGGTCGGCACCCGGCTCGACGTCGGCACCGCCACCCTGTATCGAGTTCCGATCAGCTATAAGGGCCGCGACGAGGAATTTGTCACGCGCTTCAGTCGCTTTGGGCAAGACCTGCCGCCGGTGCTCAATGAATTCCCAGATCACCTCGACCGGGACGTCGTTTCGAGCGCGGCCTTCAACGACCCCTTCCAAGAGTTCTCACTGATTGCCGACCTCCGGCACGGCGCCTACGGCCCGCCCGGAGTGCGCATGCTCACCAAGCGCCCGCTCGGCATTTACGTGCCCAGCAAACGCTTTCCCAAGTGGCAATTGACCCGCAAAGAATCGCTGGTCCGCAATGCCAACCTGAGCCTTGATGACGACTTCGCCTGCCACCCGCAGAGCCACCACATCCACATCGACCCGCAGCGCGACTACATCACCATCTATGGCTGGATCAAAGGCATGGATGCACAAGACGCCTGCGAAGCCGGCTTGATTGTGACCTCAGAAATGATGGCCTTGTCGATTCGAGTGGAAACCGACCTGGCACGCAAAGGCTTCTACGTGGTCGACAACAAACCGCGCCACTTCATCGTACGCCAACGCGCCGACGGCAGCATGCTGCGCGACCGCAACGGCCGCCTGATCTACGCCTTGATCGACTTCGAACTGCTGTGCCGCACCGACGAGTACAAGGCCTACATCGAAACCCAGCGCGCCGAATGCCGTGCCGGCGAACTCGGCTACTGGTACTGCGGCGACTGCATCGAACGGGCTAGCCGCCAAGCGTAGGGAACGGGCTTTGCCCGTTCAGTATTTAGTTTCGAGTTGGGAGTTTCGAGTTTGTGCCTCGCGGACGCGGGGTTGGTATACGCGCGCCCTTCTGGGCGCGCACCACAACTCGTCAAGAGATCTGCCAGAAACACCATCAGGGACTGAGGGCACGACCAAGTGCCACAACTAGGTCCTTGCGCGCGGTGGGTTTGGGCAGAAAATCGAACAGCCCCTGAGACCGCAATTCATCGACTCTGGCATCACCGAGGAAGCCCGACATGAGGATGACCTTGGCTTCCGGATTGATGGCGCGAATGCGCTTGAACAGGGCGGCGCCGTCGAGGCGCGGCATGACCATGTCGACGATGACCAAGTCCAGTCTCTCACCCTCATCGCGATAGGCGGCCAGGCCGGCTTCACCATCGGCCGCTTCGACGACCTCCATGCCGGCATCTTCCAACAAGTGGCGGGTGACGCTGCGGAACAGTTCTTCGTCGTCAACCAGGAGCACGCGGCCTTTGATGGTGGCACTGAGGAAATGGCCGCTGGAGTCCTTCTTGCTGTGGTCGCTGCTGCAGGGAAGCAGGAGCGTGAAGGTGGTGCCGTGGCTTTCAACGCTGGTCAGGTTGATGTGCCCTTCATGCTCGCGCACCGTGCCGTAAACCGCCGCCAAGCCGAGGCCGGTTCCCTTGCCTGCTTCCTTGGTGGTAAAGAAGGGTTCGAAAATGCGCTCTTGGATATCTTGAGGGATGCCGCTTCCGGTGTCGCTGACGCTGACACTGAGATAGTGGCCAGGGCTGAGCTGCGGGTAATCATCAGGGCCGAGGCGCAGGCGCTGGCAGCCAAAGGTAAGCACGCCGCCTTCTGGCATCGCATCACGGGCGTTGATGCCGAGATTCAGGAGGGCGTTTTGCAGGAGTGACGGGTCACCCGCTGCGGTGGCCGGATCTGCGTCGAGTTCTAGCTCAATGATGATGCGTTTGTCGATGGTGCGGCTGAGCATGTCGCAGGTCTGGCGGATCAGTTGATGCATGTCGACCGGGGTAGACTCAACTTTGCCTTTGCGGCTGAAGGCGAGCAGTTTGGCGGTCAGGTCGGCAGCGCGTTCGCAAGCGGTGATGATGAGATCGATCAGGTGCCGCGACCGCTGATCCTCCTGATGTTTGGCTCCCAGTAAATCGCCCGCGCCCTGGATGGCACCGAGCATGTTGTTGAAATCGTGGGCGATGCCGCCAGCTAGTTGCCCAACGGCATCCATCTTCTGGCTTTGGCGCAGTTGCTCTTCGAGTTCGGCCTGAGCGCTGATATCGCGGAAAACCAGCACACAGCCGCTGATGCTGCCGTCGACCTGGCGAATCGGGGCAACGCTGTTGGTGACCGGGATGCGCTTGCCGCTTGGTGTGACCAATTGGCCGTGGTCGGGCAAGATAAAGCTGCGCCCTTCTTGCAAGACTGCTTCCAGCCAGTCGATAGCCGGTTGGTTGTCATCGTCGGTTTCCAGACAAAAAACATCACGCAGGTGTTGGCCGACGGCAGTATCGACCGGGTGCTCACAGAGCGTTGAGGCAGTGGGGTTTATGCGCTGAATCTGACCCCTGGCGTCGGTGGCGATAACGGCATCGCCGATCGAATCGAGTGTCGTTGCCAGCTGGGTCTCACTTTCACGCAGGGCCTGCTCGGCCGCCATGCGTTCATCGATTTCTTTGAGCTGCTTGGCCATTTGCGAGGTAACGGCCTGCCGCATGTCGGCAAAAGCCTTGGTCAGGATACCCAGTTCATCACGTCGGGCGTCAGGCAGTCTGTGCTCGAGATCCCCTTCGGCCATGGCGGTGGCAGCGGTAATTAGGCCGTTGATCGGCTTGAGAGAACGGCGGATCAACCAGGCCATAACGGCGATGGCGACTAGCACCAGGATCAACATCAGCCCGCCGAAACGCAGGCGGAACTGATAGACGTCGGCGTAGTATACGCTTTGAGGAACTAGGTAGGCGATATGCCAGTCCCAGGGCTCGAAGTAGTGACAGCGTAGCCAGGTCTGCCTGCCGTTGATGACCAGCCACCGTTGACCGTCGAAGCCTTGAGCTCGGAGTTGCTGGACCTCGGTGTCGTTGGCCAGGAACTGACTCTCTGGCCTATCGCTGCCAAGAACCACCTGATCGCTGGCGTCGATGATGATCGGGCGGTTTGCGGCATGGTCTGTCGTCTGGGCGAAGGAGTGCTGGAGCCGAGTAAGGGCAAGCCGATGAAACTCAGCGGCGTAAGCCCGTTGCATGCCGGTTTTATTCAGCCTTTCGTCGAGGGCGGCGAGTTGGCTGTGAATGGTATGGAGACGTTCGTAGTAAGCACTGTCTTGATTGCTATCGACCAAACGGCGCAATTGCATTTCGCCGATCAACATAGCACCACCGCCACAGGCCAAGGCGGTGAGCAGGCCAATCAAAACAATACGAAAGCGCAGCGACATCTCGTTACTCAGTGACCGTAGAGAGTGGCATCGGCGAGCTGATCAGGATTGAAGACGATGCCGAGCTTGCGGGCCATGGGCAGGTTGATGACGGTGTGATTGCCTTGATTGCGGCTGATAGGGATGTCGCTGGGCTTGGTCCCAGCGAGGATCCTGCGGGCTGTCTGCCCACTCCACCACCCTTGTTCCTCCGGGACACGAGTCGAGCCATACAGCACGAGAGAAGCGCTGTCGGCGAGGGTGCAGCCGCTGGGAATACGGGCCTCGGCCAGACAGAAAGCAGTGAGGTCCTCCATGTCGAGGTCTTCGATACCGGCGAGCGATTTTATAAAGAGCATATCCACCGTGCCCTGAAGACGTTGGTACTCTCGTTTGAAATCTGCCATGGTACTAACGAAGGCGCCGTCGGCGAAGGTGATACCAAGATGTTCTTTATAGGACAAAATAACCTTGCGCGTGGCTGGAGCATCTGCGGCAAGGTAGCCGATGCGACGACCGTCGGTATGCTTACTTAATTCAGCGATCACCCGATCGATCGGATCAACTTCGACCATGCCGGTGATATGCGGAACTGAAAATCCATAAGCCGTGGCGTCCCAGTTGACGCCGCAGAAGACAACGGGGATATCGCGTGTCGTCAGGTGCTCGGCGACCAGAAATTTGGCAGCGTTGTCGTCGGCGGTGATGACCACGTCGGGCTGCCAGGTCTCAATCACAGCCAGGGCCTCGGCGGCGCTAGAACGCATATGCTCTTCGCCCTGCTGACGCCGGCTATCCATGCGCACTATACGCAGGGTGATACCATCACCGTGCAGGGTTTGCGCGCTGGTGCCGGGCAGCTCCAAAGCCTTGATCAGGCCAGCTTCGATCCCATCACTCCAGCCGTAGCCACTGTGATAGGAGCTGACGAAGAGCACACGCTTGGTGTCGGCAGCGATGAGCCGAGCGCGTTCGACCATGTCGATAGGGAACTGCACATCGAGGCGTTTGGCCATATCCATATTGAGATAGAGCTGGTAATCGCTGTTGCGGGTTTCTGGGATATCAGCGGGCGAGGTCCCTTGGAGGACACGCAGAGCCTGGCGACCAACCCAATCGCCGAGCTCCTCCGGCTTCTTCGAAAAGCTCATCAGAGTGAGTTCGCTAAACCAGCGATCCGTGCAACCAGTGGGAACCCGCGTGAGCTCGCGTGAGGCCTGAAGCATGTCTTGAAAAACAGGATCCTCGGGCCCATTGCAGACAGGTGCCGGGTTGCTGATGACAATGATGTCGGCCTTTTCTTGCAGGTCGATGAGGCCCTGTCGAAAGCCCGCGGCATCGGTATAAAAATGGTGAGCGACTGGTCGATCGCCATTGAGTTGTTGCAGGATGCGCTGGTGTTTGCGGTTGGTTTTGCTGTCGGCAGCAAGGTGACCCAGGCGTGAGCCAGCCGCATATTGCCGGAGGCTGGTGATCATCTGTTCGTAGAGATCAGTTTCGAGAATCCCGGTGACCTGCTCTGGGGGCAGCTTGTACTCGCTACTGCTCTGGTTGACCCCGCAATGCAGGACCGGAATGCCTGTTGTGATGAGGTGGGGTATCACCAGGTAACGGATGGCGTTATCATCGCAGGTCAAAACGATGTCAGCCGGCCAGGCGGCAATCTCTTCAGCGATGTTGGCACTGGTGGCAGCGATGACCGCTTCATCCTGGATGCGCTTGCTGTCCATATGGCGAACCCGCACCGAAACCGGCGCATCGCGATCATCAATCTTCCCGAGTGCGTCGTAGGTGACACCCATGGCGGCCATGATGCTGCCAATCTCACGGTCAGTCCAATCGTAGCCCGGATGGTAGGAATTGACGATCATCACTCGGCCGATTTTGGCCGCCGGTTGCGGCGCAGCGTCCTGATTCGTGGAAGACCCATCCGATGGCGAGGGATCTGGCGCCCCACAACTCACACAGACGAGAAGTCCGATCGAACAGCACCAGCCGAATGTTTTCATGTGCATACCGCCCTACCACTAGGCTAGCGACATCCAACCCTCGGCACAAGTCAGGCAGGGCTCTATCTGGAATTGGTGTAAGAACGGCCCGAAGCCCCCCTCCACCCACAAACCCAAGACCCAGGACCCAGGACCCAGGACAAAAACAAATCAGGCAGCACAAAGTGCCGCCTGATTTGTTTGGGGTGACTGACCCCTGCTTCGTGAGAAACAGGTCTCAGCCAATGCGCTTCTTGAGCTCGTCTAGCTGGGAAGCTAGGCGGGCCGGGAGCTTGTCGCCGAACTTGGCGAAGTGCTCTTCGATGCCGGCAACTTCCTTGGCCCACACAGCAGGCTCAACGCTCAGCAGCTCGGCCATGTCTTCGGCCGGGACGTCCAGGCCTGACAGGTCGATGTCGGTGGCTTCAGGCACGGTACCGAAGCAAGTTTCCTTGCCGGCAACCTTGCCGTCGACGCGCTCGCACATCCACTTGAGGACGCGGGCGTTGTCGCCAAATCCAGGCCACAGCCACTTGCCGTCGGGGCTCTTGCGGAACCAGTTGACGTAGAAGCACTTCGGAGCCTTGTCGCCGAGCTTGTCGCCCATGTCGATCCAATGCTGGAAGTAGTCGCCCATGTTGTAGCCGCAGAAGGGCAGCATGGCCATCGGGTCGCGACGCAGGTTGCCGACCGAGCCAATGTTGGCAGCGGTGGTTTCCGAAGCGGCGGTCGAGCCCATGAACACGCCATGGTCAAAGCTGTAGGCTTCGGCCACCAGCGGCACGGTGGAGGCACGGCGGCCACCGAACACGAAGATGTCGATCGCCACACCCTTGGGATCTTCCCAGTCGGCGCAGATAACCGGGCACTGGGCAGCCGGAGCGGTGAAGCGGGCATTCGGATGCGCACCCTTTTCGCCGTTACCGGGGGTCCACTCCTTGCCCTTCCAGTCGATGCCATGAGCCGGCGGTTCGCCGTCCATCTCTTCCCACCATACGTCACCGTCGTCGGTGAGCAGGCAGTTGGTGAAGATGGCATTTTCCTTGATGCTATCCATGGCCATCGGGTTCGAGTCGTACGAGGTACCCGGAGCCACACCGAAGAAGCCGGCTTCAGGGTTGATCGCGTACAGGCGGCCGTCAGCGCCAACCTTCATCCATGCGATGTCGTCACCGATGCATTCGCACTTGCAGCCCGCAATGGTGGGCTGCAGCATGGCCAAGTTGGTCTTGCCGCAGGCCGAGGGGAAGGCGGCAGCAATGTGGTACTGCTTACCCTTGGGGTCGGTGAGGCGGAGGATGAGCATGTGCTCGGCCATCCAGCCTTCTTGCTTACCAACCGAGGAGGCGATGCGCAGGGCCAGACACTTCTTGCCGAGCAGGGCGTTGCCGCCGTAGCCCGAACCGTAAGACCAGATCAGGCGCTCTTCGGGGAAGTGGGAGATGTACTTGTCTTCGATCGGGGCGCAGGGCCAGCTCGAATCCTTCTGACCGGCTTCCAGCGGGGCGCCGATCGAATGCAGACAGGGGATGTACTCGCCATCAGTACCGAGTTGTTCCACCACCTTGGTGCCAACGCGGGTCATGATGTGCATGTTGGTGACCACGTAGGGCGAGTCGGTCAACTCGATGCCAACCTTGGCGATGTCCGAGCCGATGGGGCCCATGCTGAACGGGATCACGTACATGGTACGGCCCTTCATGCAGCCCTTGTACTTGGCGCGCATGATGACCTTGAGCTCTTCCGGGTCGATCCAGTTGTTGGTCGGGCCGGCGGCGTCTTTGGTCTTGGAGGCAATGTAGGTGCGATCTTCAACGCGGGCCACGTCCGACGGATCGGAGCGGAACAGCACGCTGCCCGGACGCTTCGGCAGCGGGGTGGCCATGCCAACGTCGATCATCAGCTTGGTCAGACGGTCGTACTCGGCTTGGGTGCCGTCGCAGACGACGATCTCGTCGGGGGTGCACATTGCGGCGCACTCTTCGATCCAGGCCTTGAGCTTGGGATGTTTGATAGAATCCAGGGTCGCTGTGGACATGCGATCCTCCTGAGGAACAGGGGTTCGTGGTGGCAGATAAGCCCGTTATATGGATAACAGGAGTTCTTTATCTGGAATAGACGTTTAATGAGTCCAGCCTATCCCTTCAAAGGAAAAAGGGGGTCAAGACGCCACCGATAGAGCAGGGCTATGGGGCACCAGTGCATATATGCGCGGCCGGATCCGGCCGCAGATCCCGTCGCGCCACAGCAATGCGCGTCTAATAAGGGACTTACAACAACGGCATGGCTACGACAGCCGCTACCCATCAATGCTCACAGGGTGTCAGTCGCGATACCAACTGACCGCTAGCGCGGCCGCATGGGCCCCTAGGCTGGGCTCCGTCGATGTTTGCCCACCTGCACTGTCACAGCCACTACACCCTCCTGGAATCCCCGGTGACCCCTGGGGCCCTGGTGCAAGCGGCCGTCGCCGCCGGCATGCCCGGCGTAGCCCTCACCGACCGCGCCAACCTGTTTGCCGCCTTTGAGTTCCAGGCTGCGGCCAAGAAAGCCGGCATCACCGGCATCATTGGCTCCCAGGTCAACATCGCCCCCCTCGGCATGACCGAGAAAACGCCCGACATGATGCAGTTGGTGCTGCTCGCGCAGACCCACAAGGGCTACCATAATCTGACCGAGTTAGTCAGCCGTGGCTGGCTCGAAGGCTTCTACTATGAAGCCCGCGTCGATCTCGACTGCCTCGCCGAGTACGCCGAAGACCTGATCTGCCTCACCGGCGCCGGCCAAGACGGCTTCCTCAACCGACACCTGATGGTGGGCGCCAACGAAGAAGCCGAGCGCCAGGCTGGCTTGCTTCAAGACATCTTCGGCGAACGCCTGTTTGTGGAAATCACCGACCACGGCACCGAAGGTCCGGTGAGCGCCAAAGGCCAGTGCATTGAACTGGCGCGCAATCTCAACCTACCCCTGGTGGCCACCAACTGGGTCCACTACCTGACCGAAGAGCAGGCCTACGTTCACGACGTGCAGCTCGCGGTGCAAAAGGTCACCACCCTATCCGACACCCGTCGCAAGCGGATGCCGTCGAACGAATTTTACTTTAAGAGCGCCGAACAGATGGCGGCGCTGTTCGCAGACGTCCCCGAGGCCATCACCAATACCGAACGCATCGTGGAGATGTGCTCCGAGTCTGGCATCCCCACCGGCGTGTACCACCTGCCCTCTTTTGAATGCCCGCCGAGCCTCAATGTCGCTGCGTATCGCACCACGCTCGATGAAGAGGAATACCAGGCGCGCTATCTGATCGACTTCCGCGGCGACGAACGCAATCTCGGCGCCAAAGATCTCGACGACAAACTACGTACTGACGCGTTCTTGGCCGAGCAGTGTCGCCTTGGCATGCACCGCCGCTACGGCGATAATCCTGGGCCTGAAGTTGAAGACCGCATGGCCTTTGAACTGCAGACCATCACCCGTATGGGATTCGCCGCGTACTTCTTGATCGTGGCAGATTTCATCAACTGGGCTAAGGGCCAAGACATCCCCGTGGGGCCTGGGCGCGGCTCGGCCGCCGGCAGTATCGTGGCCTACTCGATGGGCATCACCGATATGTGCCCGCTGCGCTACGGCCTACTGTTTGAACGCTTCCTGAACCCCGGCCGCGTGTCGATGCCGGATATCGACATCGACTTCTGCAAGGATCGCCGTGGCGAGGTGATCGATTACGTGGCCAATAAATACGGTCGCGAAGCCGTGACCCAGATCATGACCCTGGGCACGATGAAAGCGCGCATGGCGATCAAAGACGTCGCGCGCGCCTTTGAATGGAGCCCTGACGAAGCGCAAGAACTCGCCAACATGGTGCCGGAAGACCCCTCCGGCAAACACACGATTCCGGTGTGTCTCGGCAAGAAGCCGCTCAAGGGCGACGACTACGACCCCTCCGACAAGATGGTGGCACGCTACGAGGGCGACGAGCGCACCCGCACCGTGCTCGACACCGCAATGGGAATCGAAAACCTCGGCCGCAGCCTCGGCGTGCACGCCTGCGGCGTGATCATCGCGCCCGGCCCGGTCCACAAGTACATCCCAGTGTGTACGGTCAAAGGCAAGCCGGCCACGCAGTACAACATGAACCAGTGCGAAGACTGCGGTCTGCTGAAGATGGACTTCCTCGGCCTCAAAACCATGTCGATCCTCAAGAAGGCGGTCGACATCGTCAAAGCCACCGACGGCATCGAGACTGCCCTCGGCGACATCCCGCTCGATGACGCGCGCACCTTCGAAATGCTTGGCCACGGCGACACCCTCGGCGTGTTCCAATGTGAATCGTCGGGCTTCCGCGAGGTGATCAAACAGCTTCAGCCAGACCGTTTCGAAGACATGATCGCCCTGGTGGCCCTGTATCGCCCCGGCCCACTGATGGCCGGCATGCACACCAGCTACTGCGATCGCAAGGCCGGAATCGAAGAGGTGGAATACCCGCACCCAGTGCTTGAGGACGTGCTCAAAGAAACCTACGGCCTGTACATCTACCAAGAGCAGGTGATGAACATCTCGCGCGAACTGTGCGGCTTCTCGCCCTCAGACGCCGACAACCTGCGCAAGGCAATGGGCAAGAAAAAGCTCGACGTGCTGCAAAAGCTCAAAGAGCAGTTCGTCAACGGCGCCTGGGAACGCCACCAGTTCGATAAAGACAAATGCGAGGCGATGTGGGAAAATATTCTCGGCTTCGCGTCGTACTGTTTCAATAAATCGCACTCGGCCTGCTACGGCCTAATCGCGTACTGGACCGCCTACCTCAAGGCCAACCACTACGAAGCCTTCATGACTGCCAACCTCATCTATGAGATGGGCAACAAAGACAAGATGACGATGTTCATCCAAGAACTGCGCGCCCGCAAGGTGCCGGTGCTGCCGCCTGATATTAACGAATCTGGCTGGGAGTTCACTTGGACCGGCGAGTCAGTGCGCTTCGGGTTTGGCGGCTGCAAAGGCGTGGGCGAAGGCGCAGCCGAGCACATCATCGCGATGCGGCGCGACGGCGGCGCCTTCACCAGCCTCTACGAATTATGCGAGCGCCTCGACACCCGCACCGCCAACAAGCGCGTGATCGAAAACCTGGTCAAAGTCGGCGCCCTTGACAGCCTGCATGGCAATCGCCACGCCCTCCAGCAAACCATCGACCGCGCTTTCGATCGCAGCCACCGCATCAGTAAAACCAAACAACAATCGCAGACCAGTTTGTTCGGCGCGTTTGAACAAGACGACACCTTCCGCGAGCAAACCCAGGGCTACACCGAGGTCGACGACTGGTCGGTCGATGAACGTTTGTCGTACGAAAAAGCACTCACCGGCTATTGGATGAGCAGCCATCCACTCGAGCAGCACGGCGGGACTATTCAACGCTACGCCAGCAACGTAGCACGCGACCTGCGCGACCGCCCGGGCGGCGACATCACGATTGGCGCTGTCATCGTGGCCAAACGCGACATCAAAACCCGCAAGGGCAAGATGATGTGCGTGCTGACCTTAGAGGATCTGACTGGTCGTTTTGAGGCAGTGCTGTTCCCGGGCCGCAATAACCGGCGCGGGCAGTACGAGGCCGGCCCCTTTGAGCGCTTCGGCATGGAGTGCACCGATGACCTAGTAGCCTTGTTCACCGGCAGCGTCGACAATCGCCAGCGCGGCCGCCCCGCGCCCAACCGCGCCGTTGCCACCAACGACGATGGCGAAGTGGTTGCCGATGCCGATCACACCGAGGAAGAAGACGACGACCTCCCGTCCCTAATCATCAAAGACGTAGTCCCGGTTGATCTGCTGCACGAGCGCCTGACCTCGGAGATCGCGATCGAGGTCGACACCGAACAGCACAGCAAGCGTCAACTCGAAGAAACCGAGCGCCTGTTCCGAGAATTCCAAGGTTCGTGCCCGGTCCACCTTTTGGTGCAAACCGCCAACGACGTGCTGCTCACGCTGCAAGTCAGCCCGCATTGGAACGTCCACCCCACGCGCGAACTCATGGCCGGGTTACGTGCGATTTGGGGCCCGCACGGCGTGCGCACCAAAACCCGTTTTGACCGCGCGGCCGTGGCCTCGTAAACAACTGAGCCGGAACAACTAAGCCGGGTCGAATTATCCTTGCAGTAGACGGCGTTTCCCTATCCTGAAAGGATGCGTCTGAGTGTCTCGCGGTTGGGTTTAACCATAGGTTTGTGCGTCGCCGTTGGCGGCCTGACCATTACCACCATCAGCTACCTCCTGCTCGACCGCAGCCGCACCGCAGCCGACCAGCAACGCTTCGAGCGCTTGGTCAGCAAGGCCAACGACGACATCGAACGACGCCTGCGCACCTACGAGGCGGTACTCGCTGGCGGCGTTGGCCTCATGCAGGTCAGTGACACCGTCACGCCCGGCACCTGGCGGCGCTACGTCGAGACGCTCGACCTCAAACGCGTGGCTCCTGGCGTCTTAGGCATCGGCACCATCACCGCCGTGCCTGCCGCCGAGCGCGACGCCTATAACGCACGCCAACAAAGCCTGCATGGCCCGGCCTACGTTTACCGCACCGTTGGCCAAGCACCCAAGCCCAACACCCTGAGTTTTGTCATCGATCGCATCGAGCCGCTGGCGCGCAACGCAGCCGCGCTCGGCCTTGACGTGGGCTCGGAGCGCAACCGCCTTGATGCCGTCCGCTCGGCCCTGGCCCGCAAGGCGCCCACGATAACCGCCCCAATCCAATTGGTGCAAGACAACCGCCGCACCGCCGGCTTCTTACTGCTGGTTCCCAGGCCCAACTCCAATCCGCAAGACCTCGTCTACGCCCCCCTGGTGGGCGCCGATTTGCTTGCCGGCTTGCTTCCTAAAAATGGCGCCGAGCTCGGCTTTGCCGTTTACGATCAGGAGCTTGCGGACAGCCGCCTCATCTACGCAACCGGCCCCCAGATCAGCGCAAGCGCCCATAGCGCCCTTATCAAGCAGCCCAGTGCCGGACGCACCTGGGTCATTAGTCATTGGTCGACGCCGCAATTTGCCCACCACAGCCGCGGCGGCGCATTGGCGGTGATGCTCATCGGCGTAGCCCTCACCGCCTTGCTTACCATCGGCGCCGTGGTCACCCAGCGCAACCACCGTGCGATCGCCAAGACCGCGCGCGACCGCAAGCGCGACCTTGAGCTCGCGGCTAGCGCAGCGGGCCTCGGGCAATGGTCTTTTGCCACGGACCACAACCGCGTCGAATCTGACGAGAATACGCGCAGCTACTTTGGCATCGAAAAATCAGCCGATTCCTCGCAGCTCGAAACCTGGCTGCAGCGTATTCACCCCGACGATCGCGATACCGTGGTAAGTGCCTTGAATCACTGCACCGAAACCGGCGCCCCCTATCACATCGCCTTCCGGACGCTTGGCAGCGATGATCAAGTCAGACACGTGCTCTCAGCCGGAACCCGCTCCGCTGCCCCCGGAGAAGAGATGCGCGTCGCTGGGATATGCCTTGACCTCTCGGCTCGTATTCAACAACAGCAAGCGCTTGAGCAACAGCAGCATATCAATCAACTTTTTGTACAGCATGCCCCGGCAGCGATAGCCATTTTCGATACCGAACTGCGCTACCTCGCCGCCAGCGAACGTTGGTCACAAGACTACAGCCTCGAGCCAGCGCGCACCCTCATCGGTCGCAATCATTACGAAGTAATGCCCGAAGTCAGCACCAAGCAAGATTTGATAGCGATTCACCAAGCATGCCTGAAGGGCGAGAGCAAAAGCCGAAACGAAGACCAACTGGTCCGTAGCGATGGCAGCGAGATCTTCATCACATGGGAAATCCACCCCTGGCGGAAGCATTCTGATGAAATCGGTGGCGTCATCATGTTCACCCAGGATGTCACAGAACAAGTCCATGCCCGGCAGGTTCTCGAACAAGCCCAGGCTGAACTTCAAATCGCGCAAGACCGACTCGAGCTTGCCACCAGGGCCGGCGGCATCGGCATTTGGGACTGGTTCTTGACCGACAATCGCCTGACCTGGACTCCGAAGATGTTTGAACTCTTTGGTGTTGATCCAAACGATTCCAGCGGCCACATCGAAGACTTTACCAATGCGATTCACGACGACGACCTCGCACGCGTCAGCGCCGCCGTGCAGAGCGCCATCGACGACAACACCGACTTCCTCCAGGAATACCGCACCAAGGCCCCAGGCACTCCAACCGTTCTGGCTGCTGGCAAAGTCATTCGCGATGAAACCGGCACGCCTCAGCGCATGCTTGGCATCGCTCTCGATGTGAGCGAACAGGCGCGCGTCAGAGCCGCGCTCGAACAAGCCCGCGACCAGCACCAACTCAGCGCGCAGCGCCTGGACTTGGCGCTGGTGAGTTCAGATGTTGGCCTGTGGGACTGGAACGTCGTCACCGGCGAAGTTTGGTTCTCCGACACGTGGCTGAGCATGCTTGGCTATCAACGCGAAGACCTGGAACCGGTGGTCGACACCTGGGCCCAACTCGTACACCCCGACGATGCCGACCTGATCAACAACGAACTGACCGCCCATCTCGAACGTCGTTCACCAACCTACCGCACTGAACATCGCTGCCGCTGCAAGGATGGGTCTTGGCGCTGGATCCTTGACTGCGGTCGCGTTATCGACCGCGATATCGATGGCAGCGCCCTGCGCGCCATCGGCACCCACGTAGACATCACCGCGCTCAAGGCCTTTCAAACCGAGCTCGAAACTTCGCGTACTGAGGCCCGTCAAGCCCAGCGTGCCGCCGAAGAGGCAGCCGAAGCCCGCTCACGCTTCCTGGCCACGATGAGCCATGAGATTCGCACACCACTCAACGGCGTCATCGGCATGACCGAAGTGCTCACCCGAACCGACCTCAACACCGACCAGATCGAGTACGTTGCCACCATCAATCAGTGTGGCGAAGCCTTATTATCGATCATCAACGACATCCTCGATTACTCCAAAATTGAGGCCGATGGCATTGAGCTCGAAAACTGCGTCTTCGATCCGCACGCCTTGGTTGACGAAGTCATCACCATTGTCGCCGACCGTGCGCACGAACGCAACCTGTCGCTATGTGGAGTCGTCCGCCACACTGTGCCAAAGCGCTTGCGCGGTGACCCCGCCCGGCTGCGCCAAATCTTACTCAATCTCCTGAGCAACGCGCTCAAGTTTACCGAACAGGGCGAGGTCATCCTTGAGGTCGACTGTGCCGAAGCCACCACCGATGCAGCCTCACTGACGATTAAAGTTAAAGACACCGGAATCGGCATGGACGAGGAGGCGCGGTCACGCGTCTTCACGCCATTCTCGCAAGCCGATGCCTCCACCACGCGACGTTTTGGCGGAACCGGCCTCGGTCTCAGCATCACGCGGCGCTTGGTTGAACTAATGGGTGGCGCCATCACCATCGACAGTGAACCCAACAACGGCACCACCATCATCGTGTCGCTGCTGCTCGAATCTGAGCCCAATGCCCCTGATCCCGAAACCCACGCACGTTTACAAGGCCGCCACATCCTCAATGTCGACGACCGCGTCGCCAATCGCCAACTGATTGGCGAATTGGCCGTTGCCTGGGGCATGCAGATCACCCAAGCCGAAGATGCAATTCAAGCCTTACGCTTACTGCGCAGCCGAACTCATCATTTTGATCTCGTTCTCACCGACCAGCAGATGCCCGACCTCGATGGCCTCACCTTAATCAAGATTCTCAATGATGACCCCGGCATCAACGCGCCACCAGTGATGCTACTCACCAGCGAATCTTCACCCAAACTAACTGAAGAAGCCGAGGCACTTGGCGTGGCAGCGGTATTGCCGAAGCCAATCAGACACCACCGCCTCCTTGATGCCATTATTTCACTGTTCGGCGGTGTTACGGCAGACTCAGACAACCCATTTGCCGATTCGCAGACCGACGGCCCGTGGTTTAGCCGGGCCTTGGTCGCCGAAGACAACGCCATCAACCAGCGCCTGATTGGCCTGCAATTGACCGAGTTCGTGGCCACCACTGATTTCGTTGGCAACGGAGCGGAGGCGATCGAAGCCATTCAAAACAATGGCTATGATCTGATCTTCATGGATTGCCAAATGCCCGTCATGGACGGGCTCGACGCCACCTCAGCAATCCGCCTGTGGGAATTAGCCGAACATCGCCCGCGCATCCCAATCATCGCCCTCACCGCCAACGCCCTGCCGGGCGATCGCGAACGCTGCTTGGCAATTGGCATGGATGGCTACTTGGCCAAACCCCTGCGCATCGAAGACCTGCGCGCCGTGCTAAGCCCACTCAAGAACCGTGACATGGAGGCGCCAACCAGATCCATCAAAGTCACTTCAATCAATCCGGCCGCGCTCGATTTGTTGCGTCAAAATACCGGCGAAGACGGATTCCGCGAATTGATTGCGGTCAGCGTTGAAACCTTCACGGCCTTACGCGCACAAGCCGCAAACTTGATCGAAGACCCCACACAAAACGCCGCCCTGGCAGACTTGGCACACAGCGTCAAAGGATCAGCCGCCGGACTCGGCCTGGAGACCCTGGCCAGTTGCGCCGATCAACTGTGTGAGGCCGCGCGTCACAGCGATCAACCACGTATCAATGAACTGTGGCCACGCTGGGACGCCCAAATAAGCAGCGACATCGCTGCGCTAGAGGCAGCCGGGGCATGATCACCGACAGCCCAAGTACCCACGTGGTCATCATCGAAGACGACCCCATCTACCGGACCCTGCTCAATCGCTGCCTGAGCAAGCAAAGCGTTGAACGCAAGCTCGATGTGAGCATTCATTGCTTCGGCATGCTGGCCGATGGCTTGCGCCATCTTGATGAGTTTTCCGCCGACGTCCTCCTGCTCGACCTCACCCTCCCCGACAGCAGCGGCATCAACACCTACCATAGCCTTCTGGCCAAGCACCCCCACCTGGCCACCATCATCCTGACCGCCGACGACGACGAAGCGCTTGCCGCTGAGGCGATTCGCAGCGGCGCGCAAGACTTCCTGTTCAAGAATTACACCGAACCGGTACGCCTGCTGCGAGTCATCATGCATGCCATCGAACGTCAGCGCGCGCTTGATGAGGTGGTAGACGCAGGCCGCCAAGCCGAGCGCGCCCAGCGCATGATCGCCCTCGGCACCATGGCCAGCGGCATTGCCCACGAATACAACAACCTCAATGCCGTGATCATGGGCAACCTCGAACTGGCAACCCGCACCGAACTCAGCCCGAGCCTGCAACGCAGCCTCGACCGCTGCGTGGAAGCGGTACGACGCAGCACCGAAATCACCCGCGGCCTACTCGATTTCGCGCGCGACTCGCAAGCCGCTTTCACCCGCATCGACATCCGCAACGCCGTGGACACCACGCTACAAATGGCTCACAACGAGCTCGAAGAAGCCGGCGTTAGCCTCGTCAAACATGGCTTTGACAGATCGCACGAAGTCGACGGAAACCCCGAACAACTCGGCCAGATCCTCCTCAACTTGATTATCAATGCCTGCCATGCGATGCGTGGCCGCGAGCAACGCCAACTCAGCATCACGCTCACCCATGACCACGATGGCGTTGCCCTAGCGATTGCCGATACCGGTTGCGGCATGACCGAATCCCATCGCGCACGCATCTTTGACCCGTTCTTTTCGACTAAGAGCCCCCTGCACAATCGCAATCCTGGCAGCAAATATGGCACCGGTCTCGGCCTGAGCATTTGTGACACCATGGCCCGGCACCACCGAGGCTCGATCACCGCACAATCGATACCAGGTGAGGGTTCAACCTTCACCCTGCGCCTGCCGTCCACCCTCAGTGGCCATGCAGCCAACACCGGCGGCCCGCAAACAGCAATCGAGACCCAACTACACGGTCGTAGCATCTTGGTGGTAGATGATGAACTGCGCATCGCCGAGATGGTTGAGGCCTTCCTCAGTAAATGGCAGTGCTCGGTCACCATTGCTGAGTCGGGCGAAGCAGCCCTAGACGCGGTAGCCGCGTCATTGCCAGACCTGATCCTCACCGATTGGTCCATGCCAGGCATGGGTGGCGCCGGCTTGGTGTGCCAACTCGGCAGTAAGCGCCGCACCGCCATTGTGCCGGTGGTAGTCATGACCGGCCTTGCTGAGCGCATCGACCTGCAGAGCACTGGCCACCCACTCATCACCGGGGTCTTGCGCAAACCCTTCGCGGGCCGCAATCTCCGCGTTGCCATCGAAGCGGCGCTGGCAGCGATTCCCGCCTGACGGGCGGGAATCACCACGCGGACAATCGTTCAAGGGCCTATTTGCCCCAGGCACGGAACAGCGCGATTGACGAGCCCTCGCCGCGCTTCGGCGTTTCGCCGGCCTTCACCACCACGTCGCCCTGCACCACCAGTTGTTTGAACGGCAACTTGCGGAATGAGGCCTCACCCATGGTCACACTGAATTGCGCGCCCTGCTCAAGAATGAATAAGGGACTCTTTTCGCGACGCGAATTGGCGTAAATGAAGGCCCCGCACAACTCGGTTCGTCCGCCAACAGCACGCAAGGCCGGGCCGTCATTTTCAGTCTTTAATCCGAGAATCCACACGTCTGCGCCGTGATTCTCAATCATCGGGGTGTCACTTTCGGGATTCATCTGCCGACCCCACACGCGCTGGCCGGCCACGAAACGGTAATTATCGCCAGCCACGTCTTGGAAGAACACATCGCCAGCACCCTCAGCCGCATCGTAGGCATAGCCCTGACGACGCATCCGCATGTTAGACAAGACCAGGGTCCGCTTCGAGGCATGCCGGATCGCTGGGCCAGGCCCATGGATCGGCGCAAATTCAAAGCGCTCAATGGCCACCACCGGTGCATCACCATCGCCAAGCTCAATGATCGACTCGCCCTCCAAACGCGCTTCGCAGCCAATCAAACGGCGCACCTTGCCGCGCAACACCAAGGTGCCCGACAGCGTCCAAGTGCCATTGGGCAGGTACACCGTCGTAGCACCCGAATCGATCGCGGCCTGAATTGCTGCGGTGTCGTCTTCCTTGTCATTGCCCTTGCCACCAAAGCCGAGCGGGCTGACCCAGGTATCGATCGGATCCCAGGCAATTGCCGGCACGGGTTCAATCGGCAGACCAAGCGCAACAGGCGTGCGATCGGGGAACAAGGGGTCTTTGGTCGCCGCGTGCGACGTGAACTCGCTCACGCTGCCAGCGGCCACCTGGCCCTTGTCGCCAACCCGGTTGTCAATCGCGTTGGTATAGCCTGCCGTCTCTAACTGGCGCACATAGAGAATGCCCTGGTTGACGATGGCACTTGCTGCGCTTTCGTCTTCGCTGCGGCAGTCTGCTGCCAGCAGTGTTACCACGCCGCCACCATTGGTATTATGCAAGGCCGGCACGCTATTCACGCTACGTAACGACTCGATGCTCAGCACCTGTTCGTTGTTCATGATCCCAACGGTGCGCTGCCCACTCACGGTGACAGACGACACCGTGATACTGTTGACCGAACCCCAGCTATGAACGCCGATATCAAAACCTTCAACCACCAAGTCGTGAATCAGCATTGGCCCAATCTCGCCGGTGTAGCCGATATCGAGCCCGATGCGGCCGCTGTCGGCACCTGCACGAATCGTAACATTGTATACGGTGCCCTGGTTTGAGGTATTGAAGCGCGCACCAATCGCACCCGGGTTGCCAGCACCAACGTCCAAGGTCAGATTGCGAATCGCATTGCGGAATCGCTGTGCCGGCGCCTTGCCAGTCCACACCATGGCCTTGCCATCAGGGCGGTGATTTTTCTTATACTGCTTGTTGACCATGCCGCCGGTGGTGAAGCCCTCGCAGGCATCCTGCAACTTGATCACCGTCTCGGTGCGACTTTCGCCCTGCAGGATGGTGCGCTTAGCGGTTCCACCCTCGCCCTTGCCGGCCGGCCAGCGGAGCGTGTCTGAAATCAGATAGGTGCCCTTGGGCAAATAGATGATCCGATTCTGCGACGGATGATCGCTCAAGGCTTGCTGGATCGCAGCAGTACTGTCGGTCGCCCCGGTCGGATCAGCCAAGTAAGGATCGGCGGTCACATCAATAACCCCCGCGTCGGCCGGGAAGCGGATGTCTTGAGCCGCGAGCAGGGCCGTGGTGGCCACCATCAGAATGACGAGTCGCTTGAGCATGAGTATTCCTCGAGTTGACCGGCAATGGTCACGCTGCGGCCGGGTGCGCCACCCGCCCATTGTGATTCGATACGCTTGACACACAAGGCGGCGACACGATCCCAGGGCGTCTCCACCACCAAGTCTGCCCTAATCCAGGGCGACCAGGGGCGCTTGATCGACACCACCCGATCGCGCGGGCCCGCTCGGCTGGTTGCCGCCAAGTACCAGTCGCCCAACACCAGCAAGCCGCAGCCCTGAGCCCCGCCCAGGGCCAAATCAGCACTGGCCTTGGCGAAATCGCGCGCTTCGGCGATCTGGCACGGCACGCCATGCGCCGCCGCCACCCGCTCAAGCGCGGCGATGCGCCGGCGATGCGATTGGTGATCAACCCGGGGCGCGCATAGCGCTAGGCGCTGGCAGCCCGCAGCGAGCACGCGCTCCGCTGCTGCCGCTACGCCGGCCCCGTCGTCGATGTGCACCGCATTGGGCGTGCGCTCATGCTGGGGATTAGCGGCGAGACAGGGGATGCCGCGTTGCTGGCAGTGTTCGGCGATACCGGCACGGAAGTTGTCATAGGTCACCACCGCGCCGACCTTCCAACGCGCGAGGAGTTCGGGAATCGCCGTAGCGCCCGCCACCTGAACCTGAACCGCCGCCGGCGCTGTTGCGCGCAGCGCATGCAGGAAG
>JAQIBG010000376.1 GCA_027859175.1 Planctomycetota bacterium | reverse complement strand
GCGCAGAATCGAGCGCAGGCAGGCCGCGAAGGTCTTGCCAATTTCATCGTCAATCGGCACCTGAATCAGACCGTCGATCTCGTACTCCACCGGGTCTTCGGTGGTGATGATCTTGACCGACTCTTCGTTCGCCTCATTAAGCGCCGCATACAGGGTGGTGGTTTTGCCCGAACCGGTTGGCCCGGTTACCACTACAATGCCGTTGGGGCGCGTGATCACCTCGCGGAAGTATTCGAGCACATCGTCGGGCATGCCAACCTTGTCAAGGTCGAGCGATACCACGCTGCGGTCGAGCACACGAATCACCACGCTCTCGCCGAACATGGTCGGCAAGGTGGACACACGCAAGTCAACGCTGCGGCCACCGATAGTGACGGCAATTTTGCCGTCTTGCGGCAGACGGCGCTCGGCGATGTCGAGGTGCGACATGACCTTGATACGAGCAACCAGCGCACCCGATAAGGCCAACGGCACCGGCAACATCTCGTAGAGTATACCGTCGATGCGGTTGCGGACCCGGAACTGATCTTCAAAAGGCTCAAAGTGCACGTCGGAGGCCTGGGCCTTGACAGCCGTCAGCAGGATCAGGTCGAGCAACTTACGGACCGGGGCCGACTCGGCCGCCACGCCCATATCCGACATGTCGAAATGATCGAGGTCACCGATGTCGTAGGTTTCGAGGTCAACGTCGCCGATCACCTCCTCCTGATAACGGCTGAACAGCTCCTTGGCTGCGTCCTCTTCTTCGATCTTGTAATATTGCTCCAAGGCACGATCGATCTGCTCCGCCGAACACAGGGCCGGCTTGACCTCGTCAACCTTGAGCATGAATTTCAGATCATCGAGTGCGTCGATATTGTCAGGATCTGCAGTGGCGATACTGATGGCATTGGTGTTGCCATCCATGCCCACCGGAATGATCTTGTAGCTGTTAGCCACGTGCGGCGGAACTTTGTCGAGCAAGCCCTGCGGCAGCACCATGCCGTCGAGCTGAACCATCTCGAGGCCTTTGATCTGCGCGATCGCGTACAGCACGGCGTCTTCACGCACGCCACCGTTGATGCAGGCCTGCAAGAATTCGACCCCGTTTTTGCGATGGTCGTTGTAAATGTCTTGCGCAACGGGCTGATCAACTTCCTCCATCTTATAGAGGACTTTGAGCACATCCTTGGCTTCTACGTTAACTGACATAACTACTCTGCACCCATGCCGGCCTCTTGGACCTTGCGCTGGAGGAAGGCCGAATCCTTTGCCTTAGACATCATCTCGGCGAAAGTCACCACGCCTTGCTGGTACAGCTTGAACAGCCAGTCATCGAGCAGGATCATGCCCTTGTTGGCACTGGTCTGAATCGCCGAGTCGATGCGGAAGGTCTTACCTTCGCGGATCAAGTTCGAAATCGCCGGCGACATGATCATTATTTCGAAAGCTGCTACGCGCCCCTTGCCGTCCTTCTTGGCCAGCAGGGCCTGCGAAATCACCGCCACCAAGTTACCCGCCAACTGGGTACGCACCATTTCCTGCTGGTTGGTGGGGAAGGCATCGATGATGCGGTCAACGGTACGCGCCGCACCCGTGGTATGCAGCGTACCGAACACCAAGTGGCCGGTTTCGGCGGCAGAGATCGCGGCGCCGATGGTTTCCAAGTCGCGCATTTCACCGACCAGAATCACGTCTGGGTCTTCACGCAGCGCGCGCCGCAGGCCTTCTTCAAAGCTCGGCACGTCGTTGTGCAACTCGCGCTGATTCACGATCGACTTATGGTGATCGTGAACAAATTCGATTGGGTCTTCGATGGTGATGATGTGATGCGAACAGTTCTTGTTCACGAAGTCGATCATCGCCGCCAGCGAGGTCGACTTGCCCGAACCGGTTGGCCCGGTCACCAAAATCATGCCGCGTGGGCGCGTGATCAGATCCTTCAGATGGACCGGGAGGTTGAGATCCTCCATGGTCAAAATCTTGGTTGGAATCTGACGCAGAACGATGGCGTTATGGCCCTTCTGCTTAAACACGTTGACGCGGAAACGGGCCTTATCGAAATACCCGATAGCGAAGTCGGTTGAACCAACCTCTGCTATCTCGCGTTGACCACGTTCAGAAGTGATCTGCTTCATCAGGGCGGCGGTATCTTCAGGCTCAAGCACGGCCGTGTTGAGGGCCTTGATTTCGCCATTCAGACGGAACGAGGGCGGCTTACCCACAGTGATGTGGATGTCAGATGCGCCATGCTGGAGGGCGAGCTCCAGCAACTTGTTCATGTCCATACCTGCCATATCCGTCCTGCTATCCTCGTAGACGCTCCAACTGCCGGAAACTCACCGACATACAGCACGCCTAGACGAGCAGGATAGGCACGCGCACTGCTACGCCAACGTCCGCCGGGAAATGCTTTATGCGTGGTGTGTGACCCATGGATCTCATGTCCGAGACACGCATTGCGTCGGATTGAGGCCTTCGGGCGGCTGTCCGCTATCGACTAACGGCCTCAGGCCTCGGTCACGGGCTGACTGGAGCCACTGAGAAACTCCGCCAGGCTCATGTCATCAAGCAGGGCCTGGATGCGATCATTGAGCTTGCTCATCGCGTCGCGCAGCTCGCATTCACACAAGAGTTGGCAGTCGGACTGCCCCTCCTTGGCGATACAATCGGCCACCGCGATCGGCGCAAACACCGCGCAGATGAAGTCGCCCAGGCTCTGCTTATCCAGATCCATGGTCAGCCGATAGCCGCCATGCTTGCCCTGCACGGCCTCGCACATGCTCCCTTTGTGCAGTCGCTGCAAGCACTTAGTGACCATATCGAAGGGGATATGAGTCGCCTCAGCGATGGAACGAGCGCTATGCAACTCGCCGCCCTGGCGACGCGCCATGAAGGCAACGATGGCCAGCGCATATTCGACCTTGCGGTTTAACTGGAACATTGTTGGCATGTTTCCGGCTAAATAGGGGCAAGCAAGGCCGGTTTAGACAGACCTTGCGCAAGCCTGTCACCCTAGGGTGTGCCTGAAGACTCCGAGGGCTGAGCGGCCTCAGCCGGCTCCGCAGCTGGCGCGCTACGGGCCTTCTTGGTCCGCTCATCAATCAGCCGTGTCAAACTCTGGTAGTCGACCTTGGCGGTCGCGATCAGCTGATTCATGAAGCGCTGGGTCAGCGCCTCCATCTGCTCCTCGATCACGGCGCGGTGGATTTCGTCTTGAAGGTTGTCGAACACGGGTTGCGAGGCCTCACGACGCTCCTGGACCAAAATCAGGTCAATTCCGCCTGCGTGCTCAATCGGCGGCAGCAAAACCGGGCCATTCGACAGGTCAACCGCAGCGGCGATGTCCATGGCCTCCTTCGGCAGCGGACGCGCACCAGGGCGCTCCGGTACGCCAGTGTAATCAACCCAGCCGATCTTACCGCCGGTGGTATGCTGATCGTGTGGCTTGCCCCAGGCCTCCCAGGCCTTGTCAAAACTCAAGCGCCCGCTGTGGATGTCGCGACCGAGCGCGCGCATCGCATTGCGGCTGTCTTCTTGGCGACCGGCGTCGAGGACTTGCCGATCACCCAAACGCACCACCGGCCACGGCCGATAGATCACGCGCAAACGCGCGGCAGCGGTTTTGGTGAAGCGCGCCTTATTGGCCTCAAAGTACTCTTTAAGTGTGTCTGGATCGACCTTGGTTTGGCGATGAACAAGCTCATGCAGGGCCGCGGCCATGCGAAAGCCATCTTCGTTCATCCACTCCTCGCGTGACTTCTCTTCTTTGACCCGCAGGAAATCGGCGAAGGTCACCTGGGCCTCGCCCTTGCTCGCCATCTGCTCTTGGAACTCGCGTTCTTGGCGGTCCCACTCGGAATCGAGCAGCTTTTGGTTGAGCAGCAGGCCGGAACGATCCAAGGCCTGACGGACCAGGGTGATGTTGATCAACTCGCGACGCACGTCCGAGCCGTTTTCACGCAGCAGGTAGGCAGCCAACTGCAGACGCGTTAGGCGCTGCCCGGCAATCGACACCAATTCATCACTGTCGCTGATCGCGTCCCAGTCTACCAGCGTCAGGAAATCGTGGACCATCTCCTCGGCCTTCTCGACCCCCTCCTTGCGCAGCAACTCATCTTCCAGCACGCGCAGGGTGATGGCCTCACCATTCACGGTAACCACGGTGGGCGACTCCGCCGGATCGGCCTCCGCGGCAGCGGCTGCAGCCAACACCGCAGACAGCACCACACTCAACACCATTCTAGACATCATCACTCTCCTGGGTGGCACCAAACAGGGCCTGTAATTCGGCAACGCTGAGTTCTTCAATGCGGCGCTCAAGCGCCAGCCCGGCTCGGGCCACCGCGGCGTGCGCTGCATCGCGCGTGAGACCGTGATCACGCAGGGCCCGGGTCAACTGCTTACGCCGGTAGGCAAAAACCCCGCGGCACCAGTTGGAGAAGCCGGCCGGCACGCTTCCATGGACAGCCAAGGCCAACACCGCGGAGTCAACGCGCGGCCGCGGGTAAAAGCAGCGCGGCGGCAATTTCCGCACGATGCGCCCGCTCGCAGCGGTTTGACAAACGGCGGCCGAAGCGCCCCAATCGCGCGAGCCCGACGCGGAGCATAGGCGCTTGGCGCACTCCCACTGCACCGTCACCACGCAGCGTTCCGGCGGGTTGGGCAAGCACAGGCAGTTGAGGATCAAGGGAATGGCGATGTCGTAAGGCAGATTGGCACCGAGCACCCAGGGGCCCTGCGCAGCAAAAGCTTCAATGGCTGGGTTGAGCGCGGTTTTCGAGGCCAGGGCATCGCCACGCACCAGCTGCAACGCGGTCTCGCCAAGATCGCGCTCAAGCAGATCGGCCAGAACCGAATCGAATTCAACCGCCAACACCGTAGCCCCAGCCGCCAACATGCGCCGGGTCAACACACCGGTGCCAGGCCCCACCTCAACCACGCGCAGGCCAGGCTTGGCGGCAATGTTGTCGAGCAAGGCATTCAGCGCCGAGCGGTCGACCATAAAATTCTGACCCAAGGCATGCCGCGGGTTGGCTCCAGCCGAGGCCAGGGCAGCGGTGATCTCATCACGCAGCGAAATGGGCTCGGCTTCGCTCATTCGGCCCGGAGCGCTTCCAGGTCGCTCGGGCTGAGGAAGGTGCCGACGGTGGGCAACAGGCGCGCAGCCTGGCTTGGATCGATGACCGCGCGGCCATTCCCGGTAGAAACCGGTACGCCGTCGGCAGCCAACACGCCCACCACCAATTCAATGCGATCAAGCGCGCCGGCATAGCCGGGCATCGACAATTCAAGCAAACCCTGACGCGGGCCGTCTGGTGCCAGCGCCAGGCCATCAGGATCGATGCTGAGCGCCTCCATGCGCGCCAATTCCCCGATCCAAGCGCGCACCGAGGCGGCGTCGGCAGGGAAGCGCCGCTCGCCAACTTCAACCCACCAGGCCTCACCCTCACGAGCGAGGACATAATCCTCGGCATCAAAAGGCGTGATTACGGCACGATCAACGCGGCTCGGCTGCACCGCCAGCAAGGCCTTCGAGCGCAGATCGGCAAACCACTCAGCCACCAGGGCGTCGGATAATCGATACGCCAGGGTGCCGTCAAAATCGATCGCATCCCAACCGCCCTCGCCACGCCGCATCGCCAGAGCCCAATCCCGAATCGCGGTTTCTTCAACCCGGTCGATGTCATTGGCCTTGTCGATAGTCATCGGGTCAATGCGAACAGCCAATTCGCGCCGGGCTGGGTCGCTGCGGATATCCAGATCGGCCGGCGTTGCTAGGCGCACGCTGTCGGCTGCGGCCAATACTACGGCCCCCACCAAGCGCCGCACCGCGGCCGAGCCCACGGTCTCGCTGTCGCCGCGCTCGAGGGCATCGGCCGGGCCGGCCAAGCGGCGCAGGGTCCAACCGCCAGAACCGCGTCGCAGCGTTTCCACGCGCAACTGGCCCTGGTCATGGATAACGCGCTGGACGCGGCTGATGCGCGCCGGCGGGCGCCGCAGCAACTCGCGGCTCAAAGCGCTGCCGGGGTTGAGGTCGCGTAGCAGTTCGGGCAAGTCGAGGGCGCGCGCCGTGAACTCGGCGGTGGCCACGTGGTCGCCATCAATCTGCAACCACAGGCCGCCGCCGGGCAAATACCCACTGAGGGTGACCACCGTGGGCCCGTCATGAATCGGCGGATCGCGCAGCGGCAACGCGCGCCGCTTGGCTTCTGAAACCGGCAAGCGCGCGCAAGCATCCAGGAAGCGCTGACCCACGTCAGCACTCGCGGTTTCGCGCCCGCCCGACCAGCGCAGCTCCCAGGTGCTGTCGCCGTCGTTATTGGTGTCGCCAAGATCGCCGCGCTCGGCCTCAAATACCACCACGCCGGCGCGGTGGGTGCTCACCGATTCAATCGGCGACGAACCCGGCGCCACCGGCATGTCGAACAGCAGGTCTTGGCTCAAGGTGCCAGCAATCCGCTGCACCACCGCCAACTGGCCAGCTGGCAGGTCTTGCGGCGGCAAGTCGGCCAGCACCACCCAGGCACGACCATCGGCCGTGTGGACCGTCAACTCGGTAGCCGCGCCGGCCTCGTCGGTCACCACGATGCGATGAGCCTGGCTGGCACCCGCTGGCAGCTCGCCGGCAAAACTGGTGAAGCTCAAGGAGCGCAGGGCGCTGAGCAGCTCACTCACCCGACCTGTGGCCGGCGGCCGATTCGGAGCGTCAACAAAGCTCCAGCTCGACACCACCCCACCGGGGCCAGCGGTGCCAACCAAGCTCTGATCATCGACCACGAGCGCAGCAGGCTGGAGATCGGGCAGCAGAGTCGGCTGATCGAGCCGATCGACGATGGCCTGCAACTGCCCGGCGAGCCCAATCTCAAAGCGATACAGCAGGCGGGCGCTGGCGTCGTACAGCCACAGGGTCTGATCTTTGACGCCCCAGGTAAAATCAATGCCGGCGGCGGTCACACGCGGGCTGTCGCCGCTGATGCCATACGCCTCAATCGAGCCAGCCGGCGCCAGGGGCGGATGCACCGAGGCCATGCGCTCAAAGGTGCCCCACAGCCGATCAACCTTGGCCGGGTCAACCGAGCGCTCGATGCCATTGATGATGACGCCATCACCACTGACTACCTGCTCAAACCGAGCGGTGCGCACGGTGAAGCCAGCCGTGGGCCGAGCCTCAAGGATGTCGAAAGTGCTGGGACCAGTCTTACCATCAGGCCAGGCCAGATACACAATCAGGCCCAGGAACAGTAGACCCAAGATCAGATAGCCGCGTTTACTCACGCCGGGATCCTAATGCCCACTTGCGCGAGGCCCAGGCTCAGCCCAGTTCGTGGGCACGAGGCAGATCAGCCGGGCTGCCCACGCCGAAACGGTCGCAGAAGGCGTCGGTGGTGCCATACAGCAAGGGGTTGCCAAGCGCGTCTTCGTCACGACCCACAACCTGTACCAGCTTGAGATCCATCAACTGCCGCAACATCGGCCCCGATTGCACGCCGCGGATGTCTTCAATTGCACCGCGCGTCACCGGCTGCTTGTAGGCAACGATGGCCAGGGTTTCGATCGCGCTCTTGGTCAAATGGCTTGGCAGCTCACGCTTATCAAGCTGGCGCACCCAAGGATGGAAGCTGCGCCGGGTCAGCAGCTGCCAGCCGTCGGCAATCGAGCGTAGCTCCCAGCCACGCCGTTCGTGATCAAAGCGGTGGGCAAGGCCCTGCAAAAAGCCGGCCAGATAGCGGGCATCGCTACCGGGAATCAGTTTGACCAGACGCTCCACCTTGAGCGGCTTGGTGGCCACCAGCAGCACGGCCTCAAGCACGCCGCGCAGTTCATCTGCCGGCATGTCAACCGCGTCGGGCACCAGGTCTTGCAGCCCGCCCATCGCCTCAATGCTGGCGGCGATAGTGTTTTTGAGCTCGTCGGCCGAGAAGGTTTCCACCAAGGGCGGTTCATCAAGACGCTGGACCGGCGCCGAGGCAGCCGCGCCAGCCACCACCTCGCGAGCTTGGACATGCGCTGCGGCCGCGATCGCGGCAACGTCAGATGCGGCTACAATAGCGCTCATCGCTTGCCCTCCAGGAAGTTGCGCAGCAGCTGGTGACCGTGCTCGGTCAGAAAGCTCTCGGGGTGGAACTGCAACCCCTCAATCGGAAGGGTTTTGTGGCGGAGGCCCATCAGCTCGCGCTGATCGCTGGTCCAGGCGGTGGCCTCGAGGCAATCGGGCAGGGGCTCGGCCACCACGAGGCTATGGTAGCGCGTGGCGGTAAACGGGCTGGGCACGCCGGTGAAGCAGCCGCGGCCATCGTGCTCAACCTGCGAGGTCTTGCCGTGCATCAGGCGGTCGGCGCGGATCACCTGGCCACCGAAGGCCTGACCGATCGACTGGTGGCCCAAACACACACCAAACAGGGGCACGCCCTTGGCGGCACAAGCCGTGATCAGGGGCACCGAGATGCCAGCTTCAGTGGGCGTGCACGGGCCGGGCGAAATCAGGATCTGGTCGGGCTGCTCGGCCATGACCTCGTCCACCGTCTTCTCGTCGTTACGATAGACGGTGACCTCAGCACCCAGCTCCCACAGGTACTGGACCAGATTGTAGGTGAAGGAGTCGTAGTTGTCGATGACGGTCAGCATGGGCGCTCAGCAGGGCGGGGAGGGTAAAGCGCCATAGCGGCTGTCCAGACGGGAATGCGCGCGACCGGCGCTCGGCCCCCGTGCCGTGCATCCCAGCTGCCCCCATCCGCGCCCAGCGGGACCAACAAAAAAGCGCCTCAGCTGATGCTGAGGCGCTATTGTGGCACACCGGGGTGGATTCGAACCACCAACCTCCTGATCCGTAGTCAGGTGCTCTATCCGTTAAGCTACCGGTGCTCGGTGCCAGGGATTATGTCCCATCCGCGTTGCGGAGGCGCATAGATATGAATACCGCGAGCCAGGTCAAGCACCTTCATCGAAAATCGCACCCTGAAACCCCTAATTGGCCGGATTTGAGGCCCGAATGGCCTGCTGCACCCACCACTGCCGGCCAATCAGCAGACCATACAGCAGCAGACCCGTCAGCCAGCCAACCCAGCGACCAACCGGTGCCAAGTCAGGCCGCAGCAGGGCGAACACCGCCGCCAGGAGCAACACGATCTCCCACCAGGCCGCCCGCGTGAGCAGCCACCGCTGGCTGGCATTGGCGAAGGCCAACATCGCTACCAGCCCGGTGAGGGCCACCACCGCACCGTGCCAGAAACTGTCGACGCCGATCAGCAGAAGCTCGTGATTGAACAGGAACATGAACGGCAAGATCGCCGTCCGCATGTCGTAGATGAACCCTTGGATGCCGGTGCGAATGGGGTCGGCGCGCGATATCGCGGCAGCCGCATAAGCAGCCAAGCCCACTGGTGGCGTATCGTCAGCCAAAATACCGAAGTAGAAACAGAACAGATGGGCCGCGATAGCCGGCACCACCAAGCCCATGTCGCCCCCCACCTGCACAATCACCGGCACCGTTAGCGTGGCCATCACCACGTAATTGGCCGTGGTCGGCAAACCCATCCCTAAGATCAGGCTGACCACCGCCGTGATCAGCAGCAGCGCCACCAGATTGCCGCCAGAC
>JAQIBG010000343.1 GCA_027859175.1 Planctomycetota bacterium | reverse complement strand
CGTGAAAGGCGCTGTCGCCGGCGTCGATGAAGCCGTTGCCGTCGTCATCGAGGGCGGCGAGTTCGGCAAAGCCGCTGCCGCTGCGTGGTCCGAACAGTTCGCTGCCATCAGCGATGCGGCCATCGCCATTGCGATCGTGGGCCAAAAATGCGCTGCTATCGGCAAAGGCCCGCAGGCCCTCGGTTTGGCCGTCGGCGTTAAGGTCGAATTGGTAGCGTGCCGAGGTGAAGGCAACGCCGCCGCCGTCGAGGTCGAGAACCAGTGGGTCGATCGGGTCGCCGGCGCGCAGGCTGAAGGTGGTGGTGGTGACGTAATCGCGGCTGAGCTCGAGCTGGTAGGTGAGGTCGAGGCTGCGTCCGTCGTCGGTGGTCACCGAGCCGGCCACGGCAAAGCTGGTGCGTTCGTGCTCTTCGTATTGGTAGCTGTGGTCGATCGCGAGGCTCCAGCCAAAGCGGGGCGCTTCAACCGCGGGGCCGGTGGCGCTGGGGGGCTCAAGGGTCACCGCGTGCGGTTTGGGGACCACCGGGCTGGTGCGGATCCGCGCCCCGAACACGCGTTCGAGGATGTCGAGAATGCGTTGGCTCTCGGCGTCGAGCTCGGGCAGCTGCGTGGTTTCGCCTGATGTGGTGTCGCTACGGGCTGGCGCTGACGGCGGCCTGGCCTGGATGTTCTGCGTGGCGTTCTGGTCGCGGCGGAACTCCACGCGCAAAGACTGTTGCTCGCGAATCTGCAGCTGATGGTCGCTGGCGGTGGCAATGCTGGCCGCCGCGATGCGCATTACGCATCCTCGCCGTTCGCGTCGCTGCCGATGAGATCTTCCACGCTGACGTGGGTGCCGGTTTCCCGGAACCGGGTGAGCATGTCTTCGAGCAGGTCGTGGGTGCGATGGCTGATCTCGGCGAGGCCACCGAGCATGTCGCTGGCTTCGGCAAAGCCTTGGCGCATGCCGCTGGTGATCTCGTCGACAAACGAGCCAAAGGCTTCGGTGCCGGCTTCGATGCCCTTGCCGAGCCCGGTGATGAAATCGAACACGCGCTGGGCGGTGCTCTCGGCCGAGAAGTAATCCTGCAGCAGCGAGATGTCGCCCTCCACCTCAATGGTGGTGCGCTCGGCTGACAGGCTCTGCTCTTCGTGGACCAGGCCGGCCTGGTAGACCGAATTGGTGAAGGCGGCGTGCCCGGCCCGGTCGCCGTTGCGGCCGGGCGGGATGTCAGATGCGATCACGCCAGCCGCGGTGTAGGTGCGGTTGTAGTTCAGCTGCTCGTGGCTGAAGTTGAGGCGCACCGAGCGGCCTTGGTTGTCACTCAGGGCGAGTTCAACCTGCATGCCGCGGTACGACAGCCGCTGGGCTTCATGGCTGAAGCCGGCGGCCATATGGTTCTGAGAGCTGGGGAGGCTGGCGAGGGGATCCATAGCAGCAGTATCGGTTTCAATCGGCCTGACTTGAGCCGATTTGGCGCCGGCGCGCAAGCTGTGTGCTGGCTTGCCGTTGGGCCCACTGGGCTGCTTGGCTCGGGCTCGTTTGGACTCGCCTGGGGCTGGGCTTGGGCCTGGGCTTGGGTTAGAGCGCGGCCGCGAGTCGGTCCATCATGGGCCAGCCGCCGTCGCCGCGAATCGCCACCAGTTGGGGTGACCAAGCGCCGGTAATTGCCGGATCGGTGACAGCAAAGGGGATCACGCTGCGGGTGCCCACGGCGCAGGCCACGTGCATCGGGCCGGAGTCGTTGGCGACCACGGTATCGGCGGCAGCCAGCAGGCCGGCCCACACGTCAATTGCGAGGTCACCCACGATGGCGCAGCCGGGGTAGCTGGCGGCGAGGGTTTCGCGCTGCCCAGGCGGCGCCACCACTACCGGGCGCTGGCCGGCGGCAACCAGATGCGCGGCAAGGGCAGTGAAATGGGGCCAGTGTTTGTCGACGCCGTGCACGGTGCCGGTGGCCACTGGGCATAACACTACCGCCTGGCTGTTGGCTTGAGCATCGGCTTGAGCCGTTTGCAGCGCAGCGGCGCCGGCCGCGCGGGCTTCAGCGGTGAGGGCCAGTTCGCAATGCGGTGGATCGGTGGCGAGCGGCGGCAGGCCGAGGCGCTGGCACATGGTGTTGGCCAGGCGCCAGTAACGCCGGCTTTCGTGCATGCCGTGCGGCCAGGGCAGGCGGGCGCTGAGCAGCAGCGAGCGGCCGTCGCGGGCGTAGCCCAGGGCGCGTTTGCCGGCGAGGCGCATCATCGCCGCTGAAGACAGGCTGTGCGTCATGAGCACCGCGTCGCGCCCGGGGAGGCTGCGCAGGTGGCAGGCGCCGGGGCGTAACTTGCGCGGTAACTCGGTGACGGCCAAGCCGGTGCCGGCGAGCAGAGCGGGGGCCCAGCCGCGACCCACGCAGTGCAGCTCAAGCCCGGCCGCGTGCAGAGCCTGCAGAGCCGGCAGGGCCATGATGCAGTCGCCGATCCAGTTCGGCACGCGAACGGTAAGCGCTGTCACCGCTGCCTCAGTGGACGCGTTGGCCCGGCTTGGCGCCGGCGTCGGGGCTGAGCAGGAAGATGTCTTTCTTGCCCGGGCCGGCCGCGATGACCATGCCCTCGCTCATGCCGAATTTCATTTTGCGCGGGGCCAGGTTGGCCACGCACACGACGTGTCGCCCGACCAAGTCTTCGGGTGCGTAGGCGCTCTTGATGCCGGCGAACACTTGCTTGGTGACCGAGCCGCCCAGCGACAGCTTCAGACACAATAATTTATCAGCGCCTTCGACGTGTTCAGCGCTCACGATTTCGGCCACGCGCAGGTCAACCTTACTGAAATCATCGAAGCTGCATTCGGCCGCGAGCGGTTCGGCGTCGAGTTCAGGGCTGGTGCTGGCGCTGTTGGCGTCAACCGCTTCGGCGGTTTCGGCGGCGGCGTCTTTGGATTCATCAATCATGGCTTGGACCTTTTTCTCGTCGACGCGCTGCATCAGATGTTTGAACGCCGCGACCTCGGTGCCGATCAGGGGCTGCTGGGCTTGGTTCCAGGTGGTGATCGGGTTACCGAGCAGGGCGCCGGCTTGGTCGGCCAAGCGTGGCAGCACCGGCGTGAGGAAGACGACCAGCTGGCGGAACAGGTTGAGCGCCACGGTGCACACGGCCTGGAGTTCATCGGCGCGGGCCGGGTCTTTCTTGAGCGACCACGGCGCAGCGGTTTCGACGTATTCGTTGGCGCGATCGGCCAGGGCCATGATGCGACGCATCGCCTCGGCGTAGTTGGTGGCCTCGTAGGCGGCGGCGATGGTCTCGGCTTGGGCCGCAGCGGCGGCAAACAGGCCGCCGTCATCGGGATAGCTGGCGGCGAGGCCACTGGCCTTGGCCATTTTGGCGGTGCGACTGGCGAGATTGACGACTTTGCCGACCAGGTCGCTATCGACCTTGGCCTTGAACTCGTCCAGGTTGAGGTCGATGTCGTCGACGCGACCGCCGAGCTTACTGGCGTAGAAGTAGCGCAGGTAGCTCGGGTCGAGATGTTTGGCGTAGGTGGCGGCTTGCACAAAGGTGCCGCGCGACTTTGACATCTTCTCGCCGTCAACGGTCAAGAAGCCGTGGATGTGGACTTGATCGGGCAGCTTGAAGCCGGAGGCCTTGAGCATGGCCGGCCAGAACAGGGTGTGGAAGTAGATGATGTCTTTGCCGATGAAGTGGCGGATCTCGCACGGGGCCTGTTCGGCCTCGGGGCCGCGTGGCCACCACGTGGCGCTGTCTTCACCGCTGGCCTGGCACCAATCGTGGCACGAGGCGATGTAGCCAATCGGCGCATCAAACCAGACATACCAATAATTACCCGGCGCGTCGGGAATCTCGAAGCCGAAGTAGGGCGCGGGGCGTGATACGTCCCAGTCGCGTAGGGGCTCGCCGAGGAAGTGACCCTTGAGGTAATTAGCGACTTCGTCTTGCAGGTGGCCGCCGGCCTGAGTCCAACTGGTCAAGAACTCGTGCAGTTGTTCAATTTGCACGAACAGCTGTTGGCTCATCCGCGGTTCGGGCGTAGCGCCCGACAGGGTTGAGCGGGCGTCGATCAGATCGGTCGGCGCGTAGGTGGCGTTGCACTTCTCGCAGCTGTCACCGTATTGCTCGGGCGACTGGCACTTGGGGCAGGTGCCTTTGACGAAGCGGTCGGCCAGGAAGGTGCCGGCTTCGGGGTCGAACAGGCGCTCAACACTGCGCTCAACGATCAGGTTCTGCTTGCGCAGGCTGGCCCAGATGCTGTCGCACACCGCGCGGTTGCTGGCGCTGTTGGTGGAGCCGTAGTGGTCAAATTCGATGCCGAAGGCGGCGAAGTCGCGCTGGTGGGCCCCGCTCATCTCGGCGATCAGATGCTCTTCGCTGCGGCCTTCGGCCTTGGCGCGAATCATGATCGCGGTGCCGTGGGTGTCGTCGGCGCAGAAGTAGCGGCAGTTGTGGCCGCGTAGTTTCTGGAACCGCACGAAGATGTCGGTTTGGATGTACTCCACCAGATGCCCGATGTGGATATGCCCGTTGGCATAGGGCAGGGCGCTGGTGACAAGTATCTGGCGTTGGCTCACTCTGACTCCATCTCGCAACAAAAAAACCCCGGCTGGGCCGGGGGGCAGCGCGCGTTCATGACGTGAACGCGTTTCAGCCCGGATCACTGATCGTGGCGCATCTGCTCCCGCATTCGCATTCGGCGATCCATGGCGGCAAAGTCTGGTTCCGCAGCAGGGATGGCAAGGGGCTAGCCCGCAGCGCTCACACGATGCGCATGCATTTCATGCAATAGCCTGTGGTTACACGCCTTGTGGCAGATGTCACGATGCGCATGGTGCGGGCTGGGGTCTGAGGGGCGGAGCCCTTCGATGTGAGAGTCTAGCCTGGATATTTTGCACTCTGTTCGTCGAACGCAGTGAGAGTGTGAAATATCCAGGCTAGGCTGGATCAGGCGGTCTTGTTCTTGAGCTTGTAGACGTGGGTGAGCACTTCGGCGACCTGCTGGTAGAAGTCGACCGGGATCGGCTTGCCCACGTCTACCACCTTGGCCAGGGCCCGGGCCAGCGGCACGTTTTCTACCTGGATGACGTTGTTCTCGGCCGCGATCTGCTTGATCCGCTGGGCGATCAGGTCGTAGCCCTTGGCCACGCAGATCGGTGCGCCCATCTCTTCGCGGTCGTAGCGCAGGGCCACGGCCACGTGGGTGGGGTTGGTGATCACTACGTCGGCGCTGGGCACCTCTTGCATCATGCGCTGCTGGGCCATCTGACGCTGGATCTGCCGGATCTTGTTTTTGACCATGGGGTCGCCGTCTGACTGCTTGAACTCTTCTTTGACCTCCTGCTTGGTCATCATCATGTCTTTGGTCATCTGCCAGCGTTGGTACAGGAAGTCGAAAAACGCAACCACGCCGAGGACGCCAGCGAGCTTGAGGGCCAGCAGAATGATCAGCCACCCGCTCTCGGCGAAGCGGGACCTCAGGTCGAAGTTGTGGTACAATTGGCTGGGCACGTTGTTGGTGAGGACGTAGGTCGCCACCGACACGATGAGAATCAGTTTCAGCAGCGCGAAGATAAAGCGCATCAGGCCGCGTAGGCCAAACAGGCGCTTGAGACCGGCTAGGGGTGAGATGCGCTGCCACTTGGGCATGAGGGGCTTGGCGGTAAATTGCAGGCCGACCTGGGCTGTGCTCAGCAGCAGGGCGAGGAGAAACAGGGCCCCCATGAAGCCGATAGTGAGTTCGATCACCCCGGCTTGCTGAGCGAATAGCAGGGTCAGGTTGTCAGACTCGGTCAGTTCCCAGGTGAGGGCATCGCGGAAGCAGATCCGCATGCTGGCCATGAGGGCCTCGTAGGCGGTTGGTCCGAAGAAGATCAGCAGGCCAAAGCCGACCAAGAGCACCGCCGCGTTGTTGACCTCGGCGCTGTACGCAACCTGGCCCTCCTCGCGCGACTGCATGCGCTTGCGGGGCGTGGGCTCTTCGGTCTTCTCGCCACCTGAGGTGTCTTCGGGCACAACAGTTCCTGTTCATGAAGTGGACACGATACGGCACCTGGGGCGCCACCAGTGAGGGTAAGGCGTCAAGCGTGCCAGCGCTGGGCAGGGCCGGCCGGGCGCCTAACTATGCAAGAATGGGTGGGTCAGTCAGGCAGAAGACTCTTGCAAGGTATGTGGTCTAATCGGGTCTCGGAGGAGACCACCATGGTAAGCGATTTAGATCGTTATCTGTTCGATTTGCGCGGCTTCGTGATCGTGAAGGGCGCCTTGTCGGCACCCGAGTTGGCCAACTGCAATGCCACCATTGATGCGATGCTGCCGGTTGGGGTGGGCGAGTGGCGTGGCCATGTGCACGCCCACGCCTTCTCGGGCGCCGATGCGCGCGAGGGCGTCAACTTGCAGCAGGTGTACGAGGCCGGCCCGGCCTTCGAGCGCCTGATTGATCACCCGGCCTATATCGAGCACGTCGCCGAGTTCATTGGCGCGCGAAACACCTTTGATGCCCACCATGGTGAGCTGTTCATCGACGAGAACTTTGTGTCGCTACGTGGCCCGGGCGAGGCGATTGGTCTGCATAGCGGCGGCCATGAGGGCTGCATTCGGTGCCAGTATCGCTACCACAACGGCTTCCATTGCGGGCAGGTCAACGTGCTGATGGCGCTCAATGACATCGGCCCCGGTGACGGCGGCACGATGGTGATCCCCGGCAGTCACAAGGCGAACCTGCAGCATCCAGATATCGGCACGTTCCAGATGACCGCCGGCGGCGCCTCGGTGGACGGCGTGCCCGGCGCCGAAGAAGTGCATCTCGAAGCGGGCGATGCGCTGCTGTTTGTTGACGCCATCGCGCATGGCTCGGCGCGGCGCACCAATCCTGGGATGCGGCGGGTGTGCATTTACCGCTATGGGCCGAGTTGGGGTATGCTGCGGCATCCGTACCGGCCCTCGGCCGGTTTGCTTGAGCGCCTGAGCGAGCGGCAACGCGGCATCGTGTGGCCGCATGCGCAGCGCTTGGCGCCGGAGCTGGTGTCGGACATGGCGCCGGCGTGAGCCGCTAGCGCAGGGCACCAAGTGCGAGGCGCAGCAGCGATTCGGCGTCTTGCGCTTGGTCTGCCACCTTGGCAATGGCGTCGACGGCGTCTTTGTTGCCGAAGCCGAGGGCCACCAGGGCCTGGCGGGCTTCGTCGTGGGCGCTATCGATGGGGCTGGTGCCATCGCTGTTGTCAACGAAGGGCGCGGGGATGCGGTCCACCTTGTCGTTGAGCTCGAGGCCGATGCGCTCGGCGCTTTTGGCGCCCACACCCTTGATCTTTTTGAGGGCGGCCACGTCTTTGCGGATCAGGATCTGGCGCAACTCGGCGACGCCGTAGCCGCTGAGCACGCCAAGCGCCACCACCGGGCCGACACCCTGAACCGAGGTCAGGAGATCGAACGCGGCGCGTTCGGCGGGGTCGGCAAAGCCGAATAGCTGCAGGTCGTCTTCACGGACAATTAAGCGCGCGTAGACCGTTACCTCGCTGCCATCGAGTGGCAGGCTGGCCCGGGTTTGTTCGGAAATCCGCAGCAAATAGCCAACGCCCTGAACCGCCAGCGAGAGGTGGCCGCTGGTATCAAGGCTGGCAACGCTGCCGCGGAAAAAATCGTACATCTACGGCGACTCGTTGGGGTCAAAGATAAGCGGTTGCTCGGTGTTGGGCTCAGGGTCGGCCTCAAGAAGCGGTTTGTCGACGGCCTCGTCGAGCATCCGCTGCTCAAGGGCTGCTTCGGCCTCTGTCTCAACGTTGGCATCGACTTCGGCTTCGGTCGGCGTGGTGGGGACCGGTTCCGCGCTTGGCTCGCGTGCTGGCTCATCATCGTCGTCATCTGCGGCCATGGTCTTGGCTTCGCTTTCCGCAGCCTCGTCGGCCTTGGCTTCTGCGACGATCGCTTCGACGACGGGCTGGTCGCTGAGGGGCGCGGTTTTTTTTATTGGTGTCTCTACGTCGACTTCAGCCGTCTCGACTGGGTCCTCGACGATCGCCGGCATCGGCGCGGCTGGCTGTGGGCGGCTAATCCGCACGCGTAGCAATTCCGGACGGCTCAAGTGCCGCTTGAGGCGCTTGCCGACGATCTCGCCGATGGCGTCGTTGGAGAGCGGCGGCTCTTGGCCGGCGGGGCCGCGCAGGCCCACCACCACTACGATCTCGCTCCAGCGCCAGTGGCGGCCCGCGTCGTCGTAGCGGAGGTCTTCACTTGGATCGGGGCTGATTTCAACGGCTGCGCCCCACTCGCCACTGAGGGCGTCACGCAGGTCGGTGGCAAGCACGCCCTCCAGGCGCATACGGGTGCCTTCGGCAGTGGTCCGAACCACCGTGCCTTCGGAGCCAATCTGGAGACCGGGCAGGGGGGTGCGACGAGCGCAGGCACTCGAAGCCGCCAGGGCGAGGGCGATGAGCGGCAGGGCAACGAGGGTGCGGGGGGCAAACATGTCCGGGCATCATGGGCTCGCGGGGCCACCATCAAGCCTGCGGGCCTTGACCGGGCTGGGGCTGCGCCAGCCTGCATCCATGCGCGTACCGCTTCCGGAACGGATTCGTCCGGCCTGTCTCCAAGATATCGTCGGCCAAGACCACCTGCTGGGTGCCTCGGGCGTGTTGACCGGCTTTCTGGCGGTGGGGCATGTGCCGAGCTTGTTGCTGTGGGGGCCGCCCGGCTGTGGCAAAACCACCCTAGCCCGCTTGTTGGCTAGTGAGCTTGGTTTGCGCTTCGCGCCCTTCTCGGCGGTGCTCGGTGGCGTGCCTGATCTGCGCAAGCTGATCGCTGAAGCCGAGCAGATGGCCAATCTTGGCGAAGGAACCCTCCTGTTTGTGGACGAGATCCACCGCTTCAACAAGGCCCAGCAAGATGCCCTCCTGCCGCATGTGGAGCGCGGCACGGTGGTGCTGGTGGGGGCGACGACGGAGAATCCGAGCTTTAGCTGCAACAAGGCCTTGTTGTCGCGGTGCCGGGTTTTTTCCCTGAATGGGCTCGATGAGGCGGCACTTGAGGCCCTGGTGGAGCGGGCGCGCAGCCATGATGAGGGCATTCCTGAGCTCGAGGTGGCGCCTGAGGCGCGCGAAGCTTTGTTGCGCTTAAGCGCCGGCGATGGGCGTCGCTTACTGTTGCTACTGGAGGAGGCCTGGGCCTTGGGGCAGGGCAAGCCGGTGTCGGCTGAGGCCGTGCTGCAAGTGGCGGCAGGCACGTTGCCCGGGCATGACCGCGCTGGTGACAGCCATTACGATGTGGCCAGCGCCTTCATCAAATCGATGCGAGCCTCTGATGTGCAGGCGGCGCTGTATTACCTGGCGCGCCAGATTGAGGCCGGTGAAGACCCGATGTTCGTGGCCCGGCGCATTGTGATCTTTGCGTCGGAAGACGTGGGCTTGGCCGATCCGCAGGCGCTGGTTCAGGCCACGGCCTGCTTGACTGCGTGTGAGAAGATTGGCCTGCCCGAGGCCATCTATCCGCTGAGTCAGGCCGTGATCTACTGCGCCACTGCGCCCAAGTCGAACACAACCAAGTCGTACTTTGCCGCCGCCGAGGCGGTGCGTTCGCAGCCAGGAGCGGCGGTGCCGCTGTTCTTGCGCAATGCGCCAACCGAATTGATGGCCGAGATGGGCTATAAAGACGGCTACGTGTACGACCACGACACCCCTGATCATTTCGCCGGGCAACAATGCCTGCCCGACGATCTACGCGGCGCCAGCTTCTACCAGCCTGGCCGTTTTGGTCATGAGAAGGATATCGCCAAGCGCATGGCGTGGTGGGACGAGCGCCGCCGCGAGTGAACGCAGCTGGCCTGGGGTGCCTGACGCTTGCATTTGCCCCAAGTGTTGCTAAAAAAGCAACACAGTGGGAGGCAGACTCATGCCACAGCGAACCGAAACCTATGACTTCATCGTGTGCGGCGGCGGCTTGGCCGGCGTCTGTGCGGCCATCGCGGCGGCACGCCAGGGTCTAAGAACGGCCTTGGTGCAAGACCGGCCAGTGCTCGGCGGCAACGCTTCGAGCGAGGTGCGAGTAACCGTGCATGGCGCGGCTGCGCACCATAACTACGCCCGCGAAACGGGCATTCTGTCTGAGGCCTTGATTGAGGAACGGGCGCGCAACCACGAGGTCATCAACGAGAACGGTTGGACCAACTGCGTGCTCGATATGGTGCTCTACGACTTGGTGCAGCGTGAGGAGTTGCTGACCCTGCACCTCAATACCAGCGTTTACGATGTGGTATTGACGGGTGGCGTGAGCGGTCTGGCCCGCACCGAACAACGCCCGCCGGCCGAGGATAGCCGTGGCTATGCCTTGCGGCCGGCCTGTGCCGAGGGCCAGCAGATCACCGCGGTGCGCTGCCGTGTGGCCAATGCTGAACTCGATTTGGAATTGCGCGCCGATACATTTGCCGATTGCACCGGCGATGCCTTGATTGCCGACCTGGCCGGCTGCGAGTGGCGCATGGGTTCTGAAGGTGTTGAGGAGACAGGTGAACTCCATGCCCCGCCAACGGCCAGTCGTGACACCATGGGTAATTCGATTCATATTCGGGCGCGCGATATCGGACGCGATGCACCATACACCGCGCCAAACTGGGCCGTGAAGCATGATGACCCCGCGTATTTCTACGAGCAGGGGCGCAAGCCGCACGACCCGCGTGGTGGTTTCTGGTGGATCGAGATCGGCATCCCGTGGGATACGATTCACGATAACGAAACCATTCGGCATGAACTGACGCGGCATGCGCTTGGTATTTGGGACTGGATGAAGAATCGCGATGAGACCATGCGCTCACGCTGTCGCACCTATGCGCTGGATTGGATTGGCCAGGTGCCGGGCAAGCGCGAAAGCCGTCGTGTGCGTGGTCTCTACTGGTTGACCGAGAATGACCTGCAAGAACGCGTGGCGTTCGATGACGAGGTCGCCTTCGGGGGCTGGTTTGTGGATCTGCATACTCCAGGTGGCCTGCTTGCTGATACCTCGGAGCCTGCCAGTGCCGAAGGCTATAAAGACGACAGCGAGTATGCGGCCAAGAGTTTTGTTGGCCCGTATGGCGTGCCGTTGCGCAGCTTGATCGCACGCGACGTCAGTAATTTATATCTGGCCGGGCGCAACGTGAGCACCACCCGCGCGGCCCTGGGCACGGTGCGCGTGATGGGCACCACCGCCTTGATGGGCCAGGCAGTGGGCACGGCTGCTGCGATTGCCAAGCACGCTGGGCAGGACGCCCATGGCAGCGCGGCGCTGGCACCGGTTATCAAACAACAGCTCCTGGAAGATGGCTGCTTCTTGGTCAATACTGCCAGTGAAAACCTCCTCGCCGGCGCCACTATCAGTGCCAGTTCGCAGGCCGTGCTGTACGGCACCAGCCCGAGTGACAGCTGGGTCAGCGGCGGCCAGGGTCGCCATGCGCCTGCTGCGCGCGGTTTTGGGCTCGAGCGCGAGGGCTGCCAGTGGTTGTACGTGGCCGGCGGCAAGCTCGACGCGGTGTCACTGTGTTTGGACTGTGCCGCCCCGGCCACGCTTCAGTTGCGTCTGCGCAAGGTGGCATCGATCTGGGATTACCGTCGCGATGGGCCGGTGGTGGCTGAGGCCACGCACAAGTTGAAGGCCGGTAACGACCAGTGGCTGCGCTGGGACACGGCCCTGGCGGGGCTCGACGATGGCTGCTATCGCATCGAAGCCTTTGGCGCCGGCATTGTATGGCGCCACTCGCCCGGCATGACGCCGGGCTGCGTGTCGGGCTTTGCTATGAGCGCCGAGCGGATGCGCCCGCGTGGCGGTTTTGCGATGAGCTTCAGGCTGGAGCCAGCGCAGGCGGTGTGGTCACCGCAGCAGGTGGCCAGCGGCGTGACGCGGCCAGGTGCTCAAAGCAACCTGTGGCGTAGCGATCCAGCTCAGCCGCTGCCGCAGCATCTGGCCTGCACCTGGGACCAGCCGCAGGCGATCAGCACGGTGCAGGTGACCTTTGCTGGCCACTTGATGCGTGAGATCCATGCCGCGCCGCCCTTTTTCCGTGATGCCCAGACCGCGAAGAATTACCGGATCCAGGTGCAAGAGGGCGCCACGTGGCGTGATCTTGTGGTGGTGCAGGATAATTATCAGCAGTGCCGCAGGCATGAGCTGCCGCAGCCGGTAACGGCTACGGCCCTGCGCTTAGTGGTAGACGCCACCAACGGCGATCCGAGCGCGGCGGTGTACGAGTTGCGGGTCAGTTGACCGAGGGCTCGGTGGCTTCGCCGTAACAGCTGACCATCTCCTGCCACAGGTCTTCCGGTGGCTGGGGATGCAGCAGCAGCACGGGGTGGGCTTCGCGCACCAACCACGAACCGAGGGCGATCTCTTCTTCGAGTTGGCCGGGTTGCCAGCCCGCGTGACCGAGGAACAGGCGCGGGCCATGGTGGCTGCTCTCGGCTTCAGACAGGGCGTGTAGTTGGTGGGGATCGCCGCCAACGGCAATGCCCTCGGCCAACTGGTAGGTGTCTTCAAGTTCGGTGAAGCCGTGCAGCAGCAGGCCTTTGTGCCGGTCTACCGGGCCGCCTTCGGCGCACAGTTGCTCGCCGCCCAGGGCCTCGGGGCATTCATCCCACAGGTCGCCCAGTGGCACATCAAGCGGCCGGTTGAGAACCAGCCCGAGAGTGCCGCTGGCGGTATGCTCAAGCACGTAAACCACGCTGCGCATGAAGTTGGGATCAGCCAACACCGGGCTTGCCACCAACATCGCACCTGAACGCACCGTTTGCATACCCCCATGCTAGGCTCGAGACCGAGCGCTCAATGCCGAGTACCGTGCTGCTTGGAGCCAGCGTGCTCGGTTACCCCACCCCACCCAGGCTCCGGACTGAGTGATTGGGGTGAACCGGGGGTTGGTGGGGTGCGTTGACCCTGGCGGAGGCGCTTGGCATGGCACTGACACTCGACAATGACCGTGAGGATGAGGGCAAGACGGACCTGACTCCGATGATTGATATCATCTTCCTGCTTTTGGTGTTTCTGATTCTCACCACCAAGTTCGTCAAAGATGAAGAGCGGGCT
>JAQIBG010000304.1 GCA_027859175.1 Planctomycetota bacterium | reverse complement strand
GGAAGAACTCCTCAACCAGCTATGATCCACATCAATGCAGACATCGGCGAAATCCCCCGGCACATCGCCGTCATCATGGACGGCAACGGGCGCTGGGCCAAAAAGCGTGGCTGGGTGCGCACCCGCGGACATCGAACCGGCGCCGACGTGGTGCGGGCCATCACTACCGAGAGTGCCGCTCTGGGCATTGAGCGTTTGACCCTGTATGCCTTCTCGAGCGAGAATTGGAGCCGGCCTGAGCGCGAAGTGCGTTTCCTGATGGGCTTGCTGACTGAGTACCTGGATGGGGAATTGCCAACCCTGCAGGACAATAACATACGGATGGAGGCGATTGGCCGCCTCGACCGCCTGCCCGAACAGGCGCGCGCATTGTTAGACCGCAATCGTGAGGCCACGGCGGGCAATACCGCCATGACCCTCAGTCTCGCTTTGAGTTACGGTGGCCGCGACGAAATCGTGGACGCGTGCCGGGCCCTGGCGCAGCGGGTTGCGGCTGGTGAGCTCGATCCTTCGGAAATCGATGCGGCAGCGCTTGATGCGCATCTCTACGCGCCAGGAAGCCCCGACGTTGATCTGGTGGTGCGTACGGCGGGCGAGCAGCGTTTGTCGAACTTCCTGCCCTGGGAAGCCGTGTATGCGGAGTATGTATCGGTCGCACCCTTGTGGCCCGAGTTCACCGTAGCCGATTTTCACGCTGCTTTGGGCGAGTATCAGTCGCGCGATCGACGATTTGGCCGGGTTATTGAGCCATAGACGCGCCAAGGCAGAGCGTAGCTGACTGATTACGAGGTCCGTTATTCGGTGGCTGTCTGCTTGCTCGGCCGGTGTCCGATATAGACTCTCTGTCTATGCGTGGAGTGCTGGCCCTTCTTGTTGCGTTGTTTGGTCTTGCGGCCCCAGCGTCCGAGTTGGTCATCGCGCATGAAGACAGTCCAGTTCACCCCTGGGTGTATCCAGACGGCCGCGGCCTGGATTTGGAACTGATTCAAAGTGGTGCCGACAGGGCCAAGATTACCGTGCGGTTCGAGGTGATGCCCTGGAAGCGGTGTCTGGCCATGTTGGCAGCCGGTAAGATCGACGGAGTGAGTTCGGCTTCTTATAATCAAGAGCGGTCCGCCTATGCGGCGTATCCCCGTAATGCGGCCGGCCAACTGGATCTGAGCCGGTGTTTGCATTACGACAGTTATGCGCTGTACCGTAAGGCGGGCTTGGCTACGCCGAGCTGGGATGGCGAAAAGATTGGTGGTCTGACTGGCGCGGTTGGTGCCCAAACCGGCTTTTCGGTGATTCCGCAACTTCTTGCTCTGGGCGCGCGGGTTGACGACGGCAGCAAGGATATTGAGCCGATTATGCATCGGGTCTTGAGTGGTCGTGTGGCCGCAGCGGCTTTTTTGAGTCGCAGTGCCGACCATGTGTTGGCAACAGATCCAAATTTCCGTGGTCAGATTGAGCGCCTCGACCCGCCACTGGTGACCAAGCCGTATTTTCTTATCTTACGTCCGGGCCTCAGTAAGGCGCTGCGCGAGAAGCTGTGGGCCGGGATCGCTGACGAGCGCCAGAGTGATGCATTCCAGGCTAAGCTGCGTCTGGCCAACGCGCAGGACTGATGAAGCCGACGGAAACCACTACCACCAGGGTTATCCCGGCTGTCGCGAATGCCCGCCACATCTCGCTGCGGGCGAAGGTGCTCGTGGTGGTGCTGGCGGCCGTGGTATGTGTGCAGGGCAGCCTTGCCGCGGTGCGCTACCTGATCGTCAATAGCGAGCGTTACGCAGACCTCAATGCGCAGATTGAAGTCAGTAAGGTGGAGCTGACCCGCATTCTTGCAGAGCCTCTGTATAATTATCACCAGCCTGAATTGCGCACCATCATCGACGCGAAGCTGGCAGGTGATTCGGCCCTGCAGGCGGCGGTGGTACAAGACATCGTTTCTGGTGAGGGCTATGTCGGCCGCGTACGTGCTGGTGACCAGATCCTCGATAGCTTGGTGCTGCCTCAGACGGGCATGTATCGCATCGAAAACTTGCCCTTGGCGTGGCAGGGGCGCGATTTGGGCGAGGCACACCTTGCCTATAGCGATGCACCGCTGCGCCGTGAACTCGACGATTTCTTATTGGAGCACCTGCTGGTTCTCGCAGTGGAGATGGTGGTGCTGGTGGCGGCTCTGGTGTTCGCGATCCAGCGCATCGTCATCAAACGGGTTCGCACCGCGGTGACCCAGGCAGACGCGATTCGCTCGGGTGATCTAGCTACGCGCATTCCACCGACTTCCGGTGACGAGTTCGATCATCTGGCAACGGCGCTCAACGACATGCGTGCCAGCCTGCGTCGACAATTGGAAGACCTGGGTTCGGCCAATACGCGCCTTGAACAGGCAATGGAGTTGCGCACGCGATTTCTGGCGAATATGTCGCATGAAATCCGCACCCCGATGAATGGCGTGATCGGCAGTGCGCAATTGCTGGCGCTCACCGATCTGGATTCAGAGCAGACTGAACTGGTGCAAACCATGGAGCGCTCGGGTGAGGCGGTGCTCGCGGTGATCAACGACATCCTCGATCTATCGAAAATTGAGGCCGGTGAGATGTTGTTGGAATCTACCGCGTGCGACCTGCGCGGTTTGCTCGATGAAGTCATGGGCTTGATGGCTGAAACGGCTGAGCGCAAGGGCTTGGGCCTCGTGTCCGTGGTTGATGCCAGCCTCGACCGCCCGGTGCTGTGCGATCAGACACGTTTACGCCAAGTGCTGCTGAATCTCACACACAATGCGGTCAAATTTACCGAACGAGGCAGTGTTCGGGTGTCGCTTGAGGTGGTGGAGCGTCGTGGTCATCGCTTGGCATTGGCGATTTCTGTGCGCGATACCGGCATTGGCATTCCGCCTGATATTCAGTCGTCTTTATTCCAGCCCTTTATGCAAGCCGATGGCTCAACCACGCGACGTTTTGGCGGTACCGGCCTTGGCCTTACGATTTCCAAGCAGTTGCTTGGCTTGATGGGGGGCCAGATTACCGTCGCCAGCAGTGAGGGGGCGGGGAGCACCTTTACCATCAGCCTTGAGCTGTCCTTGGGTGGTGAGCCCTTTGCGACGCCACGCTGTGCCGGGCGCCGGGTGTGTCTATTTAGTGATAGCGACGACATGGTGGCCTCGGTCATGGCGCACCTGAAAGCGGGCGGCGTGCGTGTTCGTGCAGCGCCGCACGTCGATATCGGCAGCGCGCGCACTGGTGAAATCAGCCTGATTGATTGTTCGGCGCCAGACTGTGGCCCTTTGCGCTGTGTTGCGCGTTGCGACGGCCCGGTGGTGGTGTTGATGAACCGGCGTCAGCGCCGCAGCATGGGCGATGAACTGAGCGCACATAATGTTGCGGTGGTGGGCTTGCCGGCTCGGGCCCATGCGCTGTGGGAGGCCGTGGCGGCGCACGGTGGCGAGTTACGGCGTCGCGAGACCCCCGAGCCCGGCGAGGTAGCGCGTCTGAGCGGGCTTGTGTTGTTGGTTGAAGACCACGTTGATAATCGCGAGGTCATTTCGCGTCAGTTGGCGGTGCTGGGGCTTGACGTCATTGCCGCCAGCAATGGTCAGGAAGCAATCGATGTACTTGGCGAGCGCGAGGTCGACCTAGTGCTGATGGATTGCCAGATGCCTGTATTGAATGGCTTCGCGGCCACCGCGCGCCTGCGTGACCGCAAGTACCCAGGGCCGATTGTGGCGCTCACCGCCAACGCCCTGGTTGAAGATCGCGAGCGCTGTTTAGCCGGTGGTATGGATGACCACATTGCCAAGCCGGTTACTCGCGACGCGCTGGTGAGCGTTCTCGCGCGCTATTTGCCGCGGGAGTAGCTTGCGCTGGGTTTGTGAGAACAGCCGCGCTTGTGGGCGTTCTAGCTTTGTGCCACAGGTTCGGGCAGCAGGCCGTCGGCGCGTAGGGCGCTGACGATGCGCTGCGCGGTGTCGGGCTTGTTGAGCGTATAAATATGCAGGCCCGGTGCGCCGCCGCGCAGTAGCTCGCGGCACATATCGATGGTGTAGGCCAACCCGGCTTCGCTGCTGGCGTCGTCGTCGCCAAGTGGCTCGAGGACGGCGCGCATTGCTTCCGGAAGTTGCGTGTTGGGGCAAAAGCGCTGCACGAAATCTTCAGCCCAGGCCCAACTGCGAGCCGGCATGATGCCGGGCACAATGCGCGGCCGACTGCCCATGGCCTGCTCGAGCCAAGTCATCATCTCAAAGTAGGGCGCGGCCGAGAAGAAGCATTGGGTCAGTGCCAGGCAGGCGCCGGCTTCAAATTTGCCGATCAGATGCTGCCAGTCGGTCTGGCGTGCGCTGGCCTCGGGGTGCCCTTCAGGGAAAGCCGCGCAGGTGGCGGCAAAACGCCCGTCGGTGCCGATCAATTCGATCAACTCGCTTGCGTAGCGACAGCCGTCGGCCACCGGCTCAAAATGGTCTTGGCCTTTGGGGGGGTCGCCACGCAGCGCCAGAAGATTGCAGATGCCGTGCTCGGCGTACTCGTTGAGGAGCGCACGGATCTCGTCGCGGCTGTGGCCAACACAGGTCAGATGCGCCATGGAGGGCACGCCGGTGTCGCTTTCGATCTCACTGACTGCGGCGCGCGTACGGTCGCGGCTGGTGCCGCCTGCTCCGTAGGTGACGCTGAAGAAATCGGGGCCGAGTCGGCTGAGTTCCTGCACCGTAGCGCGGAGCTGGGTCCAACCCGATTCCGTTTTCGGCGGGAAGAACTCGAAAGACAGCGTGGCGGGCCGCTGGGCGATGAGGTCGTCAAGGCGCATGGCTCACATCCTGGAATGTCCATCAACGTATCAACATAAAACGATGGATGGCTGCTTGGCGCGAAGCGCCGGGTCCTGGGTCCTGGAACGCCTGCAAGCAGGCTTAGACGCGGCATCCGGCCCGGTTACGTCGGTCTCGGTGGCATCGGCTGTTCCCAGGATCCAAGCGCCGTTAGGCGCGTACCAGGACCCAGGACCCCGCCTACTCCAGCACCCCAACCTCGCTCAGCAGCGCTGATGCTGCGGCTGCTTCAGCGCGTCGGCGGCTGGTGCCGGTGCCGGTGGCGCTGTGGCCGCCAACGCTGACTTGGCAGTTAAACTCCGGGGCGTGGTCAGACCCGCCGCTGCGCTCGCTGCTGTAGTCGGGGAGGGTTTTATGGTGCTCAAGCGCCCACTGCTGGAGTTGGTTTTTCACGTCGGGCGGGGGCGCGGTGTCCACGTCGTCGTAAAAGCCATCAAGGAGCTTGGCGACCGCCTGCCGCACGGCGTCCCAGCCGCCATCCAGGTAGATTGCGGCCAGGATGCTTTCGGCGAGATTGGCTTTGACGCTGTCAGGCCATGGTTCCTGAACCTGGGCCCCGACGCGGCAATGCGGCAGCAGTTCGCGTTGTTCCATTGCTCGCGCCAGGGCCTTGCGGCTGACCAGGCGGGCTCGCCAGCGCGACATCTGACCCTCGCAGGCGTCGGGGTGCCGGTGGAACAGGTTCTCGCCTACGGCGGCTCCGAGCAGGGTGTAGCC
>JAQIBG010000295.1 GCA_027859175.1 Planctomycetota bacterium | reverse complement strand
ACCAGGCCCATAACGCAGAAACGCCACCCTTGGGGTGGCGTTTCTGCGTTAGCAGCGTGCTGAGGTGATCAGCAGGTCTTGCGTTCTTTGGCGCGGAAGTCGCCCAGGAAGGCGGCCTTGTCTTCAAAACCAGCCCGGCCCAGTTGCGCGAATACGGCCTGCTTGTTGCTGTCGACCCCAGGCTGATCGAAGGCATCAATGCCATACAGTTCAGCCGACATCACAGTCGAAAGCATCATCATGTAGTACAGGCCGCCAAGGCTGGAGGCCGACACGTCATCGAGGATGACGGTCATGTTCGGCCGGCCGGCAGCGGTGATCACATGCGCGGCACCCACATAGGCCTGATCCATCATTTGCTCGACGGTGGCGTCACCGAGGTAGGCGAGGCCTTCATTCTTGGGGTAGCTATTTGGCACCGCCAAGGTGGCGCCGTGATCAGCAACCGTGATGAAAGTGAGGACCTTGTCGAACGGGCCTTCTTGGTAGAGCTGCATCTGGCCGTAGCAGCCCATCGGGCCAATGCACTGCGCCGGGCTCGGGCCAACGTGCACCGCCTTGCCCTTTTTGTTGAGCATTTTGCCCAGGCTCACGGCGAGCAGGTGGCTGTACCAGTCGACGCTCCCGAGCAGGCGGCTGGAGAAGGCCATCATCGCGTGGATGGTCTTGCGGCGCTTGCGCGTGAGCAGGTAGTGGATCAGCGAGTGCATGTAGGCCGGGTTTTCGAGCGCCCGGTCGTGACGGCAGCGCTCATCCATGGCCTTGGCCCCGGCGAGCACCGCGTCGGTATCTACGCCAATCAGGGCTGCTGGCAGCAGGCTCGAGACGTGCAAGATGGCAAAACGGCCACTCAGGGTGGTCGGAATCTCAATCAGCTCGATCTTCTCTTCGGTGCACACTTCAGTGAGCGGGCTGCGCTCGCTGTCGGTGCAGGCGATGATCTGCTTGGCCGGCGCCGTTTTGGCGACCTTCTTTTTCAAGAAGGCGAGCAGCCACATGAACAGGGCGTTGCTCTCAGCTGTGTTGCCGCTGCGACTGTTGAAGATGAACAGGGTCTTCTTCGGGTCGATGGCTTGCAGCAGATTTTCAACGGCCTTGGGATCAGCGTTATCGAGGAAGAACAGCTTGCTCGCGTTCTTACGCTCTTTCGCGCTGAGCAAATTCCAGTGCTCGCTGACTAAGCCGCCAACAACGGCACGGGCACCCATGGTGGCACCAGCGGTGCCAATCATGACCACGTTGTCCCATTTGCCCTTATGGAGTTTTACCAAGTCTTTGAGCTGTTTGGTGTCCTGATAGGGCAGCTCAAAGAAGGCACTCTCGCCACTAGTACGGAGCTCCTCGATGTTCTCATGGTGTTTCGGGAATTTTGCGACCAAAGTATCGATCTCGGCGTCGGTCAGGCCATGGGTGGCACCGATCGACGAAGCGAGGCAATTCGTATAGTCCAACGTCAGGCTGCTCATGGCGGTCCGGCGTCCTCAATTACTAGTTCAGGCTGATTGGGTCGTGCGACCGAACGAGGGCTTTCGGTAGCAGCCAGCCATGGGTGGAAAGAACAAAACGGTGCTCGGTGAGGGTGGGCATGCGACGCACGCCCGTCACCGAAAAGCTGATGAGAGCGGTAAAAGTACCGTCCTCTTCGAGGGCACCGACCTCGTGAATCGTGAATGCGACGGTGGGCTTGCCACCGCCCTGGCGCTGTTGCATCCCTTGGAGGTTTGCTTGGCGACGGATGGTTTCGCGGAAAACCGCGTTGGGGTCTGCGTCGGTTCCGGCGCTGCGGCTGTCTGCAAGATCTTTGATCTCCGCGAGCTCGGGGACGTTGGCAACGATCTGGTAGTGATCGTCGATCTCGGCGGTCAGTTCGCCAAGTTCCAGGCTTTCGATGTGACCGCGGATACGCTCGAACAAGGCTTCCGTTTGGTCTTGCGGACCAGGACGGATGACGATCAGCACCGTGATAACGATCACGGGGACTGACAGTGCGGCAATGGCAACGTTGCGACGCGCGGACACAGAGCCCTTTCGGTTGGCAGCGGCTGGCAAATAAGACCAAACCACGCTGTGTGGGAGAACAAGCCTATTGCCCAGTCAAGCCATTTTCAAGACGACCATTCCCTTGAGAACGGAGTGAGAGAGACATGATGGCTAGGTTTGGGTTTTGCCGGCGTCGCTGGCGTCTGAGAGCTGTTCCGGGCACAGGAGATTTCGTGTAAGTGCTTGGTAGTAAAAGGCTACGTGGGCAGCGTGGCAGAACAGTCCGGTGTCAATGGCGGCCTCAATCTGCTCCGAATTGCGCTCACAGACCCGAATTGCCTCTGCCGGGTCGGCATGTGCTGGGCCGGCGGGTGCCACCAAAACGACAAAAGCGGTGCCGCGGCCGGTGTTGCGACTGGGCTCCGGCATCAGGCTGCCGAGTGGGTGAAGAGGGCCAATTGGACGGTAGCCGGTCTCTTCGCTGAGTTCGCGGGCGGCGCTGGTGGCCGGGTCTTCACCGGGATCGATGTCGCCTGCCGGAAACTCGAGCGTGAGCGCGTCGGCGCCGGGGCGATACTGCTCCACGACCACTAACTTGCCTTCGCTGGTCACCGGTACCACGCAGGCCCAGGCATTCTCAGTCAGCAGGTAGTAGGGATCGAGGATCGTGCCCGTAGGCGTAGCAAGGCGGAGCGCGTCGACCTTGAGCCAGCGATCATCAATCAAGGTGCGCGCGCCAAGGCGGCGCCAGCCGTGGTTGCCGCTCATCGCTGCGCAAGGGCCGCGGCGGCCGCGGCCTCGGTGCCATTAATGGCGGCTAAGAAAGCTTGGCCGTAACGGGCCATTTTCGATTCGCCGACGCCCTTGATTGCCAGGAAGGCCGTTTCATCACTTGGCTTGTTGGCAGCCATTTCACGCAAGGCGGTATCCCCAAAAACCACATAGGGCGGGACGCCTTGGGTTTCGGCGATGGCGCGGCGGACGGCACGCAGGCTTTCAAACAGCTCGCGATCGACGCCGTCCCAAGCCGCGTCGTCTTGGCGTTTGCGGCTGCTCTTCTTACTGCTGGGCGCAACCGGCTCACCGAGGCGAACCGAGCCTTCGCCTTTGCATAGGGCCATGCCGGCGTCGGTGAGGGCGAGCATGGTGAAGCGCTCGCGCTCGTAGAGTTGCAGCAATTCCTGCACGATCAGCTGATCGATCCAGGCGCGTATGGCCGCGTCACCGGAATCGCGCAGCAGGCCGAACAGGGCCAACTGGTCGTGGCGATTGCGTTTAACCCGCTCACCACCGCGGCCCATCAGAATGTCGACCACGTAGCCGATGCCGAAGCGCGATTCGGTGCGCCAAACGGCCGAAATGATTTTCTGCGCGGTCAGCAGCGCTTCGTCGGCGGGCAGTTCGGTGGTTTCACCGAGGCACACATCGCAGGCGCCGCAGCCGCCGTCTTTACTGTCGTAGCTTTGTCCGAAGTGGTCGGTCAGGAGGCGGTGCCGGCACACGGGAGCCATTGCAAAGCGGCCAACTTCGGCCAGTTGCCGGTCGAGCGCTTGTTGGCGCTCGCCGCTGAGGGCGCCGTCTTTGAGGGCGAGTTGGCGATGCAGGGCCAAGTCACCACCCGAAAACAGCAGGACGCAATCGGCGGGGAGTCCGTCGCGTCCGGCGCGGCCACTCTCTTGCTGAAAATGCTCGATCGAGCGCGGGGTGTTGGCGTGCACCACGTAGCGCACGTTCGACCGATCGATGCCCATGCCGAAGGCCACCGTTGCCACCACCACGTCGAGCTGTTCGTTGACGAAGCTGGACTGAACGGCCTCGCGTTCGGTGGGATTCATGCCGGCATGATAGGCCGCGGCATCGACTTTGGCTTTGCGCAGGGCGGTGGCGATGCGTTCGGTGGTTTTGCGGGTTTGAGCGTAAACGATGCCGCCTTCGCCAGGGTGACGTTTGATCACCTCAAGGATCTGCTTGGTCTGATCTTGGCGTGACAGGCAGCGATAGATGAGGTTGGGCCGGTCTGGGTGGCCAACTAGCCGTTGGGCATCGCGCAGACCAAGCTGGCTGACGATGTCGTCTTGAACCTGCGGCGTGGCGGTGGCGGTGAGCGCCATGCGTGGCACGCCCTGCAGTTGCCCGAGCATCTGGCCAAGTTGCCGGTATTCAGGGCGGAAATCATGACCCCAGTGGCTGATGCAGTGGGCCTCGTCCACCGCGGCGAGGCGCAGGTGCGGGGCCAGTTGCTGGAGGAGGTCACCCACGCACAGGCGTTCGGGTGAAACGTAGAGCAGGTCGAGTTGGCCGTTCAGGGCCGCGGCATAGGTGGCGCGACCGTCACCACGGGCTGAGTGGAGGGCGCCGGCGCGCAGGCCAGCGCTACAGGCCGAGGCAACCTGGTCGTCCATGAGGGCGATGAGGGGCGAGATCACCAGCACGAGCCCCTGCCTGCAGGCCGAGGGTACCTGATAGCACAGGCTCTTGCCGCCGCCGGTCGGCAGGATGACGAGGGCATCTTGACCAGCCAGGGCCGCGTCGATCGCCTCGCGCTGGAGCGCGCGGAACGAGTCATAGCCCCAATAGCGCTTGAGGGCCTGTTCAGGCTGCAATTCTTCGCGCGGCGCGGTGGCTACGGCAGGGCGCACCGGTTCGAGGTCGGACACATCAGGTAAGACTTCGTCGCCCTCTTGCTCCCAGTAATCGTCCAAATCCATTGGAGGCATAGTGTTGCTATGAACCCATCCGTCAATGGCCAGCCGGTCGATTCAGCTCACGGTCAGCGTGCGCAACGCGTGCGCGGCTAAGGGTAGAGGAGCGCTTGAGTCCTTGGCCCCGATCGGCAAATGACTCCCATGCGCATCTTATCCTGCTCCCTACTCATCGCCGCCGCCGCCGCCGGATATGCTGCCGATAGCACCGGGGTTACTCGTCTGGCCGTCAAGATGGTGTCTCCTGACTACGATATGGATATCGGAGGATTGTACGATTTTGAGGGTGAGTGGGATGATGCCTACATGATCGAGGCAACGATTCTTGGCACCTTGGAAACGTACGGCCTGTGGTCGGCCACCAGTGGTGTAGGCATCGTGTATGGCAGCTATAACGAGCAGCATATTGAGGATGATGGCGGCGAGGTAGACATGGAAGGCCTGGGCCTTCGCTGGTTCATCGGTCCGAGCATGGGGAGCGGGGCGTTTCGCTGCGAGGTCCTGCCTGTTTTGGGTATTGGCTGGTACAACCTGACCCTCGGTGGCAACAATACCGACCCGATGTGGGAACTCGGTGGAATAGCGAATGCGACCTTTGCCTTTGGTGGAGGCTGGGAGTTCGGTGTTAACGGTGGCGCGACCTATCGTGAGGCCAAGTTCCGGAACTGGTATGTGGATACGCCGACTGGGCGTATTAATGATATCAACGTGAAGTTCAGCCAGTTGGCGATCGAATACGGTGCTTCAATCGGTTACCGCTTCTGAACGAACGGGTCTTGCCCAGTGAGTCCGCAGTAAATTCCACTCACAGTCGCATATTCGCGGGCCTGTGTGCCTGCACACAGAGCCGCGACAGAGGCGAGCGTGAGGTGTAGCAGCGTTGCCGGGTTCCGGCCGCCATGGCGCCGTGCAATCCACCGTAAAAAGGCAGTTTTGGCATGGCCACGTTCGCTTGGACTGGCGCGTCCCGCATCGCTTTCGTGGTGAACACAGCGTAGATTTTGGGCGAAGCGTTTGCGGCCGGGAAGTCTGAGGAAAAAGTCCAAGTCTTCGCCGAGGGCGTATCCGTGGCGTCGCTCATCAAAGCCGGTGTGGAGTGCCACGTCGCGGCGAACGGCGAAGCAACACCCAAACAGGGCACGAGTGGGTAGGTCTGCTGGACCGGCGGTAAGGCGTCGCGGGTCACGCATGGTACCGAGCTGCAATAGCCGGTGCGCGCGGCGCAACCAGCGCCCACGCGTTTCCACCACCGGTCCCCAGGCTACCACCTTGGGATCACTGGCAATGCAGCCCTCCAGTTGCTCGAGGAAGTCAGCGGCCGGTTCGGCGTCATCATCCAAAAACACCACCCACTCGGTGTCACTGGCGTGCAGCAGTACATTACGCGCGGCTGGCAGACCGCTGAGATCGGGGCGATGCAGCACCTGGGCCGCGTCGGTCTCAAACGGGGCGGGGCTTTGGTCGCAGATGAGCGTGGGGCTTGAAGCAGGCCACCGGTGCTGCGCCAACTCGCTGTGGCGGCCACGGCTGGCGATCAAGATGGCGATAGGGTTCCCCATGCGAGAGATGCTAGTCAGTATCGGGCAGTGCGTAAGTCGTGATGGGCGTTTGGGGCTCTTGCTTTGGTCACGCGTCTCTAGGCTTGGCAAGGTGCTGAGGAGCCGGAGACTCAGGTCTGCATGAATGGCGATTCGATTACCTCCATTACGCCTGAATCGGCGCTCCAGCGGTATTGGCAGCGCGCGTGGGAGCATCGTGACCTTTTGGTGTGCCTGTCGCGCCGTGATCTGGTGGTGCGTTACCGGCAGACCGCGGTTGGCGTAGCCTGGCTGTTGATCCGACCGGCTTTGATGGTGGCGGTGTTCTTGGTTTTGTTTCGCCAGGTGGCGGGCATGGGAGCCGGTGTTGCCGGGTACACTGCGAGTGTCCTCATTGGCGTGGCGATGTGGCAGGCTGTTGCTGGCATTGTTGGGCAAGGCGCGCTGAGCCTGGTCAATAATCCAGACTTGGTGACCAAGGTTCATTTTCCGCGGATCCTGTTGCCCCTGGCCACTGTGCCGCCGAACGTATTTGATCTCGGCTTAACCTTGCTGCTCGTGGTGCCAGCGGCCTATCTCTGTGACGCTGCGCCGAGTTGGCGACTGCTGTTGTTGCCCTTTGCCGTGCTGCCGGCGCTTGCCATTGCTGCGGGTGTGACGATATGGATTGCTGGTGCCATGGTCCGCTGGCGTGATTTCCGCAATATTGTGCCGTTCTTATTGCAGACGGGGCAATTGGCGACGCCGATTGGCTATCCTTTGGAGGCAGTTGATGAGGCGCATCGCGTATGGTTTGCGTGCAATCCTTTGACGGCCGCCGTGGAACTACCGCGCTGGTGCTTAATTGCCGGCTATCCACTCCCCGCGATGGAGATCATGCTGCCGTCGATGGCAATCGGCCTCGGTTTGGCTTGGCTGGGAACGGTTCGGTTCCGTCTTGGTGAACGGTGGTACGCAGATGTGTTGTGACGACACCTGGCGGATCAAGTTGCTTGAGCTGGAGAAGAGCTACGACCGCTCGCGCTTGGCCGCGTGGCAAACCAGCATGCGCGAACAATTGGCGCGAGTCGTACTGCGACCGTGGACACTTCTGGGTATCGGCTCAGGTAATAGCGAACAATTTCGTGCTGTAGGCCCCATTACCGCGACGATTAGCGCTGGTGAGCGCATTGGTTTGCTGGGCCACAACGGAAGTGGCAAGTCAACCCTGTTGCGAGTCTTGGCCCAGGTGACGCCACCCAGCGCCGGGCGCGCCGAGATCCGTGGGCGCGTGGCTTCAGTACTAGAAGTGGGGACTGGCTTTCATCCGGAGCTGACCGGTGCCGAAAATGTGTACCTCAGCGGTGCGGCCTTGGGCTTGCGCCGTTCGATGATTGCCGAGCGTTACCAAGAGATCGCGGCCTTTGCTGAGTTGTCCGACAAAATGGACATCCCGGTCAAGCGCTATAGCTCGGGGATGTATGTTCGGCTGGCCTTCGCCATCGCAGCGCATTTGGACCCCGACGTGCTGCTGATCGACGAGGTGCTTGCTGTTGGTGACGAAGGGTTTCGCTCAAAGTGTCTTCAACGTATGGAAGCGCACGCAACGGATGGGCGTACGGTCGTTTTGGTCAGCCATGATATGGAAGCTATACGCAATTTTTGCACGCGATGTTTGGTGCTTGAGGCGGGTATGGTGGTTTTTGACGGAGCTCCGTTTGAGGCGATAGAGTGCTATCGCAAACATCGTATTCAGGAGGAGTGATGGACGACTCATACCAGTTCGTTGAGATCGAAGGCCTCAAGTTTGCGGTCCATCCTGATGGTGACGCGCGAGGCCAGGATCAGGGCATCATTGAGGAAGTCGTGCGGGATGATTGTTATTTGCTCAAGGCGCTGGCGCAGGCTTCGGATGGGAAGGATATACGGACGATTGTTGACGTGGGCGCACATGTTGGTGCTTTTGCGGTTCGCGCGGCTGCTATCTGGCCGAACGCCTCAATCATTGCGGTTGAGCCAAACCCAGAAGTGGCTCGTTTGTGTATGGTCAGTCTGGAGGCAAATGTTCAGTCAAAGTGGGAGATGGTTGATGCAGCCTTGGCGTATGGCTGCACGGAGCTTGAGTTGATGACTCATGCTGGTGGAAATTTTGCGAGCATTGCCCTGCCTGCAGTCGCAAAGGAGGACATGGCCGCGCTACGGCATGACCCAGAGCGCTATCAGACGTCTTGCCGCGTGCGGGCCATAACGCTTGAAGACATTTTGCAGCGGTATTGTCCTGATGGGATTGACGTGTTGAAGCTGGACTGCGAGGGGGGAGAGATCGGATTGTTTGAACATGCGAGCGATGAGTCTTTGGCTCAAGTAGGCAGGATTATCGGGGAATACCACCATGGCCCTGGTCCAGTTATGAAATTAATTCGGCGCCGACTTCCCCGTTGGAACTTTGCGTATCTTCCAATTACTGATCAGTTTGGGTCGTTTGTTGCAACGCCAATAGAATCGGATTGGCCACAAGCCTGGCTGCAGGCGGCCGTGTTGTGGTCTACCGAGCGCCGAGCCTTTCTTGAGCGTCAGCACAGTTTGCGCGAAAACCTTCTTGATCGCGTCTATCGACTACAGTTTCGACTCGGGAGATTGCCTTTGACACGTCAGTTGATGGCTTTGCGCCGTTGGGTCAAACATCGCCGATGAGGGTGCCTCAGGTTTTGTATGAGGCGTCCACATTGGGTCAGGCTGATTTTTCCGCCGTGGGCCGTGCTGGGGTGTATCGCGTTGCGGTTTCGCTTCTCAAGGAGGCATTAGAAGATCAGGCGCTTGAGGTCGGCATTACGTCGGTCATGCAAGTGTATGATCGCCTTGGGTTGCGTGGCGAGTTGTGCCGTCTCGGAATGGAGGAGGCGGAGGTGTCTGCGCTGGGACTGATCCAACCGTTTGCAGGCTCACTGCGTGCGCTAAGGCGACAGCATCGGAGACTGCTGAATGGGAGTCGATATCATTTTGGCCGTGTGTTGTGCGGAGTAATTCAGCGCTTTGCGCAGCGTTGTGTCCCGGTTGGTGTGAGCGGTTCTTGGGATGTTGTGCACTGCTTGCATGCTATTCCAAGCGTAGCGCAGGTCGGTGGCTTGCCGCGCCTAGTCACCCTTCATGACCTTATTCCAACTGCTTTGCCTGAGTACTGTGATCCAGGTTATGTGGCTGGATGGCGCGAGGCCTTGCTGGGCCTTGACCCCGAGCGAGATATGGTTGCCTGTATTTCCGAAGCGACGCGGCAGGACTTAACGGCCTCCGGTTTATTTGATTCTGACCGTATTCATGTTGTTCCCAATGGTATCGGGTCTCAGTTTGTTGCTCGCGAAGCATCAGAGGTGGCCAGCGTCTGTGAGCGCTATGGATGTGTTTCTGGGCAGTACTTGCTGACGCTTGCGACCCGGGAGCCTAGGAAGAATCTTGCTCTTTCGGTTGAGGTATTCCAGGAATTGGCGTCTCGAAATCCTGCTCTGCGGCTTGTCTTGGTCGGCGGTGATAATGGCCTAGGTGAGGAGTTGTCGATAGCAGAGGAGATTCGACATCGAGTTGTCATGACGGGTTATCTCGATGATCAGGACCTGCCGAATCTGTTGACCGGCTGTGCGGCGTTTCTTTTTCCTTCGTGGTATGAAGGATTCGGGTTGCCACCCTTGGAAGCCCTGGCTTGCGGCGCCCCGGTGGTGGTCAGTGATCGCGGCGCACTTCCCGAAGTTGTTGGGAGTTTTGCTGAGGCGGTTGATCCGTCAGATGTGGGTGCATGGGTCGTTGCTGTGGAACGAGCAATGTGCGACGGTGCAAGGAATGGCGGTGTTTCTCACGCTCGGTCGTTTAGCTGGGAGCATTCCTATGCGAAGTACCGTGATCTTTACCGAGCGTTTCTCACTGCCTGACGGTAACAATGGCGGTTGTGGTCAATCCATTGTGTGAGGCTAAAGCGCTGCTGTAGTCGCTGTTCGCCATCACGAGCAAGGCGTTGCTGGGTGGTTTGACTGCTGAGAAGCTTGCCAACTGAATGCGCGAGACTCGAAGCATTGGGTTGGCAAATGACGCCCGCCGTGCCAATAACTTCAGGCAAAGCTCCCCCAGTGCATGCGATGACGGGCAATCCATTGGCCCATGCTTCGAGAACGACAAGGCCAAAGCTCTCGAACCGTGACGGGACGATTTGAATACAGCAACGTGAGCGCAATTCGCTGAGGGCAGTGTTTGGAATAACGCCATGATAGCAGATGCTGGAGTCGATTTGTGACATGCGCAGAGCCCAGCCGTGAGGGTCTTTGCCGACGATGTGAAGTGACGCGGTTGGGTGTTGTTTGCGAATGTGCGGCCATGCTGCGAGCAGAAGGTCGGTTCCTTTTCTGGCCTCACAACGTCCAACGGACAAGAGGTTAAGATTGGGGGTGTTGCGCGCTTCGGTTTGTTGGGGTGCTTGGGGCGCCAAGCCATGTGGAATGATGAAGTCAGCGCGTCGGCCATAAATCGATTCGCCTACTGAGTCCATGGCGCTGCTGTCGGCGATGAGGACATGCGCCGAAATCACAGCGGTCTTCTCCCAGGAATGGAAGACCGGAAGGGTGAGTCGCGCTTTGCCAGAAGCCCATCTGGCCTCAATGCGAGCTGGGGTTGAAAGCCGCACGATTCGCTTACCTGAGCCGCGGAGAAATGCCCCAAGGCCATGCCAATTGCTGCTTTCAACAATGTCTGGATCAAACTTTTCGATGCGATCGGTAGCGCGCCGAGGTAGTAGTGCGGCGCGCAGACAGGCTGGACCCGCTGTTGGGGGCGTGTGACTCCAATCGCCGTTGTGATCAAGGTAATCAATGCCGAGGTGGTTGGCTACAACCGTCAGTACTTGATCGCCAGCTTGAATGAGACCGGATCGAAGTGCCGAGACGTAGGTGCCGATGCCAAAGGACGGTCCACGCTCGGGAAATTCAGGAGTTATAAGGCAGATCCTCATGTGAGCCCATACGCTGTGCGGTGGCCGTCGACCATCGCATTTAGGCTGAGACGCTTTGCTGCTTCGCGGCCCTGGTTGATATGGTCGCAGCGCGCTTGGTCTGAAGTGTTGAGATTTGCAAGGCGATCGCGCCACGCAGTCGGATCATGTTCTAGTAGAAATGCCGAAGGCGCAAACTCATCAAACACGGGTAGCTTGGTGGCTACCACAGGTGTGCCTGCATTCATTGCTTCAAGCAGTGGATAGCCAAAACCTTCGGCCAAGCTGGGCATCGCAAAGACTCGTGCATGTGCCAGGTAGCGTTGCCGCGTGGCTTCGTCAACATGGCCGAGCAGTTTGGCACCAGCACGCACCATTGTTTGTCGAATGGTGTTTTGTGGGTCGTGGCGGGTGCTTCCGATATGGATCCATTCCAGAGAACCACGGTCGACCGTTGCGAGAAAGGCGAGGCCCTTCCTGGGCTCAATGGCACCAACGGTGAGCATGTAGGGTTTTGCGTTGGGGGCGGCCCCTTGAGGAAGGGGGGCGGGTTCAGCGATGCCGTGGGGTATAACGCATGGACTGGATATGCCGTGCTGGCGCAAGGTGTCAGCACTGTCGTGTGATGGTGTGATAACGGTGGCCGACCGTTGCGTGCACTGCAACAAGAGGCGATGGAAGAGCCTGCGCTGTCGTGCGGGAAACCATTGGGGGTGGGTCAGCGGGAAGCAGTCATGCACGGTGACAATCATCCGGCCCGACCAAGCGCGCGGTACGCCGATTGTCGATGTGGCATGATAGCAGGTGATCCCGTGTTGTCGCAGCAGCGGGCCGAGCCGAAACAGCAAACCGATTCTGCCGGTGATCAAATCATAGCGATGGTGAGGTGCTCGTGTTGCAACGCGTGGTTCGAGTTGTCCGTGGTGCCCCTGATACACTCCCTGAAACGGCGTGCCGGCCTTGACGAGGCCGGTCGTTAGGTCGTCGACATAGCGACCAACGCCGGTCCACGCACCACATACCGGGCTGAGATCTATCGCGAGCATTAGCTGATGGTTGCAGCGGGCCGGGTGTTTCTCAAGAGCTTTGCGCTGCTTGGCGCCCTTGCGGCTCTGTCACGGGTGTCCACAATGCAGTCAATGGGGGACACAATCAGGGTACTCTGCGAAGCATCGCCACTTGGGAGTGCGGACTTGTTTCCGGCGGCGCGTAGTGGAATTCATCGGGTTATCGTTGAATTTCTTCGCTGTGCTCGGCAGTTTGACGACCTTACCATCGGCGTGACGAGTTTTGCCTCGCTCTATGAACGTTTCGGCGTGGCCCAGGAGTTGGCTGAGCAGGGCCTTCCCCTGGGCTGGCATGCGGCCTCATTTCCTGATAAGGCGTGGCTGGTTTCGCTGGTTGGGACGATTCGTTCGGCTCATAGGGCTGCGTTTGAGGCGCCGCGCTGGTCGCCACGTCGTGTTGTGTGTTCAGCTGCTCGTCGCGGTCTGGAATCCCTGGTTCCGCTATCGGCACCGGTTGGTTCGTGGGATCTGGTCCACTGTTTCCACAATGCCCAACGCATACCAACTGCTTTGGTGGGCGTGCCGCGTATCGTGACCGTTCACGACTTGATTCCTCTGCGCTTTCCTGAGTTGTGCGATGCGCGATATGTTGCGGTGCGTCGAGAAGAGTTCGCTCGTTTGGACCCTCAGCGTGACACCGTTGTGGCGATATCGGAAACAACACGAAATGACCTGGTTGACCTGATCGGCTTTCCGTTGGAGCGTATTCGGGTTATTCCCAATGGCGTTTCGTCGTGTTTTGGGCCCACCTCCGATCAGATTCGTGCCGATATGCGCAAACAGCTGCAGCTGGGTTTGGGCCGATACTTATTGACGCTGTGCACGCTTGAGCCGCGTAAAAACCTCGCTCGAGCGGTCGACACATTCGTTGCGTTGGCAGATGAATATCCGGACTTGTCTCTCGTTATTGCCGGGGGTGGTGGCTGGCTGCCAGCGGGTATCGCGATTCCAGAACGACTAGCGCATCGATGTGTCATGCCGGGTCGAGTACCCGACGCACTGTTGCCGGCATTGTTCGGAGATGCGAGCGTGTTCCTGTTTCCGTCTCGTTATGAAGGATTTGGCCTGCCGCCATTAGAGGCCATGGCGTGCGGCACCCCCGTAGTCAGTAGCCCTGGTGGGGCTCTGGGCGAAGTGATAGGGGATGCCGGCATGCTCTGCGACCCCGACGATCCGGAGGAGTGGGTGAGATCATGTCGAGAGCTGCTCAGTGATGCCGGGCGCGCTCAGCAGTTAACTCAGTCCGGAATTGCCAGAGCAAAACAGTTTAGCTGGGCCTCGTGTCTCGAAAAGCATCGAGACCTCTACGCAGAGGTGCTTTCTGAGCATTGATACCGACGCAAACTCGCACCTTGCCTCCGGACTTGGGCTGTGCGATTCTGCAACATGAGTAGTGATTCGGAAGAGGCTCCCTGGTACCACCGTCACCTGTGGCAGCTGCAGCCGGTGCGTGATGCCTTGCTGCTGCTGCTGGTCTATGGGCTATTCCACCTGGGCTATGTTCTCAGCGCGATAACGGTGCCGATGCTGTTGGCCCTGGGTTTGAGCTATCTGCTTGAGCCTTTGATTGCTTGGCTCGGACGGCGTTTCTCTTGGGCTACGCGGGTACGCGTGGTGATGGGCATTTTTGCCGCCTTGCTGCTCGGACTTGCCCTGTTGGTGGTACTGGTGGTGCCGAGCCTGGTTGGGCAAACGGTGAACTTGGTCAACAACAGTGAGCGCTACGCAGTCAGTGCACTTGATCTGGCCCAGGGCGAGGGGGTGCCGGAGGCGGTGCGCGAACGCGCGCAACGCTTGCGCGATGCCTTTGGGCTCCCTGGCCCTGCATCAGCCGCAGACCCAGAGGCCAAGAGCGCGCCCGATAGTACAGCTGAGGATGCCGCTCCAGCCGAACAGGTCCCAGGGGCATTGCCGCACGATGGTCCGTTAACCGAAGTGGCCGTGCGTGCCATCGTTGCTGATGAGATCGCTCGGCGCGCGCAAACGGGTGACGACGAGGTGAATGCTGGCGCTGTTAGCGCCCGGGTTGTGAGTGTGGTCAAATCTGTTGGCGGTTGGCTGGCTGGCGTCACTGGTGGTGTGATCGGTTTCGGCCTGGGCATGTTTTTGGTGGTGTTTTTTTTCTTCATTTTCAGCACCGCTTGGGCCTCGGTACAGAGTTTCCTCGGCAGCTTGATTCCGGAAGCCCAGCGCGAAACCGTGCTGCCCCTGGTGGTGAAAATGGACACAGCTGTGTCAGGATTTGTTCGCGGCCGCTTGACCATTGCCGGAATCTTGGCGATGGTTTTCGCCATTGGGTGGACGATCTGCGGGGTGCCTTATGCCTTGGTGCTCGGGCTTGTAGTCGGCGTATTCACATTGGTGCCCTATCTGGCCGGCGTTGGGCTCATTGGAGCCTATGGGTTGCTCTTGGTGTATCTAGTTGGCGACCACGAGGGCAGTAGTGTTTATCTGAGCACTGAGGGCGGCATCATCTGGTGGCGTTTGATTCTGTTTCCGGCGATCGTATTCGTGGTGGGACAGTTGATGGATGACTACGTGCTGACCCCGATGATTCAGGGCAAGGCAACCAATCTGTCGGTGGCGGCTATCTTGGTGGCCGTGATGGCAGGGGGCACCTTGGCCGGTCTCTATGGCATGTTGCTGGCGATCCCGCTGGCTGCGTGCATCAAAATTGTGGTGACCGACGTGCTGTGGCCCTCGGTGCAGTCGTGGCTCAAGGGTGACCGGCAGGATCCGCTGCCTTTTTCGGAGTAAGTGAAATGCCAGGGATTGACGCGATTATTTTCGATATGGACGGCGTTTTATGCGATTCGGAGCCGTTCATCCTTGAAGCGGCAATCCAGATGTTTCGTGAGACGTATGGTGTTGAGATCGCCCCCGAAGCGTTCACTCCCTATGTTGGCACAGGTGAAGATCGCTACCTGGGCGGGCCGGCCGCTGAGGCCGGCGTAAGCCTTGCCTTGCCGCGCGACAAGGAGCGGACCTACCACATCTACCTCGAGTTGATTGTGGGACGGATGCCAGCCCTGCCAGGCGTTCATGATTTCACGGCGGCTGCGCGGCAGCACGGAATCAAGATCGCTGTCGCCTCAGCTGCCGACCGCATGAAGGTGGATGGCAACCTGCGCGAGATTGGTCTTGGGAACGATCACTTTGACGCTGTTATCACCGGCAGCGATGTGAACCGTAAAAAACCGGCTCCCGATGGCTTTCTGCTCGCCGCCAAACGGATGGGGGCTGATCCGGCCCGCTGTCTGGTGGTAGAAGATGCGATCAACGGCGTGGAGGCTGCCTTGGCGGCCGGCGCGCGCTGCCTCGGCTTGAGCACCAGCTTTGCTCCCGAGCGCTTGCAGGCGGCGGGCGCACATTGGACGGCACCAAACTTGGCCGACGTGCCCGAACCGCTTGTGCGTGTACTAGGATTTGCCTGATTGCAGATCGGCAGGCTTGGAGCCTGCGTCGCCTCGCTCAGGCGCTTGGCGCTGGGCGGTCGTCGCTCGAGCCGCCGTCGAGATGGATCTCAAACAGGTTGTCCATGCACATGACTTGGAGCGTGCGATAAACACGGTCTTGCACTTTGAGCAGACGCATCGGCATCGGCTTGTAGGTGTCGCGCAACAGCAGCAGGCCGGCGAAAAACATTGAGCTGACATTGGCGCAGCCGCCGATGTCGATATCGATGCCCTGGGGGCGGTCGGTCAGGCAGGCAACGATGTCGCGGGCCCAGTTCCAGGCGTGCTCAAGCGTGTCGAAGCGCTTGTGCATGCGCACAAACACCACCTCACCATGCATCGCAATGTCGTAAGGGCGCACTTCTAGCGGTGGCAGCTTGCTTTCGTCGATCACCCGAACTCCTTGGGACCCCACTCTAGGGCTGGATTTCGTCCTGCAATCAGCAGGGGGCCATGCGCCCAGGCTATGCCGGGCTGCGCTGGTCTTTCGCGTGGTGGCGCTACAACCCCTGCCACATGTCTGGCCCTTTGCGCACAAAACCTGAGATACTGGCTCCTGCTGGCGCGCCTGAATGCCTGCCGGCAGCGGTGGCGGGTGGCGCCGATGCGGTGTATCTGGGGCTGCGCCACTTCAATGCGCGCGGGCGTGCCGCGAATTTCCGCTCAGATGCGCTGGCTGATCACGTGGCCTATCTGCATGCCCATGGGCTGAAGTGCTACGTGGTCCTCAATACCTTGCTGCATGATGACGAGTACCCCAAAGCCATTGGCTTGGCCTCTGCGGCCGTTGAGGCCGGTGTTGACGCGGCGATCATTCAAGACCTGGGCCTTTGGACCACGCTGGCACGCGAATTGCCAGAGCTTGAGCGGCATGCGTCGACCCAGATGACGGTTCATGACCCGGCTCAGGTCGACGTGCTCGCTGGTCTGGGGGCAACGCGTGTCATTCTGGCTCGTGAGTTGGCGCAGCGAGAGCTCCAAGCCTGCACCGATCGCGCTGCGGCCTTGGGTATTGAGACCGAGCACTTCGTACACGGGGCCCTGTGTTACGCCTTCAGCGGGCAGTGCCTGATCTCCAACTTCGCCGGCTGCCGTAGCGCAAACCGTGGCACCTGTGCTCAGAACTGTCGCTTTGAATACAGTTCTGATCTTGGCACCGACACCCAGCTGAGCATGAAAGATCTGTCGCTAATCGCGCATGTACCAGCGATGGCTGAGATGGGGGTTGCGAGCCTTAAAATTGAAGGCCGGCTCAAGGGGCCGGAGTACGTTTTTGCAGTGAGTCGTCTGTATCGGCAGGCGGTAGACGCCTGGGCCGATGGCCAGCCCTTCGCGGCCAATCAGGCTAATGACCTGCTGCGTGGCGTATTCTCGCGCGGCTTTACCGATGCGCCGCTCGCTGGTCGCTATGGCGATGACTCGCGCGTCCACCGGGCCGACCCAGAGAGCGATGCTGGACGTGATGCCAGTATCGTGCATGTGGATCGTGAGGCCGGCCGCGTTGAATTGCGCTGCGCCAGCGCGCCTGAGCCAGGACAGGGCTACCGCTTTGCGGTTGGCGCCTTCACCGATGGGTTTTTGGTAACGGCGGTGGAGCGTTTGACTGAGGGCGTCTGGCGCTGTCGGGTACGGATCCAGCGTCGTGGCCCCTTTGTTCCGCCTGAAACGGCCTGTCATCTCAACAGCGATCATCGCTGGCATCGCGAGGCCGGCGAGGCCATGCGCGCGGTGCCGCTTGAAGCAGTGCGGCGGCGCCATGTGTTGGCGGTACGCGTCAGTGGCGCGGCGGGTCAGCCCCTGAGCGTTGAGCTGCGGTGGCGTGGGCGTGCGCTGCGAGTGGATAGTGATCTCGCCCTGCAGGCGGCCGAGTCAAAGGCCTTGGATGAAGCCCAACTGCGCGACAAAATGGGGGCATTCGGCGATGCACCCTACGTTTTAGGTGCCATTGATTGGGCCGTTCAAGGTGCGGTGTTTGTGCCCGCCTCGGCGTTGAAGCGTTTGCGCCGCAGTTTGGTGTCACAGCTGGAATCAGTTGCCGCCGAGCCACGTACAGCTTTTGTGATGCCTGAACCAGGCACGGCCACGCAACGCAGCACGGCGTTGTGGGTGGCGGTGGCAGATGAAATGCAGGCGCGGGCCGCGCTTGATGCCGGGGCGAATGCCGTGTGGCTCGATGGTCTTGATCTGTTTGCCAGCGAGGCGCCGCGCGTGTCAGATCTAGCGGGGCTGTGGATCCGTCACCCTGCGGTCGCGCAGACCTCGCCGTGGATCGCGGCGATGGGCCTGCCGGTGGTGGCAGGCCATCTCGGCACGCTGGCGCGGGCCCATGAGGCTGGGTTGCCAGTGATGGCCGACCATCACTGCAACGCCTATGGCGTGGCCAGCTTGGCCGCGCTTGGGGACCTGGGGGCGCAGGGCGCCGTCATCAGCTTGGAGTGCAGCAGCCGTGAGGTGGCTCGTATTGCCGGCCGCGCCGGTGGCTTGGCGCTTCCGAAGCTGGCCCTCACTGTGCATGGACGGGTGCCGGCCATGGAAACTCGGCAAGATCATGGCCTGGCCGTGGGCGCGACTCGCGGCTTGGAGGCTAGTGAGCGCGAAGGCGGGCTCCCCTATCAGTTAGAGCGTCGGCCGGGTGGCGTGACGGTGCTTTGGGAGCAGCGTCAACTGTGTGCCCCGGAGCAGGCATTGCTCAGCCGCGGACTCGTTGACGCGTGGGTTTTGGAGCTTGCGGGTGAGCACGACGCTGCTGCTGTGGTGGCGCTTGTTGGCACCTATCGTGACTTACTCTCGGGAGCGGTAGAGGCATTCCAAGTGTCTGAATATATGAGGCTTAGGTATCCTGGCGGGGTGTTCCCCGGGCACCTCAAGCGGGGCGCGCGCGAGTTGGATGACGTTGTGCGAGACGAGTAGCTGCAAGCCAAGACTTGCCATCGGCGTGGCCGTCCATACAACCCGCCCAACCTTAAACCATATTAAACAGACTGGTGTGGTATGGTATCGACCACTGAAGAGCAAATCGACGTTAAAGCCTACCTGCAGGAGACCGAGCGGAAGAATCTGCTGCGCCTGCTCACGGCGGGCAGCGTTGATGATGGCAAATCAACCCTGATC
>JAQIBG010000237.1 GCA_027859175.1 Planctomycetota bacterium | reverse complement strand
CCCCTGGCGAACTTCCACCTCGGCGGCGAGCGCTGGAAGACCTGGAACGGCCAGGTGCGCGACCTGCTGGTCACGGCGCAGCGCGCCGAGGGTGGCTGCTTTGATGGCAGCTGGGATTGGGAGGGGACGGGGTTCCACGGTCATGACACCGGCCGCCTGCTCTCAACCGCCTTCAACTGCTTGAGCCTGCAGGTGTACTACCGCCAACGCCGTCTCGACGAACTCTGACAGTAGTTGTCTCCTCCCACCACAGGCCGAGCCCGCTAAGGGCTCGGCCTGTGGTGTTTTTGATGCCGGGGCGTGGATGGCGGATCCTGATTTTGGATCCTGCCGCGTCTGTAGTTTTGAAGTTGGGGCTGTCCCCATGACCCATGACCCACAGCGCCACAGGCGCGCCCCCAAAACCGCAGAGTCTCCGCCCTTGAACCGCGCTGTGATTCCCCATCCTCCCGCGCATGTCAGATTTTGCCTGGTTTCGTTTGATCGCCCTGATCGAGGGCCTGTCGTATCTGGTGCTGCTGCTGATCGCGATGCCCCTGAAGTATCTGGCTGACATGCCCCTCGCGGTGCGCTGGGTCGGGAGTGCGCACGGGGCCTTGTTCGTAGCGTTCATGGCCTTGCTGGCATGGACCTGGCTGCGGCACCGTTTGCCCCTCAGCTACGCCGTGTGGGGCTTCATCGCCTCCTTGGTGCCTGGTGGCACCTTCGTCTACGATCGCATGATCCGACAGGCCGAGGAGCGCCGCCGCGCCATCCCTGCTGTGGCCTGAGCGGGTTGGCTGTTGGCAGGCCGCTCACAGCCCTAGCATCCCTCGCCCTTGGAGGTGCTCATGGCCAAAGGTTTCGGCTGTCTGATTTTTCTGCTCATCTTTGCCCTGCTGGCGGCTGAGCTGTGGTTGGTGATGGCCTTGGCCACCTGGATCACGCCTGACAACCCTGAGTACTTGGGCTTTGCCCTGGCGGTTGTCGTGATGTCGGTAGCCGGGTACCAGTTGGTGCGGTGGCGCTTGCGGCGCCTGCCGATGGCGGTGATGGGTGGCAGCCCGGGCCCGGCGGCGGTTGGCATTTTTGGTGCCGTGCTGATTGTGATTCCGGGTTTCGCGAGTGGCGTGGCTGGGTTGCTGCTGCAACTGCCGCCTATTCAAAAACTGTTCGGCGCCTTTGCCGCCAAGGTTCTGATGGCGCAGGCTCAACGTATGGTTGGCAAGATGGGAGCTGGCGGCATGCCCGGTGGTTTCCCCGGCGGCTTTCCGGGCGGTGGCCCAGGTGGCATGCCCGGTGGTTTCCCAGGCGGGATGCCGAAGGGCTTTCCGGGTGGCATGCCTGGCGGTTTCCCCGGCATGCAGCCCGATTCGCGGGCGCGCGGCGGCAAGGTAGTGGATACGACTGGCGAGCGCGTGGATAAGGACAAGTCGTGATGCGGCAGCGGCGCGGCGTGCTGTTTGATCACGACGGCACCCTGGTCGACTCGCTCGATTTGGTGGAGGTGGCAACCAACGCGGTGTTGGCTGATCGCGGTCACCCGCCGCAGGATCGCACCGCTATCATTGATGGCATGGTGCTACCCACGGGCCCACGCCTAGGGCTCTTGCTCGGCATTGAGAACAGCGGCGAGCAGGCCGCGCTGGCGGAAGCCTTCTTCCTGCACGCTCGCGCTATCGGCGTGGCCCAGGCTCGCTTGTATCCAGGCATCGCCGAGTTGCTGGCCGAGTTGCACGAGGCCGGCTGGGCATTGGGGGTGGTCTCGAATAACGAGGGCCGTCTGGTGCGCGAATTATTGGCCGATCTCGGCCTCGCCGGCTACCTCGCGGTGACCTTGGGCGAAGAGGATATGCGCGCTGCCAAACCCGATCCATCCGGCATCCATCAAGCCTTGGCGGGCCTCGACCTCGTCGCCGAGCAGTGCCATTTTATCGGTGATAGCAGCAGTGACAGCGGCGCGGCTGCGGCCGCAGGCGTGCCGGCGATTGGTGTGGCCTGGGGCACTCACAACGCGGCTGAACTACGCGCGATGGGCTTCCCGACGGTGGTTGAGACGATAGCCGATTTGCGCACAGCGCTGGTGCCGGCCGGCTAGCGTCGATCGACTACGCTCTCGCCGCTGACCCAGGTGAAGGCAACGCGTTCGGTAATGGCCGCGGTGTGCTCGTCGGCCATGCGCGCCAAAAGATGATCTACCGCGCGTTGCGCCATGTCTTCCAAGGGGGTCACCATGGTCGACACGGTCACGCCGCTAGCCTTGGGTGGTTCGTCGCCAAAGCTGACCAAGCTGAGGTCACGCGGGACGTCAAGGCCGCGTCGTTCGGTTGCTATGTGAAGCGCGTAGGTATCGATGTCACCATAGCACACGGCGGCGCTAAGCCCTGCTTTGGCCACGTCTGTGATCCAGCTGCGTCGCTGTTTGTTGGTGAGGGTGCCTGAGCTCGCTTCCCACAGCGATGGTTTCAGGCCGGCAGCGCGCATCGCTTCGAGATAGCCGTCGCGGCGGCCGCCGACTGAATAGTGAACGGGGCCGATTGAGCAGACCCAGCCAATGTTCTGGTGGCCGCGATCGATGAGTTGTTGCGTGGCGAGCTTGCCGGCGAGATGGTCGTCTGGGCACACGTTGGGTGTTTGATCGGCAACGTTGAGCCACACGGTGGGTAAATTTGCCTGCGCCAAATGCACTGGCAGCGCGGCAGGGACGCGGTGGGTGTAATTGATGACCAGGCCGTCAACGCAGACCTCTTCAAGTAAATGCGGCACCAAGTCGGGGCTTTCCAAGGACGCATCGGGCAGCGTGCAGATCATCAGGCGTAGTTTATGCGCGGCAAGAGCGTCATGCAGCGCAGTTAGCATTCGCCCAGCGATGTGCGAGCGGGTTTCTTCGGTTCCGAGGATGAGCCCAACGATGCCGGTTCGCCCCGTGCGCATCGCACGCGCAAGGGCGTTGGGGCGATACCCGAGCGACGCGGCCGCTTCGAGCACGCGGCTTCGCGTTGCTTCGCTGTAGCGCGCATCATCGCCATTGAGAATACGGCTGACCGTTGGCCGCGAGACGCCCGCAACCGCAGCGATCTGGGCTGCGGTTGGTGCGCGAGGCGGAGACGGTTGAGCCATGCTGGCAATATGCACGTCAATGGGGCTATGCAATCCGCCACAAGTGGGTGCGTTGTCTGACGGCATGCCACGATGCCCAACCTCGGTTGGCCCTGAGCGACATGGCTTGCCTGGGTGCCGATGGCGTAACTGGCCGCAGTAGCGGCTTTTGCCGTGTGCGAAGGTGGGGTTGATATGCCGATGGGGCGTGTTGTTTGGGCTGGACAGTGAGGGTTCTCCTTGTCCGAGAAGTACATTTTCTTGATTAGGCACACGTGTGCCCTATGATGGCGGTGCACCGCAGGGAGGTCGACATGCGTACCCGCACAGCAACTGGCTTCACCTTGATCGAACTGATAGTTGTGATGGCGATTATCGCCGTGCTGGCTTCCTTGTTGCTGCCGGCTATCGGCATTGTGCGGCGTGCCGCGCGCAGCGCCGATTGCCTGTCTGATCTGCGTCAAATCGGGATGACTTTCGAAGCCTACCTAAGCGACAATCAAGGCGTGGTGCCGCCGGTTCGCTATCGACTCTATCAACCGAATGGGAGTATTGCCGGTTCGGTGCACTGGTTTGTTGCCCTGGCCCCATACCACATGGACACCCGCGATGGCCAATGGAACAACCCTGGCGATCTCGCTGAAGGGCAAGACCCGCGCAAGTCGGTGTTCTGGGGCTGCTCGGAGTGGCAGGTTCCCTACAACGCGAGTGGCGATCTGCAAAGCTGGCGGATTGGCTATGGGATGAACCGCTATCCGCTTTTGCCGGACAACCCGATCGACTACCTCGTCTCCACCACCCCCAAGTCTGTGCACATTGATATGGTGTCGCGCCATTCCGAGCGGCTCTTGGTTGCTGACGCCACCGATTTCCAGGTGTGGGTGAGTGGTGGGAGTGTTCGTGGTATCGATGCCACCCGCCATGGTGAGCGTGGCAATGCCCTGTTTTTTGACGGTCACGTGGCGTCAGTGAAAGACGCTGCCTTGGCTACGGCTGTGACCGATCCTGGTTCGTAACCGTTCTCTACACTAACCTCTGCAACCTGAAACCTGGAGATATCCATGTCGCGCACCTTCGTAAGTATTTGTATGCTGTGTCTGGTCCACCTTGGACTGCAGGCCGCTGTCGTCCCTGTTGCCAATGCCGATTTCGAGGCCGGAACGGATCAAAGTATTGAGTCGTGGACTGTCAGCCAAGGCACGGCAACGCGTCTGGCCGATGGTGACGAGCACTTTGTGCGCATGGTCAATCAAAGCCAGGGCCGGGTGATCCTTGAGCAGGAGATAGATATCCCCAAGGACCTGCGGATGCGTGACGGTACGCTGTCGGCAATCGTGCGTACTGCTGATTACAAGCGGGGAGAAAAGAGCTACCAGTCGGCGCGGATCACCCTCGATTTTCTGTCGCCAGAAGGCAAGATGATCCGTCGTTTCATGTTGGTGGTGGAGGAGCAGCAAGATGAGTGGAAGGCCCTGGAGCGTTCAATCACCGTGCCAGGCAATGCTGTTAAGCTCAAGGTGTGGCCGGGTATGTTTTTCCAGTCGGGCACCTTTGATCTCAAACAGATCACCTTGACGGTCGACTGATTTTTTGCTCACCATTGCCAAGAAAGACATCGCATGACAAACCCATTACGTTTGCTGTGTTTAAGTGCGGCGGTGTTGATCGCGACTGCGCTCGGGGCGCAAGAGCACTGGCTCCACAATACATTTCCGGGGCCGGGCCATGTGGCGACGCCCGGGCCGTGGGGACCTGGTCAGGGGAGTGATCGCAGCGAGTGGGTTGCCGGCTTTGGGGTCAGCCCCCTCGACCCCCAATTTATGCTGATGGCCACCGACATGGCGGGTCTGTCGGTTGCTACCGACGGCGCCTGGTTCAGGCCGGCTCAACTGCCGGTGCGCCATGGCCACGCGGTGGCCTTCTCGCCGCACGATGCCGCCACTGCGTATGCCTTGATGAGTGATCCTTATTCTGGCCAGGGCCAGACGGGTTGGTGGCGCACCACTGATCGCGGCGCCACCTGGGCCTTGATGATGAAAACGCATCGCGTTCGTGCCCACGCTCGGCGTCTGATTGTAGACCGGTCGCCCGTGCGGGCTGCGTGCCTGTACGTGGCCACCGAGCAGGGGGTCCAGCGCAGTGCCGATGATGGCGCCACGTGGTTGCCCTTCGTGTTGGAGGGGGTCGATATTTGGACCATGGCCAACACCTGTGACGGCGCTTCCTTGTACGTTATTACCGGTCAGGCCGATCAGCGGAAGCTGTACCGGATCGATAATGGTGACGCTGCCACGCTGGTTCAGCTTAGCACCGGCATCCATGAAATAGATACCCACCCCAGCGATCCTGGTCGTGGTTTTTGGGTGGATGGTCAACGCGTGGTGCCGTTTAGCGATTTCGGTGCGAGCACTGGTGACGGCGTTCACAGCAACACCAGCAAGGGAATTCGGCAAGTGCGCATCAATCCTTCGAACCCCGATCATGTGATTGCTTATGCGTGGGGTGGTTTGGCGTTTCAGCCCTTTCATTACTCGCGTGATGGCGGCCGCACCTGGGGCCAATGGGCGTTGAAGGAGGGGTGGTGCCCTGGCTTGGTCGACTTCGCGCCGCTTAACCATGCCAGCCCCAACTATGCCTTGGATGCGGGCGAGATGATGTTTGAGGGTGACCGCGACCTCGTTGCCTTTGTTCCCGGTGACCCGGATGCGGTTGTGATGTGGGCTACCAATTATGTGAAGGGGCCTGTGCGCAGTGATGATTATGGTGCGACCTTTGCCCCATTCGGACACGGTGGCAGTTTCAAGGCGCCGTCGCAGATAGCCTTTGGAGGCCAGGACGGGGTGATGGCTTTGTCGCGTCAAGAGTACGGCTTTGTGCTGACCAGCGATGGCGGCATGACGTGGCGCGGCTACGGCCGCAACAACGTGCCGTGCTTCCAGATCCCCAAGGGGAAGCCCTTGTGGAAATACCGCACCGGTTGGGGCGTGGCGCTCGATCCCGACGATGACCAGGTTGTGCTCGGCACCTTTGGATTTAATCCGGTGCGTTTGGTGCGCAGCGCTGACTTTGGGGTCAGTTGGGAGGTGGTTGGTACCTTCGCAGGCAAGGGTCTGAGAAATGATGACTTCCAAATATTTTGGCATCCGCAGGACCCCAATGTGATTTACACCTGCGGCCATCGCAGCGATGATCGCGGCCGCACCTGGACCAAGCTCAGCCAGCCGGTGACGGCTATCTCGAGCAGCAATGGTGACGTGGTGATGTGCCGCCCCGAGCGCAATACGCTGATGGTGTCGCTCAATCGTGGTGAGTCCTGGGTTTCGCTGCCCAATATGCCAGGGCAAGCCGACATTAGCTTCGGTTGGGACAACTTCGCCATCGATCCCCGGTCGCAGCACGATCCGGCTCTGGATGGGTTGCTGCGTATGCTGATTACCGGTCGCAACGGGGTGTGGGAGTATAGCGCCACCACGCCGGATGCTTCTGAGGGCACATGGACCCATCTCGGAACCGGCATCAAGCCAGAGGACAACCTCCTCGTCGACGAGGTGTACTTCAGCAGCGTGTCGTTTGATCCGCGTCCGGGTCAGCATCAGACGGTGTACCTTGCGGCTGGGCATTCGGGCCCTGGCAAGGGGAGTATGTTCCGCCACCAGATCTATCGCTCTCATGATTCTGGCGCTTCCTGGCATCAGATCATTGGGGCCGCGTTTCCAGGGATGGAAGCGATCCAGCCCGGCAGCACCATTGCGGTTTGCCCCAGCAACGGGGTGGCCTCAGTATTCAACTACAATGGCCTCTACAGCCTTCATGGTGGTGCTCAGCCCTGACGGACTTGCGCCCCGAACTGCGATTTTCCCGCGTTTATTGGAGAGTTCTTCCTATGTCGACCCCTGCCCCGTATGACCAACGCATTGCTTGGTTTCATCAGGCCCGCTTCGGTTTGTTTGTTCACTGGGGGCTGTACTCGGTTTTGGAGCGCGGCGAGTGGGCGTTCTTTCGCGAGCGGATTCCGGTGGCTGAGTATGAGGCCCTAGCTGATCAGTTCACCGGCGAGGCCTTTGATGCCGACGCCTTGGTGCGCCTCGCTGTTGCCTCAGGGCAGCGCTACGCCGTGCTCACCACGCGGCATCACGATGGTTTCTGCCTGTGGGATAGCGCGGTCACCGACTTCACGAGCGTGAAGCGCGCGGCCAAGCGTGACTTTGTGCGCGAGTTTGTCGACGCGTGTCGACGTCACGGCGTGGAGGTGGGGCTCTACATCTCCAACAAGGATTGGCGGCAACCGGGCTATTGGGATCCGGACCGTCACCCTGAATCGGCGCGGCGCATGGTTGACGAGTTGCATGCCATGGTGGCCGAATTGCTGACCAACTACGGCGAGATCAAGCTGCTGTGGTTTGATGGCGCCTGGATTGACGTTGGCCGTTGTGGTAAGCGCGACATTCCGGCCTTCTGGCGCAGTGAAGAATTACTGAAGACGATCTATGGCTTACAGCCCAATATCTTGGTGAATAACCGGCTTGGCGTGCTGGCTGATCTCGACACGCCTGAGCAGCGGGTGGTGGCGTCTGACAAGGGCCGCGGCTGGGAAGCTTGCATGACCATCGGCGATGAATCGGCCTGGGGGTATTGCTCCCACAACCCAGTGCGCAAAACGACCGGCCAGTTGCTGCGTCATCTGGTGCATGCCGTGTCGGGAGAGGGCAACTTCATCCTCAATGTTGGCCCGCGTGGCGACGGATCGATTCCTGAGGAAGACGCCTTGGTGCTGCGAGAAATGGGCGAGTGGCTCGCGGTTCATGGTGAGGCGGTGTATGGAACCACCGCGTTCCCGATTGAATCGACCTGGTATACCCAGGGCCGGTGCACGCGACGCGGCAACACCGTTTACCTGCACCTGCTGCGCTATAGCGCGCCGGAGGTGGTGATACCGCTGCTGGCGAAGCCGCCCGCAGCGGCGCGCCTGCTCACCACTGGGCAAAGCCTCGGCATCGAGCAGCGCAGTAACCACCGCGTGGTTCTGACTGGCTTGCCAGCCCTGCCGCCGCATCCAGAAATGGTGGTGATCGCGCTCGAGTTCAACGAAGAGCCTGAGGTAGTAGTCGAGCAAGACCACGCCGCTTGGCTCACGGGCCTCGCCTAAGCGAAGCGCTCACCGTTGTGCAGTTATGACTACGTGCACGGAGAGGCGCAGTGGTAGCCGGCTAGGTCCCAAGGCGAGCGTCGTCGGTTTTGGTGTCAATAACGCCTTCGCCGCGGCGCACGTCGATGTGGTATTCGGCGAGTTTACGATCGAGGGTCACCCGGTTGATACCGAGGGCCCGAGCGGCGCGGAGTTTGACTCCGCGTTCGCGATTGAGGGCGTGGATGATCAGCAGGCGCTCGCATTCGCGGGTAAAGGTGCCGATATTCGGCCCAACTGCATCGGCATAGGTGGTCAGTGCTTGGAACAGGTATTCGTGCGGGTCTTCCGGAATAACAACCGCAACGCTGCTGTCGCTGGTGTTGCCAGGTGTGGCGCTGGCTGCGGCCTCGGCCGCGGTGGCTTCGCTCACCAAGTGCTGAGCGTACGCGCGGACATTCGGCGGGATCAAGTCTTCCAGCAGTACGTCGCCGGGCGCCATGACGACGGCTTTTTGAATCACGTTTTCCAGCTCGCGCACGTTGCCGGGCCAGGGATAGTTGGTCAGCAGTTCGAGCGCGCGCCGCGGGATGGTTGAGACGTTCTTGAAGTTTTCAGTGTTGAAGTGCTGCAGGAAGTGGTTGACCAAAACTGGCACGTCTTCGCGCCGGTCACGCAGGGGTGGCACATTGAGACTGACCACGTTGAGTCGGTAGTAGAGATCTTGCCGGAAGCGGCCGTTCTCAACTTCTTCGGCCAAATCTCTATGGGTGGCCGCAATCACGCGCACGTTAACCGGCACCGGCTTGTGATCGCCAACGCGGGTCACGGTGCGCTCTTGCAGCACCCGCAGCAGGCGGACTTGGGCTTCGGCGGTCAGTTCACCAACCTCGTCAAGAAACAGCGTGCCGCCGTCGGCGACCTCAAACAGGCCCTTGCGATCATGCTCGGCGCCGGTGAAGGCACCGCGGGTATGGCCGAACAGTTCGCTCTCAAGCAGGCTTGCGGTAAGAGCACCGGCGTTGATCGTGACCATCGGCTTGTTGGCGCGCGGCGAATGCGTGTGCACCAAGCGTGCCATGAGTTCTTTGCCGGTGCCGGTTTCGCCCTGAACCAGCACCGTGGCGTTGCTGGCGGCGGCGCGCACGGCCGAGCGAATCAAGCTCTCCATCATGCCGCTGATGGTGATAATGTCGTGCTCGAGCACGCGTGGCGTGAGCGACCCACGCAGAACTTGGTTTTCTTCGGCCAGCTCGCTGGCTTCCATCTGCAGGCGCAGGCGGTCGACGCCCCAGCGCGCCAGGGCTTCTGCCAAGAAGGCGGCGGCATCGCGCTGGCCAGCCCGGTGGCTGATTAAGACCACGGCCACCGGCACGTTGCCGTCACGGATTTGCCGGGCAACCACAGGCAGGCCGTCGGTGTTGACCGAGGTGTTGGTGGGGCTGGCGAGTTCGGCGATCTCGCGCGCATCGTCAGGGGCGGCCCCAACGATAAAGGTGCCCGAGGGCTTGATATGGCCGCGTAGGCACTCCAGCCACACGCCGCCGAGGGCTTCCCAGCTCGAGACTTCCTTCCAAACCGAGTCGAGCAGCTGCTTGGGGCCGACCGTGGGGTCGCACAGTTGGAGAATCGTACCTATACGTAATGACCAAGGATCCATGGTGCATGGCTATGCACATGGCGCGCCAGAAGTGCTGCAAGGAGTTACCGTCGAATGTGCTTAACTGTCGAGCAGGCGGAGGCCCTGGACTGCGACTCGGGCAGGCATGTGTTCAATAATAAAGCAGACACGCGTGTCGTAAGTTTGGCACCTAGATGGCTCGTAAGTCATTGATCGCAAGGGGCTCAGG
>JAQIBG010000230.1 GCA_027859175.1 Planctomycetota bacterium | reverse complement strand
CGCCCCCTGTGATCGCCCCCTGTGATCGCCCCCTGTGATCGCCCCCTGCTTCCCTGGCTTCTCGCCTCAGCGATCAAACACCAAGCGCCGGCCGCGCACGCCGTCAACAATCTGCCCGTCGCGCCACACCACCTGGCCGTTAACCAGGGTCACATCAACCCGCCCATGCAAGGTATCACCAGCAAAGGGCGACCACGCGCACTTCGACAGAATCGTGTCATCGCGAATCGTGACTGCAGCCGAGGGATCAACCAGGGTCAGATCAGCAAAGTTACCCGGCACAATCGAGCCGCGTTCGCGGATATCGTACATCCGCGCCACGTTGGCGGCGTACCGATCAGCGATCAACTCGAGGCTAAACACGCCCTGGTGCACCAAATCCAACAGAGCCGGCAAGGCGTGCTGGGCATAGGGCAAGCCTGCCGGGGCGCTCATCCCCGGCCGGGCCTTTTCTTCACGGGTATGCGGCGCGTGATCGGTGGCGATAACGTCAATCCGGCCCTCGATCAGGGCTGCACGCAGAGCCGCACGGTCAGCCGCTGACTTCACCGCCGGGTTGCACTTGATGTTGGCACCCTTGGCCGCGTAGTCGGCATCGCTGAACCACAGGTGATGCACGCACACCTCCGCAGTGATGCGCTTGGTGGCCGACGGACCAGGCTCAAACAGGCTCATTTCCCTGGCCGTGGTCAGATGCAGGACATGCAGCCGCGTGCCGTGCTCTTTGGCCAAGGCCACCGCCTTCGACGACGAGGCGTAGCACACCTCGGCGTTGCGAATCACCGGGTGCTGGTCGACCGGCACGTCGTCACCGAAGCGCTCACGGGCGGCATTCTCATTGGCCACCACCGTGGGCGTGTGCTCGCAATGGGTGGCCACCAAACATGGCGCATGCTTGAAGATGCCGGTCAGCGTTGCCTCTTGATCAACCAGCATGTTCCCGGTCGACGAGCCCATGAACACCTTGATACCGGCGATTCGGCGCGGATCGGCTGTTTTAACTGCCTCCAGATTGTCGTTGGAAGCCCCCAGGTAGAACGCGTAGTTGGCCGCACTGGTGCGCGCGGCGATGGCGCATTTGTCTTCGATCGCGTCCATACTCAAAGTTGGCGGCACCGTGTTGGGCATCTCCATAAAACTGGTGATGCCACCGGCCGCCGCAGCGCGCGACTCGTGTGCGATGTCGGCCTTGTGGGTGATGCCCGGCTCACGGAAGTGGACCTGATCGTCGATCATACCCGGCAACAGCACCCGGCCCTCAGCGGCAATGATCTCGTCGGCGTCGGCCGTGACATTACCAATGGCTTCGATGCGGTCATCGCGGATCAGGCAGTCGCCCTCCACGATGCCATCAGGCGTTACGATGCGGGCGTCGGTAATGCGAATGCTGCTCATGGGTACGCATGCTCTCACAACAGACAGCCGCGCAAGTCTCGCATTCGGTGTGTGCATTCCCTGGCCACAGTCGCATCACGAGACTTGCCTCGCAGCCCCTTCGCGGCCAAGAACAGAGGCGGAGCGTGACCATGCATGTACTCGTCCATACCGGGGGCGCCGTCGGCGCTTGTTGTGAGACCACCTGCGCCCCCTAGCCTAAGGTGGATCGGAGCCACCGCTCTACCCTCTGCCAATGACCACCCAAAAGCGCATCGCTGAGATTCTCGATATCACCCAGGCGACAGTGTCGACTGCGTTCCGGCACCCCGATGCGGTTGCACCGGAGACGCGGCGGCGCATCTACGAGGTCGCCCAAGAGATCGGCTACACGCGCCACGCAGCGGCCACCAGCATGGCCACGGGCCGACACGGCCGTGAACGCTTCGGCTCGGTGGTGCTCCTGCGCGAAGCACGTGCCTTCACCGGACGGCCTATCTTCACCCTCGACGCCCTGGTCGACACCTTCGAGCAGCACGATCTGAGCCTGGTACTCGCCAACCTCGTCAACGACAACGAGCACTACGTTGAGCCGCGCCCCCTGCGCTACCGCATGGCCGACGGCATGATCGTGTTTCTGGGCGGCGAGCCCTGTCAGGCCCTGTCGGCCCAGCTCAGCGCCACCCGCATGCCGCTGGTGTTTGTGGACCAGAAAGGCAGCCACAATCGCATCTATCTCGACGACCATGGCGCCGCCGTCACCCTCACCGAGCACCTGATTGCCGCCGGGCATCGCCGCATCGCCTATTTGGATCCAGCCCTCACGGTGTCCGACGCCCACCACAGCCGCCCCGACCGTCTCGCTGGCTATCGGGCCGCCATGACCGCAGCCGCGCTCAAGCCGCAGTTGGTGGCACCCGGGCCCGAAAGCGATGCCGCCCCCTCGGGGGTCAAACGCCTCCTGGCGGGGGCCAATGCCCCCACGGCGATCATCGCCTACAGCGAGTACCACCTCGCGGCCTGCTTCCAGGCTGCCACCGACCTCGGCCTGCGTGTGCCCCAGGATCTGTCTGTCGCCAGCTTCGATGAGTCGCCGACTCTGTTTGGAGCTCGACTCACCACCATGATCGCGCCGCGTGAGGCCTGTGGCCGCCACGCCGCCGACATGTTGCTGGGCCTGATCAACGAGCCTGAACAAGCTCAGCCCAGCCTGGTGCTGCCGTGGAGCCTCGACCGCGGCGAAACCGTGGCATCACCTCCAACCTAGCGCACCCGCCAAGCTGAAATCCAACTGTCCGGAAATCATGATTCCGGTCATCTATACGGATAGATCCCTAATCTATGCGCATAGGTGAAGACCATGGCCCGCCCCGGAAACGCCCTCCACAAGCCCCAAACCATGTTGCCAAATAGGCTTGCACGGGTCAGCCAATCTGCCTTCACCGCCGTCGAGCTCGTTATCGTGCTCAGCATCATCTTGCTCGTGGCTGGGGCTTCGG
>JAQIBG010000225.1 GCA_027859175.1 Planctomycetota bacterium | reverse complement strand
GTCTCATAGAGATGTTCTGCATCCATGAAGGACCATGATGGGGGCCGTAGAGCGGCAGGGAAGCATCACACAAACACCGGAAGCGCCAAATTTTTCCACCATCAGAAGTCAATCTTATTATTGCACTTACAGCTCACCCTTAGCCGAATAGCATTGAGGGTGTCTACTTTTCTACTCGCCCCCGCATCCTCACCGGCGGCCCCCTCCTCTACCAAGGCCGCCCCAACCGCTGGTACTCAGACCACCTCCCACTCGCGATTGAACTACAGGTCGGCGACGGTGCAGCCCACTGACCGCCTCGTCGATGCCAATCAACAGTGGTTATTCATGCGGCAAGATCGTCCACTGCGATCGCTTCGATGCATCGGGCACAAATACAACGACCTTTTGGTCTTCAGAGAATCCAAGAGGAAGGCAGCCCAGCGACGAATCCCTTCGAATGAAATCCGTGACAACCACAAGCAGAGCACCACTCGGTCCGTTTGACTGAATTATAGCGTGCCCTTAGCTCTCTGTGTGCCCTCACTCCGTCTCTTCACTATCGGCCTGTCCATCATTTCTCGCCTGTTGATATGCCCATGCCGCAAGAACGAGGTCGACGTTGTCCCGAACCGGACCTCCTTCCTCCAGTGCGCTTAGACCCTCAACGTACGGCGCGACGTCGCCAATATTAACATACGCCAATACAGTGGCGGCACGCAGCCTCTCGGCGTAGTCGGTGTCCTGGGATTCGATTAGGCCCACCAATTCCTGAATGCCGTTTTGCGTATGGATCGCCCTTAGAAAGTAAGCGTTCGGTGACCGCTATTTGCCTGCCCCGCCGCCTCGCCGCAGTCTGCTGGCATGAACTCCAGCGCAAACCATCCTGATACGAATCCCCGACCGATAGCCGATAGCCCGAGCAAACCAAGGCGACACAGCACGGCCGCCCAGCGGGCGGCCACCTTCGATGCTTGGCGAGCGTCTGGCCAGAGTGCTGCCGCGTTTGCGCGTGCACAAGGTATGACGGCGAAAACCCTCTGGCGGGGGATTGCGATGCACCGACGCAACAGCGCGGGTGAACAGGGCGCTGGCTTCCTACCTGTGACCGCTGCCGTGGCGGCCGGCACTGAAGCCGGCACTGGCGAGATGGTGCACTGGCAGCTGCCTGACGATCTTGGCGTGGTGCAAGGTTCGGCGCACAGCTTGGCGCCGAATGGCTTTATGGATCCTGATGGCGCTGTTGTGGTGCCGGCGAAGTACAAGGACACTGAAGGTTTCACTGAGGGCTATGCGTGGGTCATGACCGACGCCAGCGTCTACCCGCCGCTATGGACGGTGATCGACCGGCAGGGCACCGAGCAGTTCGCGCCGCTACCTTTGCAGGAGGTTTTTCAATTCAATAAGGGCTGGTGTTGGATCGAGCCCTTGGATCCCGTTCAGACCCTACTTCTGATCAATCCGCAGGGGAAGCTGCTGATGCCCGACCGTGAGGCCTTCTTTGGCTACCCCTGGGGAGAGCCGGTTACGGTTTGTCCTGGCGACAGCGAGTTGTGGGGTTTTGTTGATCTGACTGGTCGCATGATAATCGAGCCGCGATTCGAGGGGGCCGAAAGTTTCAGGGAGGGGCTGGCGTTCGTGAAGGTGGCGGCGGAGCGGCGTGGGCCGGCTGATCCACCTGCCGGGGCGCAGGGCTACATCGACCGCAATGGCGACTGGGTTTTTGCCGTGGAGAGTGCGCCCGGGGGCTCGACAGGGCGCGCCTGTTACGACGGACGCATCGCGAGCTACTCACTTGAGCATGAGCGTTGGGGGTTCCGCGATCGCGGCGGCGCCTGGGTCATTCCGCCGACCTTTGTGATGGCGCAAGACTTCATTGATGGGCGTGCCATCGTCAGCGATCAAAAGACTGGCGTGATCGATCTGGACGGGGATGTGATCATCCCCTTCCAGTATGACGCGATTAACGCTGCGCCGGAGGATTGCTTCGTCTGCTTCACCAATGATCCGGAGTATCAGAGTATAACCAGGGCCCTGGATGGGAGCTTGATCACTGTTCCGCCCGGGTGGCAGAACGATGCCGTTGTGAAGTACGGTCGAGTCAAGGTGACGAGCGCGGATAGGCAGTATGTTGGCTGGGCAACGCTGAGCGGCCAAATCATTTGGCCACCTCGTTCTGGGCAGATACAGCCCTAAAAGAAGTTAGCCTTGTGCGCTTGGTGCGATTTATCTATTGGACTGGGCTCCTGGTCGGCTTGCTGTAAGCGTTCGGTGACCGCTATTTGACAGGCATGTCGCCGGGCTTTGCTATTTGACTTCAGACAGCTTTGGCTTTGGGCAACTGTTTGCGGAGGGCCTTGGGCGTGAGCGATTGTGGGTTCTCACCGGCGTGGAGGCCGGCGACGGCGCGGGCGAGGTAGGCAGTAAGCGTTCGGTGACCGCTATTTGCCAGCCCCGCCGCTTCGCCGCAGTCTACTGGCATGAACTCCAGCGCAAACC
>JAQIBG010000154.1 GCA_027859175.1 Planctomycetota bacterium | reverse complement strand
CCTTGAGGGTCAGGGACTTCCCAGGTGGCGCAGTCGATGGCCATGAGGCCGGGCCAATGGGCCTCAATGAACCGGCTCCAGTCATGGTTACCCCGCTCGGCTTCCGGCGGGATGCCATGGCGCCGCAGGACATAGCCAACGCAGCGCTTGCTGATCGTCCATCCAAGTTCGCCGGCTCGATCGGCTATGGTGGCGTAGCCCCAGTTTGGATTCTCGGTGGCGAGGCGGACGATCAGGGCCTCAAGGTCGGCATGAATGCGGGGCCGGCCTCGACGGTGCGATGTGTAGGCTTGGGCGATGAGTCGGCGATACCACCGGTGGAGCGTATCGGGTGTGACCATGGTCTCGGCCATGGCGAGCAGGCGCCGGTCAAGCTGGTGCGCTAGATGGGCGAGGACTCGGCGCTCATCATCCGTGGGGCGGTGAGTTCCATCAGAGACGAGTCGCTTGAGGACCGTGATCTGGAGGTTCTGGAAGTCGATCAGTCTGTGGAGCCGTTGCTGGATGAGGCTCGCGCAGGCTAGGATACAGATGGCGGCTTCGGCGGTCAGGTCGTTGGGGGTCATGGGCGCCAGGATTCGGCCGAGTTGGGCCTGGCAATGCCTGGGCTGGGGGCTGGCTGATTTTTTGCACCCCACACGCGGATGGCGTAAAACGCGTGGTGCCGCTGGGTCCGCCGACTGTTGGCCGATGGCACCTCCCAGGTGGCGAAGTCGATGGCGACCAGGCCGGGCCAGTGGGCCGCGATGAAGGCGGCCCAATTAACGGTGCGGCCACCGAACGCTTACACTAAAGTGAGCCTTGATATCGAGAATCGCGGTCAAGGATTCCGCGCATGCTAAATCCCAAGTTGTGCTACCCCAAAACAGCGAGCTTGAAGGAAAAGGGGCTACTGCCGGCGATTGTCGGTATTGGGTCGGGCTCCTTTCAGCCACGTACTCCACAAATGCAGGGGCGTGTTAAAACTGGCGCACTAAAGATTGGATATGTGCACAGAGGCCGAGCGACCTGGGAAGCGGCGGAGCAACAGTTTATCTTGGCCACTGGCCAAGCGTTTATGGTGAATGCTGGGGAAATGGCGACAGGTATTGACCGCGTTATCGATGGGGTTGAATGCTGCTGGATCATGGTCAATGAGCGAAAATTGACTGACAGTAAGGCAGTGCGCGCGCTCGAACGGCAGCGGGCAGCGGTGTGCCCGGTAGCGCCTCTATTTGGTCAGGCACTCCAGGAATTGTATCGCATCGAGTTCGATGCGAACAACACAGAGCGGGCTCAGGGCGATGCGCTGCTCGCGTACGTGATTGCGGAGCTGGTAAGGGGCATACGCAAGGGCGATGAGGCCTGGAGCCCGGGAGAGACGGTGAACACGGGCAATGCGACAGTTGACCGTGCGGCCAAAATGCTGTCCAGAAACTTGGCATACGTGCCCCTCATTGAAGATGTGGCTGCTAAGCTAGAGGTTACGCGTGTGCATTTGCATCGACTGTTCCGTCAGGAACTGGGGTTGAGCCCAATGGGGTACATCCAACAGTTGCGACTCGACAAAGCGCGGGATTTACTCGCGGCAGGAACGGCGGTTAAGGATACGCATCTACAGGTGTCACTGAACACCCCCGGTGAATTAAGCCGTCTTTTTCGGCAGGCACTTGGCTTGGCGCCGTCGGAGTGGGCGCAGCTGCATGGCGCTGCATGGCGCGAAAAGCGCACGTAACGCAGGGGTCTGCTGCAGGGTATCCTCTTGGGATATTGTCTGGTTTTGGCTTTATCTTGCCCCCAGGAGTGGGACAGTTCGCTCCTTGGGGACAATGAGCAGAGGTATGGCAAAGAAGACGGCCGCCAAAAAGGTCATCCGGCGGGACCTACCGTTTGGGCAATATCTCGACAGCTTGCTGCGCGAACGAGGGATAACTGTGCCCCACTTTGCGGTCGAAGTCGGCGTGAGTTATCAGATGATCTATTCAATCGTGCATGGTAAACGACGACCGCCGCGCACGGTTAAGACGGGCAAAGGGACTGGCGACGCAATCGCCATCTGGGGCAAAGCCCTGGAATTGAGCGACGACGAGCAGGATGAGTGGCGCCTGCGGGTGCTCCTTGAGCACTGCCCAGTTGAAATACGGGAACGATTCTTCGCAGCTTCGTTAGAGCAGCTCGACATGGTTGCGCCTAAGCGCAGCACGAAGGCTGCACGTAAGACGAAAAAGACACAGTAGGTTAGGGCCGGCGCGCAAGTGCGCGCACGGCCGACTCAAGTCGCTTGAGGTGCATACCGTGCTGCGCCTGAGATTTGCCTAGCGATGCTAATCCACGGCCTTGCTCGATAACGGCGTCCGTGAGGGCTTCGACGGTAGCATTGCCCTTCGCCTGGGCGGCCACGAGGGCCTGAAGCAGATCGCTGAGGACCCCGTGTTCCCTGGCATTTGCGGCCGAGTTCGCTGCAGAGGTATCCTTCAAAGCAGCGATACCGGCGTGGTGAATATCGCGAATTTGCTGGATGGTTTGGTTGGTTTCGCTGTGTTTAAAGGTGGACTGGGCGATGTGATCGCGCACTTGCTGAACGAGAACGGCGAAGGCCCCTTCGTGACGATTCAACTTCTCGACGAGAGGTTCGACAACAGCAGGGGCGGTGGCGCGGATGTTCTCACGCAAGGAGTCATGGATCCGCTCTTGGTCGGCCAGGATCTGGGAACGCTCTTCGAGGTCGCCAACGACCTCAAGTGTCTCTGTGAGAGATGCCTGAAGCTCCGCGACTTCCTGACGGGCCTGGGCGACCTCCCGGTTCATCTCCTCACGAAGCGCCTGACGTAGGCGTGCCAGGGCACCTGGCGCGAGGCTTTCGAGCGCATCCATTTCAGGAGTCGAAACGTGCGCATCGGGGCGGGCGTTGGACCGCCAGGCTGTGACCGCTTCAGAAATGGTGCTGAAGCTGCCACGGCCCAATTCGGCGCGAACGGATCGCAAGGAGACACGGTCTCCGCGATCGTGCAGGCGTTGGCAGGCAGACATGATGGTATCAGCGTCGAGTGCGGACATACGCAGAATGTAGCGGTATGTATCGATATAATGCAACACTTTCTAATGCGCGGTAAGGGCATTTATCGCGCATTAGGTATTGCAAAACAGGGAGGGGGAAGCTACCGTTCTCAAGAGTGAACGACGATAAAGCCCTCATTCACACCGACTTGAACCGCATCACAGCAACCTGGGGTGGCGAAGGGCTCATGCGCAGGTGGATCAGCGAATGGCTGGAGCATCTGGGGCAGCTTGTAGCAGCTGGTGGATTGACGTCGGCGACTGCGAGCACCTATGAGAGCCGCATGCGGCGCTGGTGCGCATGGATCGATGGCCGCGTTCCAACGCCGGCCGAAGTCCAGGATTGGGTGATCGCCCTGTGCGACGACGGGCTCAAGCCAGCGTCGGTTGGCAATCACCTGGCCGCCGTGAAGGCGTTCTTCCGCTGGTGTGAAGCGACCGGCCGCTGGCCGGCCGTAGCGCGATCGGTGCGGGCACCCCGCGAGTTTCGCGATGGTCCGCTTGCGGCGCTCAGCCGGGAACAAGCAGAGGCCCTCATCGACTTCTTCCGGAATGAAGAGATGGCATCGACTGGCGAGCGAGGCGCAGCCAAGCAAGCGCTTCGGAAGTCCCGCGACATCGCCTTAGCGCTCACGCTGCTAGGGACGGGGCTGCGAACCATCAGCTTGGTGCGTGCTGACGTCAAAGACCTCGACCTGACCAGCAGTCCGCCACGGCTGCTGCATCGGCCGAAGGGCCATCGTGCCGTCGATGAGTGGGCAGCATTGCCACCAGAGGCCGCCGCAGCCCTGCAGCGCTACGCGACAAGACGCAGCGAGCTCTGCGGTGACCCAGGCCCGCTGTGGGTCGGCGTGCATCCCAGGCTCGGATCTCGGTTGAACGGGGCCTCTATTCGCCGGATAGTTGCCCGTGGCATGAATGGCATCGGCATCGATGTAAAAGCACCTGGAAACGCTGGCCAGTGGGGTCCCCACTGCCTGCGACGGACAGCCGTCACCATCGTGGCCGATGAGGCCGGGATCGAGGAAGCGCAAATTGTTGCGGGGCACGCCAGTGTCGACCAGACCAGACGTGCCTATGCGCGGGTGAACAAGCACCGAGTGCAGGCGCGCGTCGCCCCCCTCCTCGACTTTGGCAAAAGACGACCGAACGATGGAGCCTGACAGCGAATTGACCTATTGGATGACACTCAGCATCACCATCATGCTCGGTGTTGGCGTCCTCGCCGTTGGATACCTGTTTGCAGAATTTATACGTGGGCGCGTCCCCAAGTGGTGGAACTACGCGCCGCGCAGGTTGTACCGGGAGGCATTGACGGCCGGGGTCGTGATCGGACTGCTTGGGATCTTTCTCGCGGCAACGCTCGGCCAGCTCGTAGAGATTCCCGAAGGCGACATACCCGTGAGCATCGCCGAGTACGCAACAGCGCTCAGTCTCGTCTGGGGCATGGCGATAATCAGCTGGCCATCGGGTGTCGCCTGCGTTGTGGCCGTTAAGGCGCGCGGCGGATTTGCCAGAAACTGGCGGGATATCGCGTCGGTCACCCTTTGGGTCACCGGTGTTTTTGCCGTCGCAGCGCTGCTGATGAACGCATGAGAAAAAAACGCATCCCTTCGCCGAATCCGGAACGCATTCGGGAAGCAGCCGCGATGATGGAGCGTTACTATGGCTGCGTTCGGCGCCGGGGTGTTAGCGGCCCAAAGGCCCTTATCCCACGGCTGATGGAAAAGTTTAATTGCAGCCGGTCGGTTGTTGCGCGTGCCTTGCGACAAACCGAGACCGCAATGTCCCGGCCAAGCAACAACAAGCGCTCTGTGACAGGCAGTTCGCGGGACGACTTAGGGCGTGCCTTTGCGCTTTCGCAAGGGTCCCCCATGGTAGCGGGGGATGCCGGGATGACGCCCGTTGCGGCCCTATCGGAAGCGCTCGGTTGCTTTTTGAAAAGCGGTGATGCGAACGGTGTACCCAAGATCTTGGCCGAGGAACTCTTTAAGGAGCTTAACAAGCAAAGGGAAGATGGATGGATTCGATAATTCGTGTTGTGCAAGACCGCGCGCGCAGCTTCGGGCACATTCCTAATGTGCCTGCTAGAAACGCTCAGGTGGTGAAGCAACATCCACCTTGCCCTCAAGGAGGTCCTCATTGAAGCAGCGTGGGCAAGCGTCGAGTTGGCCCTCGGCGACGACGTGCTTGAGGCCTAGCATTCGCAGCAGGATGCCTGCAGAGAAGATGAAACCGACGGAGAACGCGCCAACCATACCTTCACTAGCAAGACGTTGCCCAAGGCCAGGTGAGTTCGATGAGACAAGGCCCGCGATGCCTACAAATGCCAGGAAGGCGAGACAGATAGCCAGGAGCAAGCCCAGACCAACAATTAGCCCCTTGCCGTAATCGCGGACCGTCTTGCGATAGAAGAAGATGCCACTGTGGTTGCAAAATTTTAGACGACATTTGGGGCACGTGTGCCAGCTACCAGTGACCGCCTTGCGATAGAAGTGGACGGTTCGGCCTGGGTGTCCTGCAGCTATCGAACTGAGTGTCGGCATTCTCAGATCTTGTGGCCTGCAGGAAGCGATCAAGAGATTGCGCCTACCCCCCCTGGGACCAGGAGGCTTTCCGAGAGCTCATTTGGAGTCGGTGGCTAAAACAAAAGCCTTGCCTTTTGGCGCAAAAGCCCCGTTCCGTCAGGCCGACAGTACGCTATTGCGTATGCGTGATAGTCAAAACGTAGCGCGGCGCGGGGTTGCCGTCATCGCCGGGAGCCATGATGAGAAACAGAGTATCGCCCTGCTCATTGGCATTTGGTAAAATGCCATGGAGGGCGCCGGCGCCAGTGGCCTCATTTTCGCTGACGATGACAATTGTTTGACCACCCGAAGACACCTTTGAAACGAGCAGGGCCTCCGTGAAGGATTGGCCATCAGGGAAGCGCAAGGCGATAACCAAACGCTCCGGGGCGACCGTGATGGTGCTTGGGCGCTGGAGTTCATATTCTTTCTGCGCGATGTCCTGCATTTTGGTGACGATGTAGGAACCAATGAATGCGTCTGGTATAGTGCTTGCCAGCGGTGAATCGGCAGCAGGGAGAGGGGCGAAGAGCAGGGACGCCATCAGCGTCATCAGAATCGTGATCGGTGTTGTGGTATTGGCGAGCATGTCCCCCCCCTCCTTTTGTTTGATAACTTTCGCGACAACATCGTTGCTTTAAGACGAACGGCTAGATTACGAAGGGCCTTGCCTTGCTGCAAAGTCGACAAATGTCTGCGCAGAGGGGCCGCAATCTGTCTGCTTCGCACTTGCATAACCAGTGGATTGTGCCGTGAAAATACAGTTTGCCGCATGGGTCAGGACGATGTCGCGGTTGGCGCTTTCGTTAGCTGCCTCGACAAGCGTTTGGTACGTTGATAGTGCGTTTTGACGATGCTTGTTTACCACTGCGTTATGCTTGTGGGACATAAAATTTCTGATGCACAAATAGAGCATTGTGAACAATGTGGCGAAGATAACACCTTTTCCGATCACTAATTGTGCTGCCTCTAGGGCATCCTTTGGTGCAAGCCATGGGACCTTGTGGAAGAATAGGCTTAAAAAGGCCAGGGCGCCAAGCGCGATTGAAAGCCAAATTGATGCCTTACGCCATTTATTGGCCTCTTCGGCATGATCCTCGGACTCCTTGCGGAAGTGGTACGATTCCTGTGATACGCCCTGCTGGGCTGCGGTGTCCCGAATCAGTTGGAGGGTAATCTCTGCGTCATGTTTTTGCGCGACCATCTCCTTGCGCAGGGCGTCGGCTTGATCGCGGACGCTTTGGATTAGCGCGCGGCCTTCGTCCTCTAGCCTGCGGAAGTCGGTGGACTTGCGCACGGAGTAGGAAATCCATGGGTGCAGAATCCCAAAGGTTGGGTCATACGACTTAGTAACTTTGTCTATTAATGACTGACGGATATTGCCCGGATGGTCTACAGATGTCGAGAACTCTAAGATGTCGGAGAAGATCTTATAATCAATGTTAGCACGATCTTTAATTTGGTTTAATTGTGCGTCCGGAAGAGATTCGAGAACGTCTTTATGTAGTTGGGAATAGAGGTCTATGAGTCGGCGTGCTGGGGCGACGACGTCCGCGAAGTTAAGCTCGCTTCCGAGTTCAACTTCGCGCGGCAAGGTCTTTGGGTCGAACTGTTGAATGCGATGTAATGACGACTGGGCTTCTTCAAGAATTGCAGGCGTTGTCATAAGAATCTCTCAGTGTGTGTTTTGGCGCGCGGCGATGAAGTCAGATTGCGGGAAGCGCTGCGCATATAGGTTGTCTTGTTTTGGGGCTAAAAGGGGCAAAGGTCGCCGTGCGAGCACTAGTGCCTCCTTAACTGCATTGGAGCGGTCTCGATAATGGCGACAGGGCCTCCAATGGCATTGAGCTGCTCACTGAGCGCGTGGTCTTCAGGAAGTGCTTGGTGGGCAGAGCGGGCGCCACGCTGGGTGAGCGCAGTACTCCACCGCTCAGGTTCGAGAGAACGGGCAATAGCCCGCTCTCCAATAGTCTCCCAATCGCCTGGCGTGAGATGTGGATGCGCCTCAGGAAACGAGGAGAGGTTGAGAAGCAGGTCCGCAGCGGTGGAACGACGCTGGGGATCGGTCTGCGCAGCTTCATTGAAGACTGCGGCAAGACGCTTATTGCGACGAGTGAACTGACGGACCTCAGGCGGATTGGTGCTGCCAACAGCCAGTTGCACACCAATCTTACCGAGCGCGTACGTATCATGGAGATCTGCCCGACCGATAGGCCGGCGCCATTCAGGCGGACGAAGGTCGTGGTGACCTCTCGGCTCATTGCTCGCGACATCGGTCGCTTCGCCCCAGTCGATGGTTACGAGGGCGTCTGGGTTGCCGCGCTTGGGCACCAGCATCAGGTTCTCGGGTTTAAGATCCCGGTGTGCGATGCCTGCAGCGTGGGCATCGAGAAGGGTCTGAGCACCTTGGGTGATGAGGGATATGACCTCACCAGGCGGCAATCGTGTTCCGGGTTTAATCGACTCAGCGAGATTGCGGCCGGGAACCTTGTCAACGAGGATGACGCTGATGGGTTCGCCGGTCGCAGTCTCTGACGCGTGAGGACCTGTCGCCGTAACGGTGCTGCGAATGCTGTGACCCGCCATGCGCTCGGCCTCGGCCGCAAAGGCGGGATCAGCAGGGTCGTGTGCGATCTTGGCCGCAAAAGCGCTGCGCTTGCCACGTTTGGTGACGATGCAATCGTAGACGGTTGCATTCATCCCCTCACCGAGAAGTGAGCCAAAATGAGCCTCTGCACCACCAATGGGTGCTGACCACCCTCGCGTCATGCTCGATCGTGAGGACGCTTACGGCCATCAGGCTTGGGCTGAGGAATAGGCCCAAAGCGCTGTTCTAACTCTGCGTTGACACGCTTTGCCTCCTCCGGCGTCATAGGATGCGCGGGTAGCTCAATCTCAGTAGTATGCTGCTTGGCCATAAGACCGAACAGCATACCAGAAAATTGTAAAATTTCAAGAGAGGCGACCCGAGCGGCCGCCTCCGTCGATGGGCGCGAAGCGCTCGCCAGCAAGGGCGTCAAGGTCCTTAGCGATACCGGGGTCGCTAAGGAAGGCTTGCAGGCAGTCGTGGAGGAAGGCTTCTCGCGGCCACAACTCGCCGCCGGCGTGCTTCTTTTCCATAATCGCGAAGAGGTTATCAAGATAGAGAAGACCGGAGTCGGTCCCCGCGATATCGTCAATCGACATGTCTTTGAAAGCACCGAAGTGCAGAACGAACTTTTGGGCAGTTGCGAAAGAGGCCATGTGGTTTCCTTGGTTACGGTTGCCCCTAACCCGCGACCAAGAAATCCAGGCCACGCAGCCAACTTAACTGCCCTGTTGCTGTACATACCAGTCTTGCAGGACAACGTCGAGTTTTTGACGAGCCTCGGGGTCGGTGTTGGCAGTGAAGAAGGAATAATCTGCGACGAGCTCGCCGGGGCTGTTGCCGTAGACGAGAAGCAAGACAGCAAGCGGCCGGTCGGCGTGTTTCACGAAGAGCCGGCATTCGTCGACAGCGTAGGCAGCTTGTGCCAAAGCGGCGCAGTGTGTGCTGCGGGTAATGGTCCCGCAGTCGGAGTCACCAAGGTCATCGACCTTGTACGGCTGAAGGTCGTGTTCGGTCAGAAACGCTAGCAGGCTATGCGTTTCATCGAGGTGTGGGTGAGAACGAGTGGTCATAGGTGCTCCTGAGGATGAGCGGTAAGCGATCGGAGAGGGCGAGTTGACTAATCCTCCCAGCGGTTGTGCTTGCCACGACGCCCACCGCGCCAGTTGATCGGTGTTCATGGGCATCTCCTGCAATGTCTGGTGAGCAGGGACTGTTGTCAGCCTTCCCAGGCAGCGTGCAGGGCGTTCGCGATTGAGACAGAATTGTCGCCCCCTCCTGGGCACTGAGACCAGGCCTTGCCCGCTATGGGGCGAATGAGTAGGCTTCGGTCCAGCCTTCGCTAGGGACGCGGGGGAGCGCATGAAGTGAGGACGGGACAGGATGAACAACGAAGAAGACATCGCCCTGTACGACCAAGTAGCGACGGAGGTGCAAAGCGGGAACCTTGCCAAGGGCCTTTGGCTCAAGTGCCTGTCTGAAAATAATGGTAATAAGACGGCCGCAGAGGCCGCTTATGTGAAGCAGCGCGTGAAGCAACTGGGTGAGGAGGCAAACAAGGAGCGAGATAAGCAAGAAATGGCACGAATGGTCAAGGGCACTGAACATGAATCCGAGCTCGCCTTGCTCAGCGATGAGGAGAAAGAGTGGTATATGGTATTCGTCAACCAAGGGAGACCGGCGAAGGCCTGTGCTTCGCTAGCGGTGCTTAATTTTAAGCAATTTGGAAGTCGCAAGGACTATGCGAAAACGGCCGGCAGGAATAACTTAGTGTTTTCGCTCGTTGTTGCCGCATCTGTGGCCGTTTTTTTAGCAACCGTGTATTTCGCGTATTAATTGAGCGCAGAAAGCACAAAGGAGATGGTCTGCAGATTAGTCTTCCCCATCGAGCATAATGGTGATTACTGGACTCGGATCGTCGCCGGGACCGATGCGCGCGGTGAGCGAAACTTCGCGCCGCGTGTCGTCAGGCGCTAAGACGGAAACGGCAAAGCGGATCTGATCCGTCTGGCGCGAGCCTGGATGAGCGATTGCGAGCAACATGGAGTGGATTACGGCCCGTTGGGCGATTTGGAGATCCGTTGCGGATGTCGGCACGCAGGCCGATTCATGGGCCGAATTGGTAATGGCCACTGGAAAACGTAAGGGCGTTTGGCGCGCGATCGCGCTAAGGTCCACGAGGACTCCATCGGCAATCGCCTCGGCTCGCGAATAGGAACTGACAATGTCGCCAAAGAGCGAATCAGACATGAGATACTCCGTATAAACGCAGAGAGGGGAACATGCGCCCCCCCTCTCTCTGTGGTTGAAAATGAAACGAAACTCAGTCGATGCCATCGAGTGGGTTTATGTCTTCTTTGAGCAAAAAGGGCACGACCCGCAGGTCGACCTGATGGCGACTGCTTACCAAAAGAACGATACCGAAATCGTTCGTCGCGAGGATCGACTTGCCCTGGTCGTCGCGATGCGCGTCGACTTCAACAAGCACCGGCCGCTGCCACAAGAAACGTCGGGCTGCGCCGGGTAGGACGACGACTTTGTCGGGCGGCCCAAGCAACCGCATGCCGTTGCGAACGTTGATGAAGGAATCCGGAAAGGCGAAAGCCCGCCATTCATTGGCGAGAAACTGCCCCGTTTCAACCGGGGTCGGCCGTGAGACATGAACGGGACCTGGCACGAGAGCGCCAAGCGAATCTGGCGGTCCGGGTTTGATCTTATGCCACCAGAGTTCTTGATAGTCAGCCTCCCACGCATTTGGCGTGATCGGCCGTTCAACCGCACCCAGGCAACAGACGGTTGCGGAGGCAACGATGAATAACAACCACCGGATGGTTACCGTTATTCGTGATACAGGCATATGGAGGTCCTCTCTTTCCAGGGGTTGCCGATGCATCCCTGGAAGTGAGGCCCTCACGTGTTCTTCAAAGCATGACGCGTCAGTCAGGCAGCGGCCACCATCAAGGCTTTCGCATAGCGCCACTCCTGACATGCTGGTGGCATTGCCCAACAGAAACACTGAGGTTTTCGATGGCGAATAGCGTTAAGACACTGGTAGTGCTGGCAATGCTTTGGGTAGGCGCATGCGCAGCCACAGCAGAAGAGGGCGTGATCCTCCTCGATCGTCTTCCTTCCGAGCCCGGTGCCCCCACCAGGACACAGGTTACTCTCGGGGACCGACTTGTGAGTTTCGAAGAAGACTTCCCAGATGCCGGCACACGCAACCTGTTAGAGCGGGAGATCGAAGCGCGCTACGGCGCGGCGAAGGATCCCGTCACGGTGAAGGTGGGCACAGGGGTATCCGTCGGGGCGGTCCAAGCAGTCGCGGCCTTACTGCAGGGCCATGAGAGCGCGACAGCGCGGTGCGTCCTGACATGGGAGGACAGTGGCCGGCACAGACTTGTGCTAGGCACAACCGACGATGGGCGCGGTTTGGTCTTACGCAGCACAGTGCGCGCGCATCCCGAGGCCATTGAGCTTCCTGAAGTGGCTTCGGCACGTGGAGTAATTCTTCGTCCAGGAAGCGCCAACCCACAGTTACCGGCGAGCACCATGTATGCGGCATGGAACCATGCTCCACGGCCGGATACTTGGTTGTTGATCTATGACGGCGAAACCCCGTGGGTACTTGAGAATCTGGACTCTTTCGATGCAAAGAGAATCTCGGTGACGGACCCGGGCATTTCATTTCACTCCTTCGAAGGCGTCGACTGGCGCTTCGCTGGCCGCTTGTTGAAACGGCTTACCGACGAGGCGTTCGTCATTTGGGAAGAACCCAGGTGGCCACGATATCGGCAATGGCAGGCAGGCTATTCGCTTCGCGAATTAGGGGATGTAATGCACTTCATGCTACCACATGCATTTCTGAGCGGCGATGTCACAAAGGGCAAATGACGCGTCAGTCAGGCAGCGGCATCGTCCACTTGCACGTGCGCTTGTAACAAGCCAGGAATGGACCGCGTGCGGCGGTTACGACAACCGCCTTCGCGCCACACTTCTCACACCGCTGCTCCGAGTGGAGCGGGAAGTGCTTAGGTCCGACCGTTCCATCTTCGTTGAGCATGCCCTTGCACAATTTTTTGCGGTGGACGGTGGTGCACGCAAGGAATGGCCCGTACTGGCCTGAGCGCTGCTGCATAGCAGCCTCATGGCAAAGTGGGCAGTGGTGATCGGTGACGATCACAGGGGCCACGACGTTACCGTCAGCATCTAGTGGGCGTGTTCCACGGCAGGTAGGATAACCCGTGCAGCCTGCAAAGCCGGGTGAGGGACTGTCAGAATCAGAAGCCTTGCGGGTCATTTTGCGCATAGGTTTTTTACAGAGGGGACAGGAGACGCCAGGCAGGATGGCCGTGCTGCCATCAAGGTTGCGAGTGGCGCGACAAGTCTTTTTCAGACAGCCGTAAAAAGATCCCTTGGGTGCCTCAACGAGACGCATCGGCCCATCACATGCCGGACACAAGACGCCCTCAGCGATCTCAGGACCGGCTGCGGCCGCGAACGGGTCGCGTTTGAGACCGGCTGCCTTGGCGCGCTCTAAAAGCCCCTGCACAACGGTGACCGTGCCGGGCTCCCACGGCTGCGTTCCAGCAGCCATGGCATCCAACTGCGCTTCAAGCCGTGCGGTATAGTCAATTTCGACAAAGTCGCCTGCGTAGTGGACGACAACCCAGTCAATGAGACGACAGCCCAGGTCGGTCGCGCGCAATTTGCGTTTTTCGTCTACGACGTAGCCACGGGCCAGGATCAAATCGACAATGCTCGCGAAGGTTGACGGACGGCCAACGCCCTTGGCCTCCAGGGTTTTAATGAGCGAAGCTTGGGTAAAGCGAGCCGCTGGCTTGGTCTTCTTTTGTCTTGCGAGCAGTTCGTTGAGGACCAGGTCTTGCCCTGACGTGAACGGTGGCAAGGGGCCTTGCTCGTCATCATCTTTGGATGACTCGTCATCAGCTCCCTTCGCGGTGAGTTGGCGCCAGCCGACAGTGCGCGTGATAATGCCCTTCGTACGAAAGAGCGCCGCGGGCTCCGAGGCCGTTGCCACCGTCACGGTGGTCACGTCGTCTAACCCGGCCTGCATTTGAGAGGCAACGGTGCGTTGCCAGATCAGGCGGTAGAGGCGACCAAGGTCGCCCGCTACGATGTCTGGTCCGGTCTCAGGGTGCGTCGGGCGGATAGCCTCGTGGGCTTCCTGTGCGTTGGCGTCTTTCGTGGCGAAGACACGCGGAGCATCGGGGAGGAGATCGGCGCCGAACTCCTGCTCGATGACGGCACGGAGTGCGGTCACCGATTCTTCGCTTAGGGCAACGGAGTCGGTGCGGTGATAGGTGATGTGCCCCTCTTCAAATAGCTTTTGAAGAGCAGCCATGGTCGCCTTGGGGGTCCATTTCAGTGAGACCGATGCCGCTTGCTGCGCGGTGGAGGTCGTAAACGGTGCCGGGGGATTCACCGTGCGGGGCTTGGTGGTCAGCTCTGCAACCGACCACGGTCCAGGTCGCAGGCGTTCTAGAAGTGTCGTGGCTTGCTGCGGGTCCGTTAAGGTGTGAGCGAGCGGTGCGCCGTTTAACTCGCAAAGCTTGGCGGTAAACGATTGGTCGATGCCCGGGGGTGAAAGGACTGCCTCGGGAACGAGGTAGGTGACGGACTGGAAAGCCGCAATTTCACGTTCGCGATCAACGACGAGACGCAGGGCGGGCGTCTGAACACGGCCGGCCGAGCGTGCCTCTTTGCCGAGGGCACTCGATACGGTGGGCGAGACAAACCAGCCGACCGCGCGGTCGAGGATGCGGCGAGCCTGCTGCGCGCCGACTAAGGCCAGGTCGACCTGGCCGGGAGCAGCAACAGCAGTCTGGACGGCGGTTTTGGTAATCTCGTGAAAGGCAACGCGATGATACGTTGGCTTACGTCCCAGCACTTGCTGCAAGTGCCAGGCGATGGCTTCCCCCTCGCGATCGGGGTCTGTTGCCAAGAAGATGCTCTCAGCCTTGTTTGCAAGGGCACGCAGACGGCCGACTTTGTCGCCCTGGTTGACGTAGGAGGAAACGATGCGCTGGCCTTCAATGGCAAACCCGAGCGCGTCTTTGGGCAGGTCACGTATGTGACCAACCGATGCCGCGACGCGCCAGCCGTCCCCCAGGAATCCCTGGATTTTCTTCACTTTATTTGGTGATTCAACGATCAGAAGGCGCATCGACATCTCCACAAGGTGCAACAAGTTTGTTACACCCATGGAGATTTGCAACTAGGCAAGAGATTGGGCGATTCGGAACGAGATGTCCCGTAGGGAGTCATGGAGAGATCGCAGTGCTTCCTTCGCCTGTCTCTGGCGTTCCTCGGAACTCTCGCGGGCGTTTTCCGCATCCCGAAGCGCGGCGTGGATTTTGTTGCGATGTTCGAGTTTCGCGGCGATGTCGCCCTTGAGGTATGCGATACGCGTCTCCAAGCTGTATGTCGCCATGGTTCCAGGATAGTCGTCAGACACGGCAGACACGAGGTGCGGACGCAGGCTTACGAGCGCTTCGTAAACCGTGCTGTCGTCCGGTGCCTGAGCCATAAGGGCATCAAAAAGAGTGATCTCCTTTGATTTGGTAAGCATTCGATGTCTCCGCGTGAGTGAGTTGGCCGGTCGTTAGGCAGGGCGCAGGGCGCGGTGAGCGCCTCGGGCACTCACGAACCAGTCACCGGCGTAATAAAAGTTGGTAGCCATACACACCGTGCAGCGGGTGCGCATGACAAAAGTCGTGCCCGTCTCGGTCTCGCAGACGGAGCGACAGCCGATACATTGGATGGATGATGGGATCGTCATTTAGACCCCCTGTCGCGCGCCGTGGCGCGCAGCGAATTTGGCAGCCAAGCCAGCGGCGACGTAATGAACGGCAGCCGCTTCGGGCGTGCAGTGGTGAAGCCAGGCGAGCAGCGCAATGATGCGGCGTTGCCGCAGGTAGTAGGTCTGTCCCATAGGTCCTCCTGGTCACTGATGAGCCAGGAGGCCTGGGGCGGACCTTCTATTCAAGGCGATTGCGCCAATTGCTTTAGACCATGGCCGTACTGAGCACCTAGAGGACCTTCGTCAGTTCACCTGGGTGGTCTTCGTTGAGCCGAACGGCTTCGACCGTCGTCACCGGAACGGGCTATGACTCATCCCCTCTGGCAGCGGGCCGCTGATTCCTTCCAGCGCCTCGGTGCTGTCGGCTCAGCGATCCAGTGTCCCTGTGTTTCCACGCCCAGTTCACAAAAGGTGATGGTGAAACACCAGCAGACCTCTACCCGTGAGCAGAGGACGTTGACCATATCGACATCAGTAATGGTGGCACCAGATGACTGCCGAACTCCAACTGAGGCTCTACCGCCGCTGCTTCCCCAGTACCCCGGCTCCTTAGCCCGCAGCAAGCCGCGCCGAAGGCCGATGACCCCGCAGGTCGACGATAGCGAGGACCAGAGGCCCGGCGGGCGCAGGCACAGCCAAGCCCAAGGGGCCGAGGCCGCAGCGGAGGAAGAGCGAGGAGGTCACTCGATAGAGGGAAGGCGCAGTGAGGGCGTACCCAGCGAGTGAACTGCCGACGCCATCGCCCAGTCCATACCAACTGGACCTATGGCGTCCGGCTCCCATCATGACAGGTTTCCCCAGGAGCAGGGCAGTCGATGGCCAAGAAGCAGGACAGGAAGGATATGCTGGTAGCGGACCAGAGGCAACTCTGGGTCTACTCGCATGGGCTTTGCTCCAACCCAGACTGCAAGCGGCCACTCATCATCAAGAAGACCGACAAGGACCGGGCCACGACGACCGGCTGTCACGCTCATCTCATCGCCCACAGCCCTGATGGCCCCAGGGGTGATGAGGATCTCGACGACGAGTACCGCGACACCTACGAGAACATGATCCTGCTCTGCGGTGACTGCCATCGGACGGTCGATGGTCAGTCCAACACCTATACCATTGCGGTCCTCAACGATTGGAAGAGCCACCACGAGCAATGGATTGCCGAGTGCGTCCAGCGTGGCATGACGGCCATTGAGTTCGAGGATCTGGAGGCGGTCACTGACCTCTTCGCCAGTCAAAGTCCGGCGGGTTCCTCCCCAACGGTTGCCCCAGACATATCGGAGAAGATCGCCAAGAATAAACTCACCGAGCAGAGCGTCTGCTTCTTGCGGATGGGGGTGGCAAGCTCCCATGTTGCCGGTGCCTTCATCCATGACCTTGAGCGCACCCGCCCTGGCATTGGGACCCGCGTTCGGGCTGGCTTTCTCGTCACGTACTATGAAGGCCAGAAGGCAGGCCGCAGTCCAGACAACATTTTCTGCGACCTGATGGGCATCGCCAGCAACCACTCACATGAGTTCAGGAAGCAATCCGCCGGTCTGGCTGTCCTCGGCTACCTCTTCTCGACCTGCGAGGTTTTTGAGGGATGATCTTGCCGACCAAGCATCTCCTGAGCCAGGACAGCCTCATCGGCGTCGGCGGCCTCGTCATGGCCAACGTCGGCAAGGGCACGACCGTCTCTAAGTTATGGGAACAGATCCGAGGGAGACGCGAGGTCGGTTCCTATGAGCGCTTCATCCTGGCTCTCGATACGATGCACCTGCTAGGCTTCCTCGGTCTCAGAGATGGCCTGCTTGTACGCCTGGAGCCTGACCTCCAGGAGGAGACCGAGGCATGATCACCGGAGTCACTGCCAACAAGCCCGGCTTCAAGCCAGTTACCTTCGGTGCAGGGCTCAACGTGGTCCTAGCTGACAAGACCGAAGGGTCGACCGCCAAGGACTCCCGCAACGGCGTCGGCAAAACCACCTTGCTGGAGATCATCCACTACTGCCTCGGCGGCAACACCTACAAGCGGTCCTGCCCGCTGAGGAAGTCGGTCGACCTCATCAACGAGGGTTGGACCTTCACGGTCCACCTGGATCTCCACGGCAGGCAGATCACCGTCAGCCGTGGAGTTTCCAAACCCAAGGAGGTCTTCGTCACAGGGGCTCAACTACCGTCAATCTTGGAGCCAGAGGCCGCAGGTGAGGGGCGAGTGCTGATCAGCCCGGTCGCATTGAACCTCTGGCTCGGCCAGCAGTTCTTTGACCTCCCGGTAGAGAAGTCCGGGAAGTTCGTGCCCGGCTTCCGCTCCCTGTTCAGTTACTTCGCCCGGCGCGAGTTCGACATCGAACCCTACGAGTTTATGGCCAAGCAAGCAGCCTGGAACCGTAACGTCCACAGCGCCTACCTACTCGGGCTCGACTGGCAGCCCGCATCCAAGCTCCAGGTCCTCAAAGAGCGCAGTGATCTCATCGGCAAGGTCACCAAGGGCATCAAGGAAGGCGTGATTCGCAGCCTCCAGGGCAAGATCAGCGAGATGGAGTCGAAGCGTGCCCGCCTGGACGGCGGCATCACCGACCTCGAACGCCAACTCAAGGACTTCAAGGTCCACCCAGACTATCGCAAGATTGAGCAAGACGCAGCCCGGCTTGACGGTGAAATCCAACGCCTCAAACGTGAGGGCTACCGCCTGCGGAACACCCTGCGCCATTATGAAGACAGCCTTGCCTCTGAGATCGAACCCGTCGAGGGATCGGTGCTCGCCCTCTTCGAGTCTGCCCAGGTCGAGTTGCCCGAACTGATCACCAAACGGGTGGAGGAGGTCGAGCAGTTCCATCGACAGGTCATCCACAATCGGGCCGAGTTCCTCCGTGAGGAGTGCGACACTCTGCGGGCCAAGATAGCAGCCAACGAACAGGCAGAGGCACAGGTCGGTAGTCAGCGAGGCCAGGCACTCTCCATCATCGACAGCCACCATGCCCTCGAAGAGTACACCCAGCTTCACGAACGGCTTGCCAACCTGCGGCACGAACGGGATGCCCTGGCTGATGCCATCAAACAGCGCCGGGAGATCGAGCGCGACAAAGATGAGATCAAGGTCGAGAAGCAGCAGATCATTATCCAGGGCAAGCGTGACCACGACGAGCGTGAGGAGATCCGCGCCAAGGCCATCCGATTGTTCAACCAGAACAGCAGTGCCCTCTATGTCGAGGGTGCAGAGGGAACCCTGGAGATCGACTTCAAGGACGGTGGCTTCGTCTACAACATCGACATCCAGGGCGCAGGCAGCACCGGCATCGAGGCCATGAAGATGTTCTGCTTCGACCTGATGTTGGCCCAGCTTTGGTCTGAGAAGAGCACCAATCCAGGCTTCCTCTATCACGATAGCCGCCTCTTCGACGGAGTAGACGACCGCCAGAAGGCCGCCGCCCTTCGTCTAGCTGCACAGCAGGGCCAACAGCGGGGATTCCAGTACATCTGCGCATTCAACAGCAATGACCTACCTCCACCGGATCTCTTGGAGGGTCTGGAGCTAGACAAGGCCGTCCGGCTCCGCCTGACCGACAAGGGTCCAGACGGCAAGCTCCTTGGTCGCCAGTTCTGACTCACTGCCCTACCGTTACCGCCTGAACACCCCCGTATTGCCACCGTGGGCCGATGTCTGGGAAGAGGAATACGAACAGCGGCTGGCCACCTACCGCGCCGACGATGTGCGCAATGCCATGCGCGACCTCGCTGAGGACAGCGAAGGCCCTTAAAGAATACGAGCAGGTCACCGAGGATTTACTGGCCGAAGAAGCCGCCCACCGTGTAACCACTCAGCCAACCCGAGCACGCCAGTAGCGGTCATTACTGCCGCCCCCAATCAGCGCCGGAATTGCCCCCGCAGCACTGCCGGGGTCAGGGCTGTGTAGTCGAGCTTCTCGCGA
>JAQIBG010000124.1 GCA_027859175.1 Planctomycetota bacterium | reverse complement strand
CGCCACCATGAACGCCTACAAAAGGCACCCAGGGTACCCGATCGACGGGTTGACGGTTGAGGGCAGCTAGAACCAGCTCGCGAGGGGTCATTGGGTTGATCTCCGGCGCTTATGTTACGCAGCCGGAGATCGCGGGTCTGGCAGACTGGTGCCGCCGCTGGCACTCCGGTGTCAGGCGCGACGGCGGTGCCCGCGCGTATTGCGGCCCACGCGACCGGTTGCTCGCGACCCGCGACCGCGCTCTTCCTCGCCGCGCGCAGAGCGGCCCTCACGTGCGCCGCCACGCCCCCGTTTGCGAGGAGCTGGTCCGCGCGGCACCGCCACAAGGTAGACCACGGCCCCGATGATGCCCAAAAACACCACCAGCAGAATCCACATGACGCGACCGCCATCTTCGAGGCGCTTATTGGTGCAGGCACTGATGAGAGCCCAGAGCCACACGGCGAAGCAGACAGCGGAAATGAGAAGGAATACCAGTAGGATACCGATTCCGGCGACGCTTGCTTCTGCTTGCATGTGGGTGATCTCCGTGGGTGTTGTGGTTGTTCTAAGCGCTCTGGCGCCGCAACCATGCCCATCATTGATTTTTGTTGCGGCATGCATGCGTGCTCTCAAGCCGCACGTATCTAACGCATAGCGATTGTTATCGATCGATAGCCACGCCCCAGGGCCTATGCCTAGCATATGGCGTATGCCTTGATCACCCGTGGCGACGACGCCGGCGTGAGCCGCAGTGCTCATGCCGCGATCGCGCAGTGCGCGACCGTCGGCATCCTGCGCAATGCCTCGCTCATGGCACCCGGCCCGGCCTGCCACGATGCGGTGGAAGTCTTGCGCCTTGTGCCCGGCCTGTGCCTGGGGCTGCACTTCACCCTGACCTGCGAGTGGGACTGGCCCCGCTTTGGCCCCCCTGCTGGCTTTAACTGGCTCGATGCCGACGGCGGTTTTCCGCACCGCTGCGAAAGCCTGACCGAACGCGCTGCGCCGATTGAGGAGTTGGTGGGGGAACTGTCGCGTCAACTCGACCTCGTCACCAGCCTGGGCGCCGACATCCGCTACATCGATCAGCATATGGGCGTGGGCTGGATTCCCGGCCTCGGCGAGGCCATTCGTGCCTTCTGCCAGCGCAAAGGTCTGATTGATGGCGACGCTCATGCGCACCTTCGGCGACCACAAGCGCAAGACTATCCAGCCTCAATGTGCGCCCTGCTCGACCAGTTGCCAGACACGGGCAGCGGCATTGTCCTCGGCCACCCGTGCTTGGATGATGATGAAATGGCCGCGTTCCACGGCCCCGGGCTTGCTCGGGGCAGCGTTGGTCCCGACCGGGCCGGTCAGGCTAGCCTGTTTACCGACCCCGCGGTTGTGGCCCGCATGGAAGCGCGCGGGATCGTGCCGTCCCGGTATGATCAGGTCGCCTAAACCTCACCGGTCCGGCCTTGGGTTAGACTCCGCAGGCAGCTAGACTGAGCGCATGGTCAAGCGCTTCATCATTTTCTTGGCACTCGGTATTGCCGTCGCGACTGGTTTAGTGGTGAGCAAGGTTATTGAACCCTTCGGCGCCATGGCGATGAGCATGACCGAGATGGTTCGTGAGAATAGCGAACTACGCAGCGCCCTGACCAACCTGACGACCGAATCGGCCATCGGCTATGCCAAGGTGATCGATCAGAACACGGTGAAAGGCTTCACCAGCACCACGATCAAGTTCGTGGCGGTGGATCGCGATGACCCAACTCGCATCATCCTCGAGCGAACCCACACCATTCGCGGCGACGTGTTCTACTTTGACCTGCTGGTGGTGCGCTTTGCGCCGGAGCTAGTGGCCGATGGTGAAGAGCGCGCGCTGTACCTGTGGCGACGCGTGTTCGGTTCGGGTGAGGCACCCGAAACGGGCATGGTGATTGAACAGCCAGGAAGCCAACCACAACGCTACCAGGCCATCAGCTCGGCGCTGGGCATCGATGGGGCCGAACTGTTCTGGAATGAAATGTGGGCCCTGTCCAATAAACCCGACCGCCTCGCCGAGCTCGGCATAAGCGCCGTTGAAGGCCGCGCCACATACCGCAAGGTTAAGCCGGGTCTCATCTACACCTTCAAGATGAACAACGCTGGCGGCATCACCTCCAGCATCACGCCTGATCTGTAGCACCATGCTGTGGGCGGCGCCTCAGTCGCTTGTCCCTGCGGCACAAGGGTTTTGCTTCCCTCACCTGCTTTGCTGAGGAGCGTGGGCCGCTTCTGGTGTTGCCCGATACGAGGACGCGAATCGATGCGTATTGCCCCCCTCTTGGCCCTGTGCTGCGCTTTGCCCGCCTGGGCCCTTGAGCCAACCGACGTTCGTCTCAGCTTTGAACTGTGGAGCCCCGACTACGAGGTCGACTTCAGCGACGCATTTGGCCCCAATTTTTCGACCGACAGCTCCTTCGAAAGCTCCTGGGCCACGCGCCTGGGGATGTACCAGCCGCTCAACATTCTGCAGACCGGCGACTTGGTCTCGGTTATCTCGCTTGGCTTCATGGACGCCCAAGACGAAGACTGGCAGGGCGTTGAACTGAGCTACCAGGGCGTGAGCGCCCGCTACGGCTTTGGCTACCGGGCTGAACTAGGTGACGCCTTCGCGATCGACATGTACCCGTACTTGGGCATCGGCTGGACCAGCTTCGAGGTGTCGAGCACCTCCGACCCGGCCCTGCTGTGGGAGTACGGCGTTCAGGCAGAGGTCGCCGCCACCGTTGGCAGCTGGCAGATCGGCGGCCAAGTTGGCTTTAATTCGCGCCAGTCTGGGCACGAGAAGGACGGCTTCGAGTGGGACATCAGCTACCAAGCGGTGACCTACGGTGGCTTCCTCGGCTATCGCTTCTGACGCTGAGCCGCGCAGCCTACCTGCTTTGCCTTGCCGCTCTAGCCCTAGCCGCGAGCTCCTGTCGTTACCGCGGTGATGTCGTCGGGCCATCAGCCCACGTCATCTACCTGATCAGCGATGGCTTCCACAGCAGCCTGGTGGTGCCAAGTAGCTTTGACGCGCGGGCCAACGGCTTGGTTGAATGGGCACCCTACATCGAACTCGGCTTCAGTGATCACGCCTGGACGGTTGATGGCGACGAGAGCTGGCATCACGCGATTCGCCTCGGGCTGATCCCCGATACTGGCGCAGTGGAGGTGGGGCCGGTCTATGACCTAGCCACCCTGCTCGAAGCGCCTGAGCTTGAAGAGCCCATCGCGATTCCGATTAGCGCCGCTGGATGGCAGGCCCTTGGTGAACGACTCGCGTTTTGGGTAGAGCTCGACAGCGATGTCATTGCGGTGGTTGATGGTCGCTCGTACCTAGCGAGCACACAGCGCTTCAGCGCCTATAATAGCTGCAACGACTTCTGCGCAGATCTGCTTAAGAGTGCTGGCGTTGGGATTCGGCCCAGCCCCTGGCGCACGCAGGCCGCGTTGCGACGCGAGGTCGCGCGCTGGGTTGCCGAGCAGGATGTTGATTGGAAAACGGTGCCACTGGCACCATTACGACATAGATAGTTTCTCAAGTGACTGTTGGGGCGTCACTTGCGATGCCGCCGGCGCCCTTTTGAGGGCCCCCTTAGGCTCCACCCCTTCTTCCTGTGCACGAACCGGCTGCCTCCCGACGGCGCTCAACGCGGTGACAATAGGCGCCTGAACCCCCAGCTGAGGTGATCGCGATCTCCGCAACAGGAGCAAGCAAGAGGCCTGTCACCCAAGCCGTCAGGCCTTGCTCGACCCCTGCCTGACCCGACTTCGGCCTGCACGTCCTGACAAAGGCCCCCGTTCCACGTGAAACATGGAAGCCGACCAGCCTGAGCTCCCCGTTCCACGTGGAACAGGCAGACAGAACGCCGCCTCAGCCCCGTGGCACCTGGACCAGAGGCATTGAAGACTTGAGGCCTGTTCCACGTGGAACAGCATTGCGAAGCAGCCCCTGAGCCGGATTATGCACACAATGGCTACCCTTATTGCAGTCGCAAACCAGAAGGGCGGCGTGGGAAAGACAACCACGGTCGTCAATCTGGCTGCCTATGCCGCGCTCAAAGGCGCAAGCGTCTTGGTGGTTGATCTCGACCCGCAAGGCAACGCCTCGAGTGTGCTTGCGCCTGACTACCAGGGCCCCTCTCTCTTTGGCGGCGCTGGCATTCTGCCCGTTGCCGGCCTCGATACCCTCGGCGTTGTGCCGGTTGGTGACGACCTGATCGACCACGAACATCGCTTTAGTGACTCTGCTGAAGCGGGACGCGAGCTGCGCCACCGCCTCAACGAGCTCTGTGACCCGCCAGACCTGACCCTGATCGATTGCCCACCCAGCCTCGCGATCCTCCCTGGTGCGGCTCTGCATGCTGCCGACCGTGTGCTGATTCCGATTCAGTGTGAGTATTATGCCATGGAAGGCCTTGGGCAGATCCTGGCCTACCTCCAGGGCATGCAGGAAGAGGATCCAGAGGCGGCCCAGTTGGGCGGCATCCTGCTGACCATGTATGATGAATCGCGGACCCTTGATCGCCAAGTTGCAGCCGAAGTGCGGGCTCATTTCCCCAAGGAAGTGTTTTCCACCGCCATTCCGCGCGACGTCGCCCTGGCCGCTGCGCCCTCTCACGCCCAAAGCATCCTCCATTTTGACCCGCTGACCCCCGGTGCCCTGGCCTACCTGGCCGTGACCAAGGAGCTCCTCGATGGCCTTGAATGACAAAGCCCTTGGCAAATCACTGAGCAATGTCTTTGCTCGCACGGCGAAAAAGGAGCCCAGCGTAGGCGGCCGCGGCTTTCTCGAGGTGGATCTCAACCTCATTATGCCGCCGGATAACAACCCGCGGACCCATTTTGGCGACGAAGCGTTGGCGGAATTGGCCGCTTCGATCAGCAAGCACGGCATTTTGCAGCCAATTGTGGTCGCGAAACGCGAAGGCGGCTACGAAATCATCGCCGGCGAGCGTCGTTGGCGCGCTGCCAAGCAGCTCGCACTGGCAAAAGTGCCCGTTGTGGTCCGCGCCAAGGGCGAGCCGCACGAAGTTGCCCAGCTCCGCTTGATTGAAAACATTCAGCGCGAAGACCTGAATCCCATCGAGTTGGCGTTAGCCTATCGTGCCCTGCTTACCGATTTCGAACTGACACAGGAGCAAGTTGCCGAAGAGGTGGGCAAAGACCGCAGCAGTGTTGCCAATAGTCTTCGTTTGCTAACTTTGCCGCCGGCTATTCAGAACCTGCTCGGTGACGGCCAGCTCAGCATGGGCCACGCCCGTGCCCTCATCACCCTCGGCAACGATCGCCTCGCCCTGGCCCTCGCACGCCGTGCCATTGAAGAGGGCTTAAGCGTGCGCGCCGTTGAGCGCCTTGCCCGCGAAGCCGCGGCCGGGGACACCAGCCGCACCGAGAAGCCAAGCGCCAAGAAAGACAAGCCCCCTCACATCCGCGAACTGGAAGGCAACCTCAGCCGCCTGTTCGATGCCGAGGTGGCCGTCAAGGAACGCGGCGGCAAAGGCAGCCTTACGGTTCGCTTCCACAGCAAGGGCCACTTCAAGGCCGTGTTGCAGCAGCTCGAGTCGGCCTTCGCTGACTCGCGTAAGCAAGAAGCCGAGTCAGGCGCGGAATAGGGCAGCCATAGCCAGGAACCCGAAACGGTGCCACTGGCACCATTTCGGGTATCAGGCCAAACAGACGCCGCGCGGCGCGCCAACCGGCCTCGGCGTAAAACTGATGGCCCTCGCCGCCAACCACCAAGCGTAGCCGATCTGCTGCGCCAGCTGCCGCGTAGATCCGCTTGAGAAGCCGGAACTCGCTGCGCACGGCGCGGATTGGGAACAGGGGGTCCTCCTTGCCGGCAACCACCACAACCGGCTTGGGCGCCAGGCATCCCAAGACGTCGCCCATCTCGGCGATCAACAACAGCCCTGGCACATAGTTGTCGCTGCAATGGTAGACCGACATGCTGGATGCATCGAAGCTACAGAACGAACAGCTCGGCATCGCAAACTGGATCCGCTTAAGCAAGGCCGACGCGAAAATCGTCACCTTGCCGCCGCCCGAGTTGCCCATCACGCCCACGCGCTTACGGTCGACATCCTTGCGCGTCCACAGGTAGTCGAGCGCGCGATCCACGTCGTAGACCCGCTCGGCCACCATCGTGCGGCCCAGCATCAAAGCCTGCATGGAACCATCGTGGCAGGTATTCCCGCCGCAGCGGGATTGCGCCTGCTCCCGCCGGTCGCCAAAGCAGCGCTGTTCGAGACACAGGGCCGGGATGCCGCGCTCTAAGCACTGCAGGCCGAAATCGCGATCACCTGCCACCTCGATCGACTTCCCGTGGTCATCGCGATCCCGGGCTACGGAAACGTGGGCCCCGGTGGTATGGCCCTGCAGGCACACCATCCACGGCTGCTTACCCCGCAGGCCATGCGGCGAGCAGACAAAGGCAGTTGCATCACAGCCCGGCTCGCAGCAAAACTGAATCTTCTCAATCGTACCCAATTCGTGTTCCATCGACCACAGTCGGCGCACGCGCAGAGGGGGGCGCTCTTGCGCGATGATTCGGCCGAGGCCGGTGACATCACGCAGGCTCTTGATCAGGCGCCGGCGCCAGGAGGCGAGGTCTTGATCGTCAAAGCGTTGCGCGGGATGGTTGGCTCGCACCAGGGCGCGGTGGCGATACGACGGGCTCAAGTGTGGATCGGCCATGGGCACTCCTTGTCTTTATCAGACATACCCCCGCAGCATATCACCATAGATCTAGCATTCTATGCACTCGCTTGCCCCTTCTTTGTCTTTTATCAACATGCGCCTGTGCGCATCCCCTGGCAGCTCTACAGCGCTGAACCTCGTCTGATTGGGCGCTATCCATGGGGTCAATCGGGCAAAGTCAGCTGGCAGGGCGGCCTGTACGATCACCTGCTGTGGCTCGTTGCCGAAGGCGCCGGCACCCTGACCTCACCAAGCGGAACGCACGCCTTACAACCCGGCAGCCTGGTTTGGTTCAAGCCTGGCGCCGCCACCGAGGTCGTTCGTGACGGCCCAGTCTTGACCAATTACGCCGTGGTGTTTGCCCTGCGCGATAGCCAGGGCCGCGATCTGCCGCTTGGCAGTCCGCTCCCTGATGACGTGCTCCACGAACCACAAGCCGGCTTCACCCTGGCCATTCTGCAACGCCTCCAGGCCCTCGGGGCCGGCACCGGAGAGGGGGCTCGCAGCGCCTTCACGGGCACCGGCCGCCACTGCGCTCGTCACCTGCTGACCGGGCTGCTGATGGAGTTAGACCGTCACAATGAAGATACCAGCAGCGCGCCGCCACCCCACCTCAGCGCCACCCAGGCCGCCGTGTTCCGCCTGGCACGGCGCATCGCCGAGAATCCTGCCACCGCCCCGAGTGTCGCCGAGCAGGCCCGCTTGGTTGGCATCACCCCAACCCATCTATGCCGGGTCTACCGTGTGCTCCTGAAACGATCACCTGCCGCCTTCGCCCGACTGTTTCGGCTTCGTCACGCGCAACGCCTCCTGGTCGAAACCAACGCCAGTTGCGCCGACATTGCTGCCCAGCTCGGTTACGGCACGCAGGCCTTCTTCTCACGCCAGTTCAAACAAGCCCAAGGGTTGTCGCCAAGCGCGTTTCGGCGTCATATGCAGCAGCAGGGCGAATCGGAACCCAAGCTGCCGTAACCACACCGCACTGACGGAGCGTGCACGCCCGCCACCGACTTGCCTCGTGCCCGCCAGTCTCGACCCTCTGCGAGCCAGCTCATGGCTTCACGGGCCGGCAGGGAGACAGCGATGCGCGTGATTGCGATCGTCAATCAGAAGGGTGGCGCCGGCAAAACCACCACCAGCGTCAACATGGCTGCCTGCCTGGCGGACGCCGGGCACCGGGTGTTGGTGCTCGACTGCGACCCGCAGGCCCACGCCACGCTGGCTTTCGGCTACGACCTAGACGAAGAAGAGCAGCCCGGCCTGTCGGAAGTTTTACTCGATGGCGCCCGCCTCGAAGACGTGGCCCTCGCCACCGTGGTTCCTAACCTGTGGGTGGTCCCCGCGCCCTTTGACGGCGTGGATGTAGACCTCACCAGCCGTATGGCGCGTGAACACCTGATGAAGCGTGCCCTGAGTCAACTGAGTGAACGCCCAGACTACGTGATTCTGGACTGCCCACCCAACCTCGGCTTTACCATGCTCAATGCCTTCACGGCGGCCGACCATTTTGTGGTCACGATGTTCCCCGAAGAACTCAGCCGCCGCGGCCTGCGCAAGCTTGCCGCCACCGTGGAGGATGTGCGCAATCACCTGAACGAGCGCTTGCAGCTGGCCGGCGTTCTGTGCTGCCGTGTGCGCGGCGAATTACGCCACAGTCGCGAAGTTTTGGCCGACGTGCGCGCAGACTTCAACGCCCGCGTGTTCACCACCACGATTCGGCAGAATATCCGTTTATCTGAGGCAATGCGCGCTCGTCAGCCGATCACCGTGTATGACCCCAGCAGCCCCGGCTGTGAAGATTACCGCCAATTTACTGCAGAATTCCTCGCCGTGATGGCGGAAGACCACAAGGAGGGGGCCCATGGCTCGCCGTAGTGTCATCGGGCGCATGATTGGGAGCGCCAACGCCAGTTCAGGCTGGGACATGATGGCGCCCGCCGACATCCTAGCCCGACCCGCCGGTGACCTGCGCCCACCGGTGGCCGAACACGTAGTGACCATGGCCGAAACCATCGCCGCGATTGGCCTGCTCCACCCGGTGGTGGTTGATTGTCAGCGCCGCCTCTTGGCCGGGCGCCATCGCGTGGAGGCGTTTCGCCTGCTCGCTATCACAAGCCCAGACGAGCGCCGCAGCCTTGTGCTCGAGCAGGCCGGCCTCGACCCCGCCGCAACCAGCTTGTCACCGCGGATAAGCGACCTGGTGGAACGCAGCAACGCACTCGACCTGGAGGCCTTTCGCGCGCACCACCCCGATGCACTGGTGCCGGTACGAATTCGCACCGATTTGGATGCCGAGGCAGACCCCGCCGCAGCCCAGAAGGCTGAAATCGCCGAAAACGACGTGCGGCGCGATTTCACGCGTCCCGAGATTCTCGCCTATACCGACCTCCTGCGTGCCGCCGGCTACGACGACACGCCCGGGCGGCCCAAGGCTGGCACCAAGGCCCTGATTCCGGCCTTGGTTGGCATCGTAGGCAAAAGCCGTCGCACCATTCTCCGCGTCTTGGCCGAGCAACGCGCCGAGACCCCCAAACCGGCAGATCCTGCCGAACTTGCCCGCACCGAACTGCGTGCTGCTCTCAGTCGTTTCCAGCGGCGCTGTCCTAGCGAGGCCCTGACGCCCGAGCTTCAGGGGGCCATTGAGCTATTGCAGCAGGAGCTCGGTGGGGGATAGACGGTTCCTGGTTCCTGGTGCGCGCTCTGCGCGTTGGATGCCGGCACGTATTCGCGAGCGGCAAGCTCAGGTATTCTGGACCGCTGGGCGGAACCGGTGACTAGGCCCACAACGCGCCACAGGCGCGCACCAGGAGCCAGGAACCAGGAACCAGGAACAACCTGCCCCTAACCACCGACTCATCGGTCACTTACACCACTGCCGAATACTGTGGCTCGCGTCTTCTTGTTTTTTGGATATGTATGTCTAAATATACACAAAGGATAGTCACGTGATCTCGCAAACCGCCGAGTACGCACTACGCGCCATCGTTTTTCTCGCCGATCATGAAGGCGAGTCCCATACCTCAGAGCGAATCTCCGCCACCACCAAGGTGCCGGTGGGATACCTCTCCAAGATACTCCAGGGTCTGGTTCGCGCCGGTTTGGTCAACTCACAACGTGGGCCCTACGGTGGCTTCACCCTCGCAGTATCGAGTGAAAAACTCACCGTTTACGACGTAGTCCAGGCGGTTGATCCGATCCATAGAATCCACGGATGTCCCTTAGAAATAAGTGGTCATGGGGTCAACCTGTGCCCACTGCATCGCTTACTCGACAACGTGGTCGCATCTGTTGAACGGAGCTTCCGGAAGGTGACAATCCATAGCCTGCTCCTTGATCGTGAAGGGGGCAGTCATCCGCTTTGCGAGTTCCCGCGTCAGGAGCTCGCCGACAACGCCCCCGCAGTTCGCCGGCCGAAACCCGGCGCGTCCTAGCTTTCAATCACGCCCCCTATTTCGGATATCTTTCTCCACTACCAAGTTGATCTATGGCCAACACCCCGGCCCGTCCCACATTCAACTTCCTGCCGGATGATCACATCGCGGCCTATCTGGCGATGTATCCAGCTTCCTCACAGTGGTTTACCGGTCGTGGCGTAACGCTAGACAACCCCACACAAAGCTTCGCACAGGCCTGCAATTGCCAAGGCTGCAGCAGCTGCGTGTTGGAACTCGCGCTCATCGTGCAGGCCCCAGCCTGGGATGGCGATGCCGACGAGCTATGCAGCGGCATGGCCCTCGACGAGCTGATCGACCACCTCTCGGTGGTGCATCACGCCTTTACCCGGGCTGAACTCGGGCGACTCGCGCGCATTGCCGACCATCTGCGCACCACGATGGAAACCGGCGGCCAAGACAGCTGGTTCCGCACCTTCGACCGTCTACGACGGCATCTCTTGGCACACTTGGGCGAAGAGGAGCAGTTCCTGTTTCCGCGCGTCCGCCAACTCGAAGCCCACCCGATGGAACGCCCCATCACCAGTGTCGCCTGCGATCACAGCCTGCATATTATGGAACACGGCCACCGCGAAGTCGAAGATTCGATCGGCGACTTGGTCCAAGAATTGGCCGGTCAAGATTGGCCGACCAATCTCCGTAACGCCGCTGATGTCTTCCTAGCAGGGGTAGAGAACCTGCGTCGTGACGTTGCTGTGCACAGCTACAAGGAAGACGAATACCTGCTGCCGGCCATCAGCTATGCCGACGAGCTGTTCGACTCCCGCCACCGTGCTCGAATGCGCAACGCGGGCTTTAGCGATAGCAGCGATGATTATCCAATCCCACCCGATCTGCCCCGCAGTGAGGGAGAGGACGCCTAATGCGCGTTGCGTTCTTCTCCACCCGAGCCGGGGAGCGCGCCTACTTCGACCAGGCCAACCACAGTCACCACCACCAACTGGTGTACCACGATGGACGGTTACGGCTGGAGTCGCTTGAACTCGCGGCCGGCTGCCAAGCGGTGTGCTGCGCCGTTGGCGACATGCTCGATGCCAGTGTGCTCGAAGGCCTGGCTCAGCTCGACATCCACCTCATTGCTCTGCGCTGTGTCGGTTTCAACAATGTCGACTTGGAGCGCGCAGAATCGCTGGGGATCACCGTGGTGCGTGTTCCGGCCTATCCACCACATTCGATCGCTGAGCATGCCCTCGCCCTTGCCCTGAGTTTGGCTCGGCGCACCCACCGCGCCTATAACCGAGTTCGCGATGGCGATGTGTCGCTCGACGGCTTCCTCGGCTTTCAACTCCAGGGGGCCACTGCCGCCGTTATCGGAACCGGCCGCATCGGCTGTCGCGTGGCCGAATGCCTACAGGGTCTTGGATGCCGAGTTGTAGCCGCAGACCCTGTGGTAAACCCAAGCTGCCGCGTCACCTACACCGATTTTGCAACCTGCCTCGCCGAGGCCGACCTGATCACCTTACACTGCCCGCTAACGCCGCGCACCGAATCCTTGATCGATGCCCGGGCAATTCGCGGCATCAAACCCGGCGCGCTGCTGATCAACACCAGCCGCGGCGGTCTGCTTGACATCGATGCCGTTGCCGAGGGCCTCGAGTCGGGCCAACTCGGCGCGCTCGGCCTCGATATCTACGAAGAAGACGAGGGGCTCTACTTCACCGAAACCGAAGATCGCGCCCTCCTGGCCAACCGTTGGGCGCCGCTTCTGCGCTTCCCCAATGTGCTCATCACCGCCCATCAGGCCTGCTATACGCGCGAAGCCCTCAGCGCGATCGCCATCACCACCGTGGCCAATATCAGCGATATCGAGCGTGGTGGCGACTGCGTCAACGCTATTTAGCGGTTCCTGGTTCCTGGTTCCTGGTGCGCGCTTCGCGCGTTGGATGCCGGCAGGTGCTCGCGTGCGTCAGGCCATCGCTTCCTGAGTGGCTGGCCGGGAGCGGAAACCACGCCCACGACGCGCCGAAGGCGCGCACCAGGAACCAGGAACACTCCCAGCACCCAACCATGCGGCAATCTTGGGTCGACTCATCGCGCTAGGCTATGGATGTCGCCAAACTCTGTTTGCGTCGCAATTCTGGCTCCACGTCTGCTTAACATTCAGACCTACCTCAAGTGGTGCTCGGGTTCAGCCTGGGTGCCGGTCGAAAGGATAAAGGATAGGATAAGGATCGATAGCGACCCGCATCCACCGGGTTTTTGGATAGATCAGGAGTCGTGCTCTTGCACTAGCTGGCTCTCCTCCGATAGCGGAGTGCGGCTTTTTGATCTGCGGTGGGTGTGTGGGTGCGGGCCGCCATTTTCGATCCCGTCTTTGAATTCTTGAATTGGGTACGGAGGGGAAGGTCCCCTCCCTTGTGCCCGCACGTACACGTGGTTGGTGGCATCCTGGCGAGTGCTCTCTGGTGGTGTGTGCGTGCGGGCCCCTTTATTGGTAGCAATGAAAACTGGCAAACAGTTCAGCTATGGACACCGTAGCTTCTCTTGGAGAAGCCATGCGTATCGCCGCTTTTATTGCCCTTGTTGCCATCCTCATTGCTCTGGTCGTTGGTATCGCCCGGGCCATTGTGAATGAGGCGCCGGCACAGCCCTCACTCCAAGAATCAACCGAACCAGCGCCTCCGTCTTCGGATGCCAGTGCCCAGGCTAGCGCTCCGGCAGGCCCACTCGCGGTTGGTGACCCCTTACCAGCATTGACCCTCACTGATGCCGGTGGCACAGCCGTTAACCTGAGGGCGGCCGTAGCCGAGCAACCCGTTGTGCTCATCTTTTATCGCGGCGGCTGGTGCCCCTATTGCAACACACACCTCGCCGAACTCGGCGCAGGGCATGAGCAGATTGCCGCCACCGGTTGGCAGGTCATTGCAATCAGCCCCGATGCACCCGAGCAACTCGCCGCCACCAACAACAAGCACCACTTGCCCTATCGCCTACTCTCAGATGCCGATGCGAGCGCCATCCGCGCCTTTGGGCTCGCGTTCACGGTTGATGAAGCCACGCGGGACAAGTATCGCGGCTACAACATCGACCTCGAGGCTGCATCGGGCCACAGCCATTACCAATTACCGCATCCAGCAGTCTACTTGGTAGATCAAAGCGGTACCATTCGCTACGCGCACCATAACCAAGATTACAAGCAGCGCTTATCATTGGCCCAAGTTCTCAGTGCCATCGGTGCAGCCATGGACCAACCCGCGCCCTCGTCTGATGCACCGAAGCCATCCGAGGTAAAGCCCCAGTAACTCGACTAGTCGCGCGAACCAGGATCGGTTCCAAACG
>JAQIBG010000155.1 GCA_027859175.1 Planctomycetota bacterium | reverse complement strand
CCTGGCGCCCTGGCGTCCTGGCGTAAAACCGCTTCACGATAAACGCCCGCACCTGCCAGCACACCCGGGCCTTAGGATGGCTGGCGTCGCGGGGCTTGGGGCGTACAACCGGCCGTCATGGGTCAGATTCTGGTCGTCGATGATGAAGAGGGCATCCGGGGCATGCTCGAAGTGGTGCTGCGGCGCGATGGCCACGAGGTGGTAACAGCCGCATCTGGCCGCGAAGCCAGCGCGGCACTCGACGCGCATCCCATCGACGTGGTGATTACCGACCTGCGGATGGACGACGGCGACGGTCTCGGCGTTCTCGATACCATCCACCGCGGTCACAAAGGCGTGTTCACCATCGTGATGACCGCCTACGCCGATTCGACCACCGCCGCTCAGGCGATGCGCCTGGGCGCCTACAACTTCATCGCCAAGCCCTTCGATAACAGCATCGTGCGCAGTTTGGTGCGCCGCGCCCTGGCAGCGCGCGAGCACCACCTCGCCAACCAAGGCGAAGACGACCTGTCGCGCGTGCACCTGGTTGGCGCCAGCCGCCCCATGCTCGAGATCCAGGAACTCATCGAGCAGGTCTCCACTACCGACGCCTCGATCTTGATCACCGGCGAGAGCGGCACCGGCAAAGAGCTCATCGCTTCGGCCGTCCACTATTCGAGCCTGCGTGCCGACCGCAGCATGATGCGCGTCAACTCGGGCGCCCTCACGCCCTCGCTGCTTGAAAGTGAATTGTTTGGCCACGTCAAAGGCGCCTTCACCGGCGCGGTCAAAGATCGTCCGGGCCTATTTGAACTGGCCGACACCGGCACCTTGTTCCTCGACGAAGTCGGCGACCTGGCGATGGAAACACAGGTCAAACTGCTGCGCGTGCTTGAGGCCGGCGAGTATCTCCCGGTTGGCGGCAGTAAGGTGCAAACCTGCGATGTGCGCGTGGTTGCGGCCACCAATAAAGACCTCAAGGCCATGGTCAAAGCCGGCACCTTCCGCGAAGACCTGTACTACCGCCTCGCCGTGATCAGCGTGCACATGCCGGCCCTGCGCCAACGCAGCGACGACATCCCCCTGCTGGCCGGCCATCTGCTGTCGCGCCATGCGGTGCGCCTACGGCGTGGCGTTGAAGGCTTCAGCGACGAAGCGATGGAGGCCATGGCGAGCTATCGTTGGGCCGGCAATATCCGCGAACTCGACAATCGCATCCAGCGCGGCGTGGCCCTTACCGCTGAAGGCAAGATCACCGTCGATGCGCTGTTTGGCGACGTGGCCGACACCGAAACCGGCATGTGGCGCGCGATCCGCGGCGAGCACACCGCCAGCTTCCGGCGCGAAACCACCGTGCGCCACCAATCGGCCCCAAGCCCCGCACTCGAACGTCGTCGCACCACCACGATCTCGGGCCCGCCCAACCAAGACGCCAGCCAAGACCTCGCCGCCCACCTCCGCAGCGGCGCCACCATCGACCTCGAAGGCGAACTCCGCCGCCACGAAAAAGTCTTGCTGCAAGCCGCCCTCGACGCCACCGACGGCACCCTCACCGAAGCCGCCAAACGCCTCGGCCTCACCTTCCGCCAAATCCGGTACAAAGCCAAACAACTGGGCCTTCGCTAGTTTGATTAGCAGGAGGGAGTTGAGGGAGTTGAGGTCCGAATGAGGGGGAGAGGGCTTGGCTCTCCGCGTTATGCTGACATGGCCTCGAGCGCGGGATTGGCTGCGGCCTCAGCGCTGCATGCTTGAGCGGTGAACCGGCCACCCCTTCAATACTCACTCGGACCTCAACTCCCTCAACTCCCTCCTGCTAATTCTAGTTAGTCTCCACAGCGATAGGCCCTCGGGCTGAGGCCGTGGTGGGCGCGGAATTGGCGGGCGAAATAATTACCGTCAGTGAAGCCACAGGCCATGGCGATGGTGGCGATGGGGTCGTGCGTGGCGCGCAGCAGGTGGCACGCGCGCTCGAGACGGCGCGCTTGCAGCCAGGCGCCGGGAGCGTGGCCGGTGTGGTGCTTGAAGCGGCGTGAGAAGTGTGCGCGGCTCATGCCGGCCAGCGCGGCGAGATCGTCAACACCGAGTGCGTCTGCGAGGTGGCGTTGGATGTGGTCGCACACGCGGCGCATGACTTGCGCTTCAGGGTCGAGACCGGCGCCGCTGTGGTCGTGGGCCTGGGCCAGCAGCTCGCAGCACAGCGCGTAGGCATCGCGGCCGTCTATCCACGGATCGCTCGCAGTGCTGGCATCAATCCGGTTGGCCACCAGCGCTTCAATGCTGCGGCGTAAGGCTGGGCCAGCCTTGAGCACCGGGCCGCTGAGCGCGAGGGCCTCACGCCAATAGCGCGCCGCGTCAACGCCGTTGAGGGTCACAAAGGCAAAGTGCCACTCCTCGCCTTCGCGCGCGTAGTAGCAATGCTCATCGGGCGGCTGCACCAGCAGCGCGTGCCCCGCCGGCACCGCATAGGTGTGGCCATGGTAGTCGAGATAGCCCTGCCCGGCCAAGGTGAGCTGAATGATGCTGAAACCACTGTGGGCCGGGTGGTCGCCAGAAAAGCGATAGCCAGCCGACAACACCCGTCCGATGCCGCAACTACAGGCCCAGGCGCGCAGGCCCGGCGGCGCGTGCTCGGTCAGATAGAGGAACAGCGGTTCAGAAGCATTGAGCACAATACTGCTGATATGAGCATGATGCCCGTCTTGTTCCAGTGGTTTTAACGGATTATCATATGGCCAGAGCACATCTCTACTGTTTGGAGCTATCCCATGAACACCGCAAACGCCGCCACGCCGATCACGCACACCTTTGCCAGCGCCTCCGTCACCCTCAACGCTGCTGAACTGCGCGTGACCACCGGCCTGGTAACGCAAACCTGGCGCCTGCTCGACCATGGCTTGGCCACGATCTCGCTGCGCCACCACGACAGCGCGCGCGAGTGGATCGACCAGACAGCCACGCCGCGCTGTGACTGGCAGCTCATCGGCGTGATCGACGATCACAGCAGCGCAGACTATGGCGAACTGCACATCGCCACTGTGCGCGATGCCACTGATACCGACGATCACCTCGTCTGCGAACTGCCGGTACGCTATCACCAAGCTGGCTTTGAGCTGTGCTGGCGTCTGTGGCTCTTCCCGGGCGCACCCGGCATCCGCAGCCAACTCACGGTGCGCGCGCTGCGTGAGATGTCGCACGACGAGACCCCCACCTTCCTCGGCCCCAGCCACAGCGCGCGCTTGGCGCTCGCGCCCGGGCTCACCGCGGGCCGCGTTGCCGGCTACTACAACGACACCCAACACCGCAATTATGCCGAGTTCCCGATCATCCGCGAGCAAGCGCTCAACCCCTCCCAGGCCGACACCGTCGACTGGGCCAGCGCGCTGCAAGTTCAAGCCGACGACAGCTGCCTGTCTCTAGTCAAAGAATCGCACAAATGCGTCAACCAAAACGGCATCGACACCGGCGCCTTCGTGTTCGACCCCAGCAGCGTCCGCGTCACCGGCCTCGGTATCGCTGGTGGCTATGGCCACGGCCCGTGGCCACGCCGTGAACGCGCGCGCGCCTGTTGGGCCTGCTGGACCATCCTCAGCTGCGGCACCCTCGATGACGGACGCGCCGCGATCAAAACATTCGACCAGCACCGTTATCCGTTCCGCGCCAAACGCGACGCCCTGATCATGGCCAACACCTGGGGCAGTCGCGGCGCGGGCGAGGGCAGCCGCAGCGCCGCCGAGCAAGACAATGTGCTACGTGAAATCGACAGCTGCGCCGACCTCGGCGTCGACATCATCCAGATCGACGACGGCTGGCAGTGCGAACCGGGCGCCGACAAACCCTTCAGCGTCGACTGGACCCCCAACCCAACCCGCTTCCCCGATGGCTGGACCACCGTGCGCGAGCACGCCGCGCAGCGCAAGGTAGCCCTCGGCCTGTGGCAGCCCTGGGGCGTCGAGGTCGACAGCATTGTGCGCAACCGCGCAGCCGGCGGCTTTCGCCGTTTCAAAATCGACTTCATCAGCCTCGGCGGCCCCGACGACCTCGAACGCCTGTGCGACAAGGCCGCCGAGATCGTGGCCCGCACTGGCCCAGAATGCGGCATCAATTGGGACGCCACCGAAAACAACGTCCGCATGGGC
>JAQIBG010000108.1 GCA_027859175.1 Planctomycetota bacterium | reverse complement strand
AGATGTGGGGCGCTGACCCCGGCAAAAACAATGAGGCCAAGCGCGGCACCATTGTGCAACCGATCTGGAACCGCCCGCCGATGAGTTTTGAAACCGGCACCATCATCCCGCCCAATGGCTGGCATGCCCCCTTCGTCAACAACCCAGGTGGCGGCAGCCTCAAAGTCTGTCACCGGGGCCGCTCCAACTATCTGTTCTTCGACTGTCACGTCGAAACCCTCAAACCGGCTCAAACCACCGGACCAGATATTTCCTTCTACAGCAATAAAGGCCCGCCCGACATGTGGACCGGCCAATAGCGCTTAGCGCACGGTCACGCAGCACCAGCCATTCTGCCCTTGGCTGCAAGCCCGGCCGGCCAAACTCGGGCATGCTTCGCACCGCCGCGCTTCTGTGCTCGCTCCTCGCACTCCTGGCTGGGGCCGACCTACCAACGCCAAGCGCATGGCGGCAACAAGTGATGGCCAATCCCAACTTGGCCACATCCAGTGGCGAAGCCTGGTGTTGGCATTTTGCCCACGCCGCCGACACCTTTATCGATGGCTACCGCGCCAGCGGCGACCCAGCGTGGCTGCAAGTAGCCAAAGAACATTACGATTGGGCAATCGAAACCGCGATCAGCAATGATCCCGACGGCTTCCCGGGCACCTTTGGCGGCCCGTTCAGCAACAACAAGCCCGGCGCTGCGCCCATCATTCACGATACCGTGGTTGGCGACGCCCTGCTGGCGCGTCCGCTGACTTCCTGGGCTGCGATCGTGCTCGCCGACAAGGAGCTCAGCGCGCGCTGGGGCACCGCCGCCACGCTTTACCTCGACATCGCCAAGCGCATGTGCTTCGACAAGATCAACCACCGCAGCATGTACCTGCGCGACCGTCTCGACTACGGTAGTTACCACACCTACCCCCAGGCCATCGACGTGGCTACGGGCAGCTGGGTCGACAGCGGCACCATCATCAGCGACAACCTCAATAAACATTACACCAACGCCACGGTGCTGCTGCGGCTGTGGCGCATCACCGGCGATGACGCGCTGCGGCAACGCGCTGCGGAAATTTTCGCGCGCCACACGGCCATGCGCCGCGGCTTTGATGACAACACGCGGGCGGTGTGGAATTTCTGGATGCCACACGGCGCCTACGACATGCCCGGCAATGCGCCTGCGAGTTGGGTTGCAGTGCACCCCAAGCGCCCTGGTTACCAGGCAGGCGAAGTCGCCTGCTTTGTGGAAGCCTATGACAGCGGCGTGGTGTTCAGTCGTCACGACATTGAACTGATGTGCGCCACCAATCGCTGGATGCAGTCGCACACATTCACCTCGGCCGATGGCAGCAGCAAGGCGGGCACCCTGTGGACCGCCCTCGCGCGCTTTGACCCACAACTCCATAAGGCCACCCACGAGCGCCTCGCCGCCGCCAAGGGCGATCGCGGCCGCATTCAGCGCGCCACATTCGCACTCGACGCCCCCACCAGCGATGACTGGGCCCGGCGCCTGCTACCGCCCGGCCACCAAGCCCAGGCCACCACCCTCCCCATGCAACCAGGCATGCACCTAAGCATGGCGATGGTTATCCCCGATACGGTGCTGCTGCGCAGCGATCGTCGCGTTCGCCTCGCCACAGCCCTGGTGGGCACCGGACGCCTTGAGATAGAGGTGCTGGATCAGGACGGCACGCCCCTGGCACGCCTGTTCGAGCGCGAGATAACGCCTGGGACCTCCTATCTTGCGCCCCTATGGGATGGCAGTCTCGGCGAAAACGGCGAACGCAAACCTGGCGCGTATCAGATCCGCTGGACCTTCGGCGGCGAACAACGCAGTTGGCCCGTGTGGGTTGAACCGGGTGACGAAGCCGCAGCCAGCGACGTCGTACCCGAACTCGAGCCCGGCCAGACATGGCACGCCGACCTAGCCCAACGCACGGCCCCACGGTGGACCGAATCAAAGACAGAGTTGGTGAGCGAGAAAGGGCGCGACCAAGTATTGGCGATCACCAAGCGCGCGGTGGTCCGCTTTGCTCACAACGATAACCGCAAGGTGCTAGTCCGCGCTCAGATCTACGACGCCGGCACCACGCGCGGCAAGAACAACGGCACCGGTATTGGCCTCGGCCTCATGACCGCAGACGGTGATATTTTTGCCATCCGCCAAGCGTGGCGCCCCTACCTCAACGGCGACCGCGACTACGCCTGGTTCAACACCGGCGAGAACCAGTGGTTCACCTCGCACCCACTCGGCCTCAAACGCAAAACCGCCTGGCGCGAATGGGTGTTCGACTGCACCGGCGATCAGCTACGCATCACCTGTGACGGCCATGCTGTTCCTGCCGCCAAGCTCCAACCGGCCAAACACGTGCCGTCTGCGGCCGTGGGCGTGGTGTTCCTGGGCGGGGCCGGCGAAGCCCTGTACCTGTCAGGTCTGTCGGTCACGCGCCCGGCAAACTTGCCCGAGACGCCCCTGCCCTAGCGCAGTTCTGCCACCCAAGCGGCCCTACAATTGCCAGCAAGGAGACAGTCATGTCCATCTTTGCCCTGGTGGTTGCCTCGCTGATGACAGGTGCGTTCTGGACCTACGGCCGTGAAATGCGTATCGGCAAGTGGTTGTCGATCAGCGTGCTCTGGCTCGCCATCATCGCGTTTCGTTCCATCAACATGACCAGCAGCATCAGCGTGCTGCTCGCGGCTTTTGTTGCCGGCCTAGTGCTCGTGATCATGGGCCACCTCCACGACAAGGCCCGCATCGAAGCCAAGCTACGCGAGCGCACTGGCATCCGCTGCTGCGAGGTATGCCGCAATCCGCTGGTGGGCCCGGTTAACCATTGTGAGAAGTGCGGTACGGCGGTGCAGACCAAGGCAACTCAAGCTGCCTAAGCTGCCTAAGCTGGCCCTGGCACACACCAAAGAACGCCGCGCATAATGCGCGGCGTTCTCAATGGTGCCGTAGGAGGGACTTGAACCCCCGACCTATGCTTTACGAAAGCACCGCTCTACCAACTGAGCTACTACGGCGCTACGCCTGCCTGTGGGCTGGCGAAGGGGCGCAAACTTAGAGCGCACGCCTCAGGGTGCAAGGGCTCACAAAGTCGCCAGGAGGCGGCGTGCCGCAGCCACGAATTGGCCCTCAGGGCTCCCAGCTGCAGCATGACGGCGGCGTGCCACCAGATCCTCCAGGTACGGCGCGAGCAGTGGGTCGTGATTAGCCACCAAGCGCGGCCCTAGCAACTCAGCATCAGCGCCCCCTGCCGCTGGCCCTGGGCCCCGGCGCGCGTCGATCACGACATGAAACCGCCCCCGCTCCGCCACCAAACGCTCACGATGGCAGTACCAGCCGCAGGCGCGCACGTGCGGCCGCAAGCCATAAGGCAAAGGCGATGGCACCATCACCAGCTGGGTACACGCCGCGAGCGCCGGCGCCGCAAGGGCTGCCAGCACCACGCGTTCTCCGATGCCGGCCGCCACCACCGTGCCGGGCGCCGCGGCCAAGGCCGCAAGACCATCCATCACCGCGCAGGGCCGCTGCCCGCGCCGCGTCAGGAGATGGTGCCGCAACTCCAAACCAACAACGCGCCGACTCGGCACAAAAGGCCACAACTGCCCATGTTCACACCCCAGGTCCCACACCGGTGCCGTCCCCGGCTGCACCAGAGACGCCACCATGCGCAGGCGCGCGCTCAGCGGAGCTCCTCGCGCAAGATCCGGTAGCCATAGCTGGGCACGGTGAAGCTGTTGGTCAGCTCTTCACCGGTCAGCAGATCGGTGACCTGGTGGTACAAGTAGGCAATCGCCGACGCGGCACCGTGGTTGAGCACGAAGTGCAGGGCGTAGCCATCGCACTCACGCGTCAGTACTTCGGCCCCGTCTTCATGAACCGCCATCGCGGCCGGCGGACGCGGCAGGTTGCATTCCATCCACAGCCACTCGAGCAGCTTGTCGCCGAGCGCCACACCAACATGCAACACGCGGCCACGACCGAGTTGGCGATCCACCACTGCCGCACTGCCAGTGAGCCAGCCGCTGAGATGAGTGGCCAACACGCGCGTTCCTTCAAGCCGCGGCTCGATGATTTCGGCGTAGCACGAACTATCGATGGTTTCGCCGCCATCGGTGGCGCGGATGCGCACCGGGCTCTTGGTCGTGGTGCCCTCGCCGTTAGCGGTACCGGTCAACTCGGCTAACAAGCCAGGCGGCTCAGCCTGTACCGGCGCATGCAGTTGGGCGTCACGATGCCCGGCCATCGGGCCAACCACCAAGGTGCCGCCGGCTTCAACCCAGGCGCGAATGGCCGCGACCTCATCTTCATCAAGCGCAATCGCCAAAGGAAGGAGCGCCACTTGATACTGGTCGTAGGGCTTGAGGTCACCCGGGCGCACAGTGTTTTCATTAAGGCCCAGATGCACCAACGCGCCACGGCCACCCTCACCCTCGATCTGCTCGCCAATCCACGGCTCGACATAGGCCCCGGTCTCTTGCCGAAACGACATCAAACGCGCCACGCTGACCCGCGGCTTGGTGGCCGCGATGGTTTCCGCATGCGGCGCGAGCGCCGTGATCAGGTCTTTGGCTTCGTCATAATACCGGCCGGGCTGGCCCCAATGCGGCAGCAAGCCACCCCAGTTGGTCTCTTGCGCGGCGTGGTAGCTACGCCAGCGGAACCAAGTCAGCAGATCACAGCCATGCGCGATCGACTGCAAGGCCGCTACGCTCAGTTCACCAGGAGGCGACACGGGGCGGCGATAGCTGGTTTGACCAACCTGGCTGGCCTGCTGCTCCACCACCCACAGGCGTTTGGCGTAATGGCGGAAACGACTGTAGTTGAGCCCCATACGGGCGCGGCCAACAGCACCCTCGGCAAAGCGCGGATAGTGGTCGTGACCGTACACGTCCAAACCTTCCAGCAGATCGGCGCGATCAATCGGAGCAAAGGGGCAGTTATGTAAGACCACCGCATTGGGCTCAACGGCCTTGATAATATCGCGCTGCTCGAACAAGAAGTCACGACCAAGGTCAGCCAAGAAATAGCGATAATCGGCCTGCTGATGGTGGTTGTAATGCGCCACCGTGGGGCCAGGCAGATCGGCTTGCGCAAAGTTCTCAAGCTGGTTCGACCAGAAGGCCATGCCCCAGGCCTCGTTCAAACGCGTGATATCGCCGTAGCGTTCGGCCAGCCAAGCTTGGAACGCGGTGCGTACGCTCTCACCCCAGAACGCGCCGAGGTGACAGAACATCTCATTGTCGACCTGCCACGCCCAGATCCGTTCATCACGCGCGTAGCGTTCGGCTTCCGCGCTGACAATCGCGCGACACGCATCGCGATAGGCCGCTTGGGTATAATCGTAATACCGGCGCGAATGCCTGTACCACGGGCTGCCGTCATCACGCAGCGCGATGATCTCGGGATGGGCGGTCTCTAACCAAGCCGGCGCGCAGTAGGTTGGCGTGCCCAAGATCGCGCCGATGCCGTGCTCAGCACACAGATCGAGCACGCGGTCGAGGAAGCTCCAATCGAATCGATCGGCGCTCGGCTGACACTCGGTCCAGGCCCCCTCACCAATGCGCACGCAGGTCATCCCGGCCTCGCGCATCAAGCGCAGGTCTTCAGCCCAGCGCTCCTGCGGCCAATGTTCAGGATACCAGCACGCGCCGAAGCGCAGACGATCATCGGTGGTCAGCATGAGGTGTCAGTTCTACCTTAATGAATGTTCAGCACGGCACACCCTTAGCGAGGCCACCACAGGCAGCCTCACCACGGGCGTGGGACAAAGCGCTAGCGCTTGTTCTTCTTCGCCATCTTGCGCTTCTTCTTCTTATCTTGCTTGGCCTTGCGCTCGGCCTTCTTATCAACCCGCGCTGAGAACAAGCGATTAGGATTGGGCATGAAGGCCTGCGGATTGGCCAATTGCTCAGGCGTAAGCTCGTCTTGCTCGGGCAGCTTGCCGGCCATCTCCTGGATGTCGCCGAACTTACCCATCATCTTCTTCATGGTCTGGAACTGCTTGAGCAGCGTTTGCACCTCGTGGGTGCTATTACCCGAACCATTGGCAATACGACGACGCCGGCTCATATCGATGAGGTCGGGACGCGCGCGCTCGTAGCCGGTCATTGAGGAGATGATCGCCTGGTATTTCTTGAATACCGACTCGTCAATGTCGAGCTGCTTGAACTTGGCGCCAACACCAGGGATCAAGCCGAGCAGGTCTTTAAGCGAGCCCATCTTCATGATGGTCTGCAACTGCTTCGAGAAGTCTTCGAGGTCGAACTTGTTCTTGAGGAACTTCTCTTCGAGCTTGGCAGCTTCTTTTTCGTCGATCGCTCCTTGGGCTTTCTCAACAAAGCTCAGGATATCGCCCATGCCGAGAATGCGGCGCGCGTAACGATCGGGCTGGAACGGCTGAACCGCTTCGATCTTCTCACCAACACCGATGAACTTAATCGGCTTACCCACGATGTGGCGCAAGCTGACAATGGCGCCGCCGCGGGTATCACCGTCGAGTTTGGTGAAGATAACGCCGTCGATTTCGAGGCGCTCATTGAAGGCCTTGGCCGAGTTGACCGCGTCTTGACCGGTCATCGAGTCGACCACGAGGTAGGTCTGGGTCGGCTTGGTACGCTTGGAGACGTCGGCGATCTCGTCCATCAACTGGTCGTCAACGTGCAGACGGCCGGCGGTATCAAGCAGGATCACGTCGCGGTTATCACCCTCGGCGTGCTTGAGCGCCTTGGCGCACAGCTCGGGCGGGGTCATGCCGGATTCATGGAACACCGGCACGCCAACGTGCTCGCCGAGAATCTTGAGCTGTTCGATAGCAGCCGGACGTTGCAAGTCGGCAGCCACCATCATGGGGCGCTTGCCCATACCCAACAGCATCATGGCGAGCTTGGCGGTGGTGGTGGTTTTACCCGAACCCTGAAGACCGGCCATCAAGATGACGGTGGGGCCATTTTTGGCGAAGGGGATCTCGGTATCCGACTCACCCATCAGCTCGATCAGCTGATCGTGAACGATCTGCACCACCTGCTGGCCCGGCTCAACACCCTTGACGATGTCCTCGCCCACCGCCTTGGCAGTGCACTTGTCGAGGAACTCCTTGACCACGTCGACATTGACGTCGGCCTCAAGCAAAGCCCGACGGACCTCGCGCAAACCTTCACGGATATTGTCTTCCGTCAGCGCACCGCCGTAGCGGAGCTTGTCGAAGATAGAGCTAAAGCGCTCGCTGATACTTTCGAACATCCTGATTCCCATGGGAGTCAGGGCCGGGCTTTGACGGGAGCCTGAAGGCGAGCAGTGTGGGGTAAAGGCGCTGAAGGCAAGGTTTTGGTGGGGGTGTGGTGCTTTGGTTCCTGGTTCCTGGTGCGCCTGCAGGGCAGGCGTGGGTGGCGAGGCCGAAACGCGCTATGGGGCGGACCGGTGTTAGCGACCACCGCGACGCGCATGTCGCTGAGGGCAGCGACACTCCCAGGAGGCGGGCGCGATGTCGCCGCGTTGCGTGAGACGGAACGACTCAGGGCGGGTGTGGGTGGCGAGACCAAAACGCGCGATGGACGCTCGTCGAGGATGGAGATCGGGGCGGCGGGTGTGTGTCTCTGGGGCAGCGACACTCCCA
>JAQIBG010000048.1 GCA_027859175.1 Planctomycetota bacterium | reverse complement strand
GGCTACGACGCCAATAAGCGCAAGACCAGCGAGACCGACGCCCTGCGGCCGGATCTGTCCCAAGTCTTTGGTTATGATGATGAAGACCGCCTGACCAGTTGGACCCGCACCGGCCCCGGCACGCCGCCGAGCTTAACCCAGACTTGGGATCTGAGCTTGGTGGGTGATTGGGACCAGACCACCGTGGACGGCGTTCCTGAAAGCCGGGGCCACAATGCTGTTCATGAGGCCACCACAGTGGGCGCGGCCAACTTGAGCTATGATGCCAAGGGCAATCTGACCGTGGATGAGCGCGGGCAGGGGCTGAGCTGGGATGTGGAGAATCGCTTGGCTGCTGCGGTGAATTTGGCCGAGGACGATGACAGCGCGAGTTATGTCTATGATGCGCTGGGGCGCCGAGTGGCGAAGGGGGTTGTCAAAGATGGCGTGACCTCAACTCGTGTGTTCGTGTGTTCAGGGCCGCGAGTCTTGAGTGAGTATGTTGATGGGGTGTTGGACCGTAGTTATGTGTATGGGGGCTATGTGGATGATGTGGTGGGGATGATTGACCATGCGCACTCGGATGCTCGGTTCTACTTCCATGCTAACCATCTGTACTCGGTGGCGGCGCTGACCAAGGGCGATGGCTCGGTGGTTGAGCGGTATGGGTATGATGCTTATGGTGCTAGTGTGGTTACTGATGCTTCGGCTTTAAATGTGATTGCTGGGTCTACTGTTGGGCAGCCGTACCGGTTTACTGGGCGCAGGTTGGATGGTGAGACTGGGCTGAGCTACTTTAGGGCTCGGTACTTTGACCATGGGTTGGGGAGGTTTATTGGCCGGGATCCGCTCCAGCGGTCATATTCGCTTCGTCGTGGTGCCCTAGAGGCAATGGGCAAGAGTTCAGAGGCGCTATGGCTTGGACCTCACCCAATGGCTGGTGACGGTTACCAAGACGGCTATTCGTTATATCAAGCGTATTTTGTGCCTTTGGCCACTGACCCGACGGGTATGTATACCATTGACATTGATTGCTGCTGTTACATCGATCAGGCAATTTCAAACATGCAAGAAGTCGTGAATCTGATCAATAACAGTATTGCCGATGAGATATCAAGCTTCACTGAATATCGGGATCGCCGGAGGCAAATCGGTGCAGTTAATGCTGGAACTGCATTTTTCGGTGCACGCAGCCTTTTCGGTCAGCCTGCATGCGTGACTCAAGCGATTGATCGTGTTGAGAGAGACGGCTTGATTGCAACAGGCCGTGCCGTGACCACTATTATAGGTGGTGGGTTTTCCCTGCTGTTTGGTACTGTGACAAATCTTTCAGGCGAAGAAGGGGCGAAGGATTTCATGACGGTTCATCTATCTCAAGAGTTAGTCGCGCATCGTGCGGTTCTGAATGAATTAAATGTGATCAAACAGCAGTGCGATCAAAAGCAGTGGTGCTGTGATGGCGTCCCACCTGATGGGCAGATTGGGCCGCCGTTGCCGGATGGATCATTCTGATGAGTAAGGCGATCTCGTTGCTGATTATCTCATCGGCCTCCGGTTTGGGTGCATTGGGCGGCTATCTAGTAGCCCTTGGATTCGAGCGCAATATCGGTTGGTTTTTGACTGTAGGGGCTCTTGTTGGATTGGCTATTGCATCATTGATTGTGGTGTCTTGGTGGTTCTTGGGTTTGAGTAGAAACCCAAGCCATAAAGAATAGTGACAGGATGCATCAGCCGTGTCCTATCAAGTAAGTCAGGCCGCCTCTCGGACGTAGTAGAAAACTGCATTTTCATCTGGACCTATCATGCCGAACCAGGAACGATGGTGTTTGGGCACTCGGCCTGGGGAACTACGCCAAGAATGGCCTACGGTTTCCACCAGAGCGGGCTTGAGGTGGATTTTATCGGCGGCAGTTATGAGCGCGGCGCTGGAAATGGCTCTATGTTTGAAGCGTATATTAAGAGCGTAATCAAATGTTGCTGCCTTGATGATGCTTCGATGGCTAGAGCGAGGGATTTTGAAGCAGATGCAAGGAGGAGAGTTGAGACTGGGGCTCCCGAGGGGCTATTTGGAAGCACATACCTTGAGGCTGGCGAAGTGTGCTCAACTGAGGTGCAGTTTGTAGTGAATGCGTTGAGGATGGGTTGCTCGGGTACCGATTCTATCAATCCTCCGGAGCGAGGCTTTGAGACAGGATGGTTTGATGGTGACCGCGCGTATCCCCATCGCCTTGAGAAAGAGCTTAAGTCCATGGGCAATTGTCAGGTTATATATGAGCGGAAGCCGCCGGGTGAGTAGTCATGTCCTCCGTGTTGCTTGGCTTGCCATTTGCACCGTGCTGCTTGGTTTCTCGTTAATGGTGACAGTGCGGTCGTGTGGGAGTGGTGGTGTGCTAGCATTCGCAGATACGAATTTATTGCAGTTCATATGGCAGGCGCATGAGTCCATATTTATGTCTCTTCTCGCATGTGCGACGATCCTTTATATTGCACATGTCGTTCTGTGCTTACTGGTCGGATCTGGCCTGTTATGTTCGAGGCCGGAGGTCAGGTTACTGCTTGGTATCACCGCAGTCGCGCACCTGGTGTCGGCGTTTGCTGTTGGCTGGCTCTTTCAGATTGGATTAAGTCCGGGCACGGCATCAGCGGTAGCGGCCTCCTTTGTGGCATCTGCAGGCGCTGCGCGCGCACTGGATCGCAGAATCAAGCGGGACACATAGTGCGCCGGGGAAGAAACAAACGCCGGAAAGTAGACGTCCGAGCCCATCGGTGTCCAAAATTCACCCGACACCGTCCGCGTAGATGCCTCGAAGTCGCGTCAGCAAGGCGGCCCAATCGACGTCCTTGAATAATGCGTTGCGAACCCACCGGATAAATACGAGCGTCCGCTGCGATGCTCGGTCGATGAGATCTTGTGGTATTGGCGGCATGGCTCGCCCCGCCTGAGCGGATTTTTGAACCGCTTCTTGTCGACGTTTCCGTCGGCGCTTGATTTCGCTCTCGTTGCGTACGCCGTGGTCTTGCTCGACG
>JAQIBG010000149.1 GCA_027859175.1 Planctomycetota bacterium | reverse complement strand
CCTTGAGGGTCAGGGACTTCCCAGGTGGCGCAGTCGATGGCCATGAGGCCGGGCCAATGGGCCTCAATGAACCGGCTCCAGTCATGGTTACCCCGCTCGGCTTCCGGCGGGATGCCATGACGCCGCAGGGCATAGCCTCGGCTATGGTGGCGTAGCCCCAATGGGGGTTCTCGGTGGCGAGTCGTACGATCAGTGCTTCGAGGGCCACATCGATGCGGGGCCGGTCAAGCTGGTGCGCTAGATGGGCGAGGACTCGGCGCTCATCATCCGTGGGGCGGTGAGTTCCATCAGAGACGAGTCGCTTGAGGACCGTGATCTGGAGGTTCTGGCAGTCGATCAGTCTGTGGAGCCGTTGCTGGATGAGGCTCGCACAGGCTAGGATGCAGATGGCGGCTTCGGCGGTCAGGTCGTTGGGGGTCATGGGCGCTAGGGTTTAGTCGAGTTGGGCCTGGCAATGCCTGGGCTGGGGGGCTGGCTGATTATTTGCACCCCACACGGTAGACAAGTCTCGTGCTGTCATGGGGCGACCGCTTTGGTCTTGTCGCGGCAATATCTCCGTGACGATCGTGCACCCCTAGGAGAATTCCGGTGTCCCAGATTCTGCGCGCGTTTGAAATCGATGGCAAAACCTTCCCAGGTGCCTGGCGGCGTTATACGCAGGAGCTGCCTGCAGAGCCGAGTGACGGTGACTACGCACTGCTCGACCCCGATCCGGATGATTTCCTGTCCGCCAATGCTACAGAGTGTGCCCTCTCGCCGGAGGCTCAGGATGATGCGATAATCTTTCACTGGGCGGCCCTGGATGGGGAAGGTGAGGAAGACTATGAAGATGATGAAGAGCCGGCGAAGACGGGTGGTGGCGAAGGTGCGGACAGTAGGTTGCCCGAGTTTGTTAAGGCATTGAGTCTCTTTGAAGAGCTTGTTTGTGAAGGTGGACCGGGGGTCTACGAACTCGTTGACAAGGTTGAGGGCTTCTGGCCAGTGACCGCTGTGTACGCGCCGGCATCCGTTGCTCGCATGGCCGCGGAATGGGGGCCTCTTGGTCTTCCTGGTATGACGGATCTCTTCGAGGAGTACCGATTTGGCGACCTTTCAGGTGAAGTGATGGTTGCCATTGCGGGTGAATGGCGTGCTGCTGTGATCAACGCTGCGGCACGGCAGCGCGGACTCTGGTTAATGCAGAGCTAGACGGCGATGGCTGTGGTGTGGCATTTTTTACGGACGGTTTCGGTCGTGCTCTTGGCTTGGCAGCTGGGCCTTCACGCTCAGGAGCGCGAGGCTGTCAAGTGGGCCCGCCTAGACGCCGATGCGACGGTAGCTGAGGGCGGCGACTGGGTTGCACAATTTGCCTTTAGTGCTCCTGCAGGTACGACGCTGAAGGTCCTGAAGTGCCGGTGCTGATATAACGATGCCAACCGAAGAGTCATCTCGTGGCCATGTGACTGAGCGCGTCGAAGAGAAGCTTGGACGCGGTGCCAGGACTGAGCGTATTGTTCTTGGCGTTCTCGTTCCTGGTGGCCCAGAGGGCCAAGAGGCGGTTTTACGGGTAAGCGTTCCCGACTTGCGGCCCGCTTCCCTGGTCGCACGATTAACTATGTTGGTGTTGGAGAACAGAGCCTGACCATTGAGTTCACGGCAAATGCTTGGGACGATTTTTCCATTAACGGACGTTGAGAGTGCGATGAAACGCGTCGGTGGTGACCTTAGCGATGATGCAGTGGAGTCCTTGGTGAGGTTAGTGGATGAGTTGCCGGGTGGTAACTCGGATTATGCCGTTGCCGGAGATCTGGTGCTCGTTCTTTCTAATGACAATTGGGGCAAGCTGGTCCACTCCCGTGTCTTCGAGAGCCTTGACGTGCTGCGCGGGTCCGATGGCAAGCTTCCTGCCGGTATTCTGAATAAGCCCGCTGGTGCAGGCTCAAGTGGTCTCTTGCTAAACTTGCGACGTGGCAATCTTGGGCACGCGTTCGAGCCTGTAGGGACTGCTAATATGGTCAAATCTGGAGTGTTCTCGGCGGATCAGATCACTGAGATGGGGCGGAAGTTCAGGGCACGCACGCCTGGCCGGCGGACCGTTGAGGCTGATGTCTGGATTCAAGTTGACGGACACTTCATCGATCTAAAGGCGTCCAACGGCAGTATCGAAAGACCTGCAGCTAGAGATCTCGCGCTTCAAATCATAGAGGGTGGTTCAACTGGTGTCAGACGGGGATCGTATGCTGTTCAGAGTCCGGGCCTATCCTCTTCGAAGAAACGCATTATTGATGCGGCGAACGAGCTTATTGGCGACTATAATGAAATTACTGGGGAAAAATTACCTCTCATTGATGTCATTGATGCGGGAACCTTCTGATGACAGTTCGAGTTAGTCGGGTGGTTCCATCGGGATCGATTATCGTAGTTCCTGTTGTCGGTGAATCGTGGAGTAGGGTGCTGGGTATCATTGGTGAAGACTGGGGTGGTGATTTCGCTGATCCGCCGTCTACGTTTATCAGGCAGACAGCGTCAATTGTGGATCGAGATGCTGACGTTGAGTATTTCGGCGACCTGGACGACGTGCCGATATGTTGGCTTGAGAGTGACGGGTATCTGTCCGGACGGCTCAATCCGGGTTTGACGTGCTTTTGTGTAAGGGCCATAGACGAGATGTGTTCAGGGGGGGAGCGCGAGACCTACGCCCACTTTGCCCTTTCAAGCATCTCGGATGAAGTCGCTAGGAGTGCTGCTCGCGAGCGGTTTCATGGCACGGCGGCGAGGATCTATCACGAGCTTAATTGTGACTGGCAATTGATGGTCAGCTCGCAGCGGCTTGCGCACTATTATTATCAACGGGCCCGTAAACGAAGTGCACTTTATGGTAAGTATATAACCGACATCGCCTTCGACAAGATGTGGCTTCGTCAGCCAGCACTAGATGTGGATGGCGCTAGAGCCGCTGGCTGCATCGTTGAAGACGCTCCAGGCGGCGGGATAGTTGTCGACTTTTTCCCCGATGGCCCCGTCATAGGTGACGACACGTACCTTTTTGACCGCGTTGCCAAGGCGTCCGGACTCTCTGCGTATCGGTACGCCTAGTTGCGCTATTGATCGACCGCTGTGTACGAAAATTCATCGCTCTTGCCAGACCGGCATCCTCAGTGTTCTCTGACAATCACAGAGTGGTGGCGAGTGGCGAAACGGTCGCCGCGGTGGGGCAAATTTAGATGAGCGGTGACAAAGGAAGTCCTTGGTCTTGCTAACAGCACTGACAACCCTGTTGTGTGGAGTGCAAAAAGTCAGGCAGCCTCCCGGTGGTACGAACTGAGCGTATTGCCCACGAATCCACGCCGAACAGCGGCCACGTCAGTGCCCGAACTTCGGCGGTGGATCGGCGCCGGCATCCTGTGCCCCGGTCGGCTCTGATGAGTCCGCTCGTGATTGTAGTAGCGGACTGTAAGCAACCCCAACGTTAGCACATCCTAAAGTAGA
>JAQIBG010000020.1 GCA_027859175.1 Planctomycetota bacterium | reverse complement strand
TCCCAACCTTACTCGGACCTCAACTCCCTCGACTCCCTCTTGCTAATCTAATTTTCCAAGATCAATCACGCCAGCGGAGCATGAGCGCGGCGCCCGGTGCTAGAGCTAGGGCTAGGCTGAGGGCGGCCACAACGGGCAGCGGCCAGGGGCTGGTGTCGGCGGCGATGGTGCCGACGGCCATGATGATCATGGGGACGGCTGCCATCAGCAGCGCTTGTGCGGCGCCGATGAGGAGGCGGTTGCGGTTGCTGAAGCGCACGAAGATGGGGAGCGCGCAACACAGGCACAGCAGCGGGATCACCAGTCGTACTAAGCGCTGCCATACCAGGCTGAGTTCGAGTCGGCTGCCACGGCTGAGCAGTTCGAGGCTGGTGCGGGCGTGACGGCTGAGCAGATCACTGGCGAGTTCATCGGGCTTGGCGTTTACCGCCAGGGGGCCGGTGCAGGGGAGCGCCTCGGTGGAGCGCTCAAGCTGGGGCTGTTCGCCGCCGGCGCTGAACACGATGGGGGGCTCGAGTTGCCAGCCCGCGCTCGTGTGGGTTAGCTGTCCAGCCGTTACCAGACGTCCATCGGCGGTGGCAATGATGACGTCGCTGATGGTGAGTTCGCCAGACCGGCTGAGTTGGACGCGTTCCGCGTACCAGTCGGCGCCGCTGTCTGCTTCGTGCCAGGTAGCGCCGTGTTGGAACGAGCCTTGGAGCAGGTCTTCGAGTGCTTCGCGCTGCGTTTCCAGGCGCGGTGCAACCTGATCGGACAGCGCAAAGTCGAGGACGCCAATGCTGATGGCGAGCAGCAGGGCTGAGCGACACGCGCGGCGCAGGCTCACGCCGCCAGCGGCCAAGGCCGTGAGTTCGCCTTTGCGCAGCATCGGCGCGATGGCCATGAGCACGCCGCCGACCGCGGCAATGGGCAGCAGCGGGCTGAGGATTTGCGGCACCCGCATCGCGAGGAGTTGGCAGATCAGCCATAAGCGGCTGGTGCCCTCGGGGAGATCGCCTTTCAGGTACCAGCGCATGCTCATCAGGGCTTCGAGGCCCAGCATGAGAACCACCACCAAGCCGAGGATCAGCGCGGCGCTGGCCAAGCTGCGTTTGAATAAGTAGCGATCGACAGTGGCCGGACTCATCGCCGCCTCCACAGCATGATCGCGCCGACAAGGGCAACCACGGCGGCGGTGCCCCACATGACGGGGGCCGGGTTGAAGCCGAGGGAGCCGCCCACGCCTTTAACCAATCCGACACCCGGCAGGATGGTCACCAACACCGTGGCCAGGCCGATGGCCAGCGCCAATAAGCGGTTGGTGGCCGGGAGGGTGAAGGCGAGGCCGCACGCAAATAGCCAGTAGGCCAGCGGAATTACGGCCAGCAGCCAGCGCAGGTGCCAGATCATCTGGTGGGTGCGTAATTCTTTTTGCAGGTGCTGGCGCGTGAGCTTGGCGGTTTGGTCGCCCTTGTAGTGGGCAATGGTGCCGAGTTCGCTTGCTAGTTGAGTCCGGCCGCTGGGGCGGATTCCGCTGCCGAGCATCTCGTCGAGGATGATCCGGCCGAGGCCGGCCCGCACCGCGGCATCGGTGTCGTGCCGATAGGCTTCGAGCCCGAGGGGTACGGGGGCATCGTCACCAAGCTGATCAGACAGCTGCGGTAGGAGGGCATTGAGTGCGACGAGCAGTGTGACGTCGTTGCCGAGGCCTTGTTGCCACTCCTCAACCAGGGCGGGCTCGAGCACGGCGCCGAGCCCGTCAGGGTTGATGAGCGCGAGCCGTAGCGCGATGCGGTTGGCTAGGTCTGCGGCAGTGAGGGGGCGCAGTGGCAGTCGTAGCAGGCTGGGGATGACGGCGGTGCTGTCTTCATTGCACACGGCCAGCAGCGCGGCCAAGTCACGGGCGTCGCGGTGGAGCACGCTGGTTGGTTTGGTGTCGGCCTTATTGGAGGCGTCGGCGCGTTCTTGTGCGAGTTCGAGCACTAGAGCCGGGAAAGCGGCGACCGCTTGTGCGCCGGTCTCGGCGCCGGCATCGCCAGCTAGCAGCATGCGTGCTTGGTCGAGTTCGAGATGCAGGCTCATGCCGGCATCGGGATCTGAGGTGTCGGCTACCCAGCGTGCTTCGGGCGCGAACATGATGGCGGTACGGCCGTCTTCCAAGCGGTGGCGCGCAAACAGGCCGAGCAGGCGATCGCCATCGGCTTCGCGTGCGGTGAGGGTGGTGCCTTTCTCGTTGTAGATGAAGCGCCGCCGTGCGACCTGCGTGGCCACTGCTTGGCGCAGCAGGCTGGCCTTGCCTTCGCGCCAGCGCTTGAAGGCGGCAGGCTGGACCTCGTGCGACAGATAGCCAACCGCCGCGCAGGTGAGCAGGGCCAAGGGGAGGATCGCGAGCGCAACGCGGATGGTGCTGACGCCAGCCGCCTGTAGGGCAATCAACTCGCCGTCTTCGCGCATGCGTCCGAGGGCTGCCAGGATCCCGGTGACCAGGGCCAGGGGCAGGGCCACCGAGCCTGGCAGTGCGATCTGATCAGGCAGGAAGGCGATGACGTCGCCAACGGGTGCACCGGAGCGAATCAGGGGGGCGGCGACGGCAATGATGATCAAGACTAGGTAGGCCGCGAGGTAGAAGCTGCTGAGTCGCAGGCATTCTAGAAGACAGCGCCGGGTCAACAGACTGGGGCTCATGAGGCTCCCGTGCTATGGGGCAGGCGCGGCATGAGCCCGGTGTACGCCGGGTGGGCAGTGGGGCAATCTGCACCCGGCGCCGCGGCCGAATGGGCGCTTGGGCGACGGTAACGATGCGGCAGCCGGAAACGCACACAGCGGACCCATAGGGAACGCTCTGCGGA
>JAQIBG010000019.1 GCA_027859175.1 Planctomycetota bacterium | reverse complement strand
GGCTGTGTTCCGGAGAGGCTCTCCGTTTCTGAGCAGATGGCAAGATGCCGAAAAAACTGGCTGTCCCCATGACCCAAGCGTCGCAGACGCGTACCAGGACCCAGGACCGCTCCCATATCCAGCTACAAGTCTTGCATCGCCTCGCGCCAATAGGCCTGGCTTTGATCGCGATGCGGGCCGGTTTCGCCGAGCACGTTGGAGCCGGGTGCGAGCGCTGCGTCGGGGTCGAAGTGGCCGGGGGCGGTGGCCTCAAACAGGCTCCAGCGAACCAGGCGTTCGCGCAGTTGATCGCGCAGGGCGCTCGCTTCGGCGGCGCAGTCGGTCATTTCTTGCGGATCGGTGCTGAGATCAAACAGGAAGCTGTTCTCTGGCGTCACCAGTAATTTGTGCTGTTTGGTGCGCACCATGTATTCGCGGCCTTGGTCGGTTTCAGCGAATAGGCAGTCGCGATCTTGCGTGGTGTCGGTCAGGTCGATCGAGAGTGGGCTGCGATGCCACGTGATACCGGCGCAGGCGCAGATGCTGGGTGCGAGATCGAGGTTGGTGACCAAGCGCTCGTCGTGCTCGCCGCGGCGTGTTTGCTCGGGATACTTGATGATGAGGGGCACCCGCATCACCGGGTCGTACATGTGATTGTTTTTTAGCAGCAGGTGATGGAAGCCGAGGTATTCACCGTGGTCGGCGGTGAACACAATCATGGTGTTGTCATAGCGACCGGCAGCTTTGAGCGCGTCGATGATGCGGCCAACTTGGGAATCAATCTGGCTGATGGAAGCGTAGTACAGCGCCATGCAACGGCGCAGGGCCGCTTCGTCCCACTGGTCGTGGGGGAAGAAGCCTGTGTGTTCGGCCAGGTCGCGCGCAAGCGGAGCGTCGGTCCAACCCGGCACCAAGCTGAGCGCGTCAGGGTCATACATCTCGCTCCATGGCGCGGGCGGGTCGAACGGATGGTGGGGCTTGATGAAGCCGGCCATCAAGCAATTGCCGTGGTCACCCCATGCGGCGATGTCGTCGAGGCAGCGGTCGCCAATCCACGTGGTGGAGTGGTGCTCCTCGCTGAGATTACTTTCGAGTGCGCCGAGGCTGCTCCAGTAGTCGGCCTGGGCGCGTTCACGAAACTCGCCGACCTGATCGAGGAGGTCTACTTGGTCGTGCAGGCCGCGTTCGCGCAGATAGCGGTGATAGTCGTCGTCATCGCGACCGGGGCCATTTTGTTCAGCCAGGGTCATGTGATCAAAGCCAACGTCGAGGTAGGTCGGCGCGAAGTGCATCTTGCCCACGCAGGCGGTGCGGTAGCCAGCGCTCCGCAAGGCCTTGGGCCAGGTGGGCACGCCGGGCGGAAGGCCGCTGTGGTTGTTGCTGCCGAAATGCTGCCGGGCGTAACGGCCGCTCAGCGCACTGAAACGCGAGGGGGTGCAGATCGGAAAAGGGCAGAAGCTCTCGGCATGATAAACGCCGTCGGCGGCCAGGGCGTCGAGATGCGGCGTCTTGATGTCTGGGTTGCCGGCGCAACCGAGCGCATCCCAGCGCTGCTGGTCGGTCATGATCACGAGAATGTCGGGCCTGCTCATGGCCTAGGTATGGCACCGCGGGTGGGGTGGTGCAAGGCACTGAAAACCCACGCAAAGCCTTCTACCGCAGGTGGAAGCGGCCGCTTACCGAGTGTTTACAGCGCCTGAGTTCGGAGCCGCTTAGGATGTCTGCACCAACCCCAGCCAAAATGCCTGGAACCGCGTCGACCCCATGACCGTCCAATAGGCACCTAGCTCACAAAGGAACCCTCTCATGACCCTGCGTTCACTCGTCCCCGCTCTCGCTCTGATCGCCTTCGGCCTGCCTTGCGGCCTTGCGGCTGAAACCGCCAACCCGGCTCGCGTTCCGGTCAGCGTTGCTGCCGAAGCGCCTGCGCCTGTGGTGGAGCTCGCGATCCTCCTCGATACCTCCAGCTCGATGGACGGCTTGATTGATCAGGCTCGGGCCCGGCTGTGGACCATCGTCAACGATCTGGCCAAGACCACGCGCAACGGCGCGATTCCGGATCTGCGGGTCGCGGTTTATGAGTATGGTAACAGCGGACTGTCGTCTGAGTCGAATTACATTCGCCAGGTCATTGCACTGTCAGATGATCTCGATGCCGTTTCTGAAGCGCTGTTTGCACTCAACACCAATGGTGGCGATGAGTACTGCGGGGCTGTGATCGGGCGCGCTATGACCGACTTGAAGTGGACTGATGGCGACCATTACCGCGCTATCTTTATTGCTGGCAACGAGCCCTTCACCCAGGGCCCCGTGCCCTACGCACAAACCTGCAAAGAAGCGGTGTCGCGTGGGGTGGTGGTGAACACGATTCACTGCGGCAACGCCGAGGCCGGGCAATCGGGCATGTGGGCCGACGCGGCACGTCTGGCCGATGGCACCAGTCTCAATATCGATCAGGACCGAGTTGAAGTGGCGATTGCGGCGCCGCAAGACGATCGCATTCGCGAACTCAATGGCGAACTCAATAAAACCTACGTGGCCTATGGCGTGGCTGGCGAAGCGAAGGCCGAGCGCCAGATGGTGCAGGATGAGAATGCCATGGCGAGCGCCCCGAGTTCCTTTGCCGATCGTGCTGCCGCCAAGAGCTCGAAGCTGTACAGCAATTCAGACTGGGACCTGGTTGACGCGGTGGTTGATGGCGAAGTGAACTTGGCCGAAATGGAAGAAGCTGCGCTGCCACAGGTCATGCGCGGAATGAGCGAAGACGAGCGCAAAGCCTATGTCGCTGAGCAGAGCAAGAAGCGTCAGAACCTGCAAACCGAGTTGACCGAACTGGTGGGCGCGCGTGAGCGCTTCGTGGCCGAGAAGCGGGCTGAAAGCGGCGAGCAGGCTGATGACACCTTTGGTGCGGCTGCTCGCAGCGCGATCAAGGTTCAGCTCAAGGAGCGCGGTTACACCGTCGGCGAATAAGCACGCTGGCGTGATCACGATCTGAAGTACCTGGGAGTCATGTCATGCGCATTCTCGTCCTCATTGTTGTTAGTATTGCTGCCCTCGCCGCCTTTGAGGCCGAGATCCAGCATGACATCATTGTGCCACAACGGCACGTTATGCACTGGCATGCGGTGCCAGACCCCCAGCGCCCAGCGCAGGTAGTGATCAGCAAAGTGGATGTGGGCGTGCGCATCGTCAATCGCCACGCGGTGACCACGGTGGATGTGTTCCTGCATAATCCGGCCGGTATCCAGCAAGAGGCTGAGGTGCTGTTGCCGGTGCCCAGTGGCAGCGTGGTGACGGGTCTCGACTTCGCCGGTGCGGGGTCGGAGCCGTCGGCGCGTTTGCTACCTCGCGAAGAGGCGGTGCGTTTGTATCGGGCCATCGTATCGCAAGTGCGCGACCCAGCCCTGATGGAATTTGTTGATAGTGCCTGCGTGCGGACCTCGGTGTTTCCGGTGCCGGCACACGGCAAGCAGCGCGTGCGTTTAGTGTACGAACAGCACTTGGTGCGCGACGGTGCGCGCCTTGATTATCATGTGCCGCGTTCGCGCCATATCGGTGGCACGGTGCCGTGGAGCTTTGCGCTTGACCTGCGCAACGATCAGCCCATCGCCAGCGTGTACTCACCGAGTCATCAACTGCGTTCTGAGACGCGCGCCGACGGCAGCCTGCGCTTGCGTTTGGCGGCAGCCAAGGCCGATCCTGGCAGCTTCCGTCTGTCGTGGCTGTTGTCTGACGAGGCGGTGGCCTCCTCGGTAATCGCCTATCCCGACCCCAAGGGTGGTGGCTGGTTTCAGATCATGGCTGGAGCACCGGCCAAAGGGGCGGCGCCAGCGATTCGGCGTCAGGTGACCGTGGTGCTTGATCGCTCCGGCAGCATGAACGGAACCAAAATCGTTCAGGCGCGGGCCGCCGCGATGCAGGTGATTGCCGGCCTTGAGCCTGGTGAACGGTTTAACCTCTTTTGCTATAACCATGGCGTGGAAGGTTTCGCGCGCGAGCCGGTCGCGAAAAGCGTGGAGACTGAGGCGGCGGCACGAGCCTGGCTCGATGCTATGCAGCCGCGTGGTGGCACCAATATCCATGACGCGCTGCTCGCGGCATTACAGCAGGCGCAGCCGAACGAAGGTGAGCTACCGGTAGTGTTATTCTTGACCGATGGCGTGGCCACGGTGGGGCCGACGGTGGAATCGGTGATTCGTGAACGTGCGCGCAGCGCCAATGCCAATCAGTGCCGGATTTTCACCTTCGGGGTGGGTGACGATGTTGACAGCCATCTGCTGGAGAAGATCGCCGACGATAGCGGCGCGCGCAGCACCTTTGTGCTGCCGGGTGAGAATATTGAATTGGCCACTGCGACGGTATTTGACCGCCTGCGCGGACCGGTGTTGCGCGACTTGGTGCTGCATCCGCAAGACGCAAACGGCACGGCGGTTCATGGCCGGTTGCTCGACGTGAGCCCGCTGGCACTTGGTGATTTGTATCAGGGCGAGGAACTGCTGGTGTTGGGGCGCTATATCGGTGCCGAACCGGTGCACCTGGTGCTGCGCGGAACCGGCACTGCTGGTGTGCACGAAACCAAGGTCGTTCTCGATCCGAAGGCTGCTACCACCGTGCACAGCCATGTGCCGCGTTTGTGGGCCAGCCGTCGCATCGCCACCTTAGTTGATGCGATTCGCGAATTGGGTGCCGATGGCGCCACGGTGCCGGTGCACGATCCACGCTACCGCGAGCTGGTTGATGAGATCGTCAAGCTCTCTACTGAATTTGGCATATTGACCGAGTACACCGCGTTTATGGCCGAAGAGGGCTCCTTGTTGGCGGCCGCCGATGCGGCTGCCATGGCGGCTCCGGTGTTCCGCGAGCGGGCCTTGGGGCAGCGCAGTGGTGCTGGCTCGGTGGCGCAGAGTCGTAACGCCAGCGAGCGCAAGGTGCAGGCCACGGTCAATCTGGACAATCGCTATGTGGATGAGGATTTGGCCGAAGTGGCCGAGGCTGAAACGATAATGCCGCAGGCTGCGAGTGCCTTGTACAAGCGCCAGGGCACCTGGGTGGAGGGCGCCGTGCTTCGGCGTGGTGACCACCCGCAGCACGATCGCAGCATCGCGTTTGCGTCTGACGCCTACTTCAAGCTGGCCGACCGGCTAGCGACCGAACAGCGTCAAGGGGTGTTGGCGGTTCAGGGCGCGGTAATCGTGGAAGTAGACGGCGAGGTGCTGCTGGTTGAGGCGCCGTGAGGTGCAAGTTGCCCTGACCACCATTATCTGTGTGCAGGTCGTGGGCTAGCCCCGTGGCGTGGGCTTCAGCCCGCGGAGAAACCTGGATCACAAGAAAAGAAATATGGTCAGGGCAACAGACATCGGCCCCAGACAACTGGACTGCGAAGGCTAATCGCGGGCTGAAGCCCACGCCACGGGCTTCAGCCCGCGGAGAAACCTGGATCAGAAGAGAAGCATTGTGGTTAGGGCAACTGGCATCGGCCCAGACAACTGGACTGCCACAACTAACCGCGGGCTGAAGCCCGTGGCGTGGGCTTCAGCCCGCGATTAGCCTTCGC
>JAQIBG010000440.1 GCA_027859175.1 Planctomycetota bacterium | reverse complement strand
AGAAACTCGAGATCATCATAAGTCTTTTTACTGAACCGTTTCAGGCGCCGGCCTTCGGTTCCGATGATGCGAATAACGCGCGAAGTTTCTTCAACCGAATAGATGCGTCCGCGGGCAATCTCTGGGTTTCGCATTCCTTGCTGAAAACCAAGAAATTTCATGTCCAACACAACCGCCGGTCGGCCACGGCCACGAATAATTAGAGCCACCAGCATGCCTGGAATCCATCCAAACCACACCACGATATTGAGATAGGTGAGGAGATTCCAACCGTTGTAGCACAGGTCCGCCCACACCAGCGCTGCGCCTATTGCCACGCTCATGGCAATAACACCGTACAACTGCCGAAAATACCGTTCACTGAACAGGCTCATGCCACAAACCACGCCCGGCTCCTTGTCGCTCCGCCAGACTGTCATGAAATGCTCGATCAAAGGAAGCACAGAATCACTGCGCTCCAGGTAACAGCTAAAACACGAACCCGCCCTCAAAGAACGGCCCATGCGAAACAATCCACTGATTCCACATTTGAATCAGGTCGTTCTCGCCAGCTATGCCGCCACTCCAGCTATCCACACCGATAACTTGGCCCCACAGCCTATACCCAAAACTGGTATGTAAGCCCGCGTCGCCTCGGTCAGCATTACGTCGAATCAAAGTTGCCCCAACCTCCACGCCGCCACGAAAATCCCAATAATATGGCTCTCGGATGAAATCACGACCGGTTGCTTGCCGGGCTTCGCTTGCAGCTTCTCCGCCAATGTCAGTCCACAACCATGCGGCCTCACCCCAAATACCAGCATAAGCGCCGAAGTATTTGCGCCTATCAGCTCGTAACTGTTCGCGATAGTCGTAATTAAAACCAATCCCTAATCGCCACGTTTCAAAATCGTCATCGATGGTGCTGTAGTTATTCGTTGGTTCATCGGTTCTGAAGCCAACAACCGCTGGATAGGATGTATGCGCCAGAAAGGTTTCAAACCCACTACCAGCCAGTTGGCCACCCTGTCCATACATCCCAGTCGCGAACCGTTGTTCGTCAAACCGAGCAGAACCGTTACCGTTGGCGCTCGAGAGTTCGCCATTATACCGCAGAGCCGCCAGCGAAAAACCAAACGCAAGGTCTAGCCAAAAAGGGTCTTCCCCAACGAACACCATCTTGCCCGACACATCCCAACTGTTGTCTTCTTCCTCCGCCGAGATGCCGCCTTCAACTTGAATCAACCACGGCCGCCAACGCCACGACAACGACCCATCAGCAAAGGTCGATTCGGTTAACGTCCAATCCACCTCGTCGAGCAAGCCATTAAAGTCGCCAGCTCCGTTCGTCATGTTCCACATGCGATACGAGGCGCCGGCACCCAGCCAGATCTCGTTTTTCAACAGGTCAGGCCTTCCACCAGTTCCGAATAGATCCAATTCGGCGGCCCCAAGACCACAGTTGGCCACCAAAACCAGTGAAACTATCCAGCGCATCAGGCCCTAGCATGCCTAAACACTCATCTCGGACCAGCGTGAGCTTGCGCCTGCGTGCGCGACGCCACCCTGTCGCAGCGAGCGGAGACAGCATATGCCCAGCTTACCAGCTATAGCCTTCATCGGCGCCGGCAACATGGGGTCAGCAATCATTGCCGGCCTGTGCAGCCGCCAACAGAAGACTGACATCCTCGTCTGCGATGGTGTCGATACGATTCGAGAGCGGCATTCCGCTAACGGATTACGGGTCACCACCCACATCAGCGACGTGGCATCATCGCCAATCATCGTGTTAGCCGTGAAGCCCCAGGGCGCTGCCGAGGCCTTGGCAGCGCTTAAGCCGCATATCGGTCCCAATCATCTGGTGATCTCGATCTTGGCTGGCACCACCACCGCAAACCTCGAAGCCGGTTTGACTCCTGGTGTGCGCGTCATTCGCAGCATGCCCAATACGCCAATGGCGATTGGCCAGGGCATGGTCGCCATCTGTGCTGGGGCCGCTGCTACCGATGAAGACATGGACCTTGCCGAGACCATCTTCGCCAGCGCCGCCGCCGTCCTTCGCACCACCGAAGACAAAATGGACGCCATTACCGCAGTGAGCGGCTCGGGCCCAGCCTATCTGTTCCGCTTCGCCGAAGCACAGGTCGCCGCCGCGCTCGAACTCGGCTTTACCGAATCCGAGGCCCAGTTGCTGGTTGGCCAAACCCTTGCCGGCTCGATTGCTTACCTGCGCAGTCAAGACGGTTTCCCGGCCGCCGAGTTGCGGCAGCAAGTCACCAGCCCAGGTGGCACCACCGCCGCGGCCCTGGCCTGCCTAGACGCTGCCAACTTCGGGCAGCTGATCGCCTCGGCCTTGACCGCCGCGCGTGACCGTTCGATTGAATTGGCAGCGCAGGCATGATTGATTGGCAAGATAAGGTCGACCGCGCCCATCTGATTTGCGCCGCCACCGGGGTCCAAATCCCGGCCGGCAGCCAGTTTTACTCCGCACTGCGCTATGCCGACGGCCGCTTCATTCGCAGCGACTACGCCTTCGAAGCATGGGATGAGGATACCATTCCAAATTTGGTCAGCTGGTGGAAACAGAAGCGACCCGATGCCAAAACCGAGTCTGGACCACGTCTGGTCAATCACGCGGTTTTACTCGCAATTTGGAACGACCTACGTGAATCGACCGATCGCACCCAACAGTGCTTCGCATGGCTTTTGACCCTGCTTCTGACGCGCGGCAAAAAGCTGCGTTATATGGATCTCGAGCAGCGCGATGGCGAAACCTACATGGTAGTCATCGAACGCGGTACCAAGCTGGCGCATCGCGTTCGCGACCCGCAAATGGACCCTGAAGAGGAAGAGCGCGTCCAGCAAGATCTCCAAGAGGTCTTTACCATGCCGGCCGCCCCGCTCGAAGACGCCGATACCTCGCCTAAGGATCCTTCAGGCGCGGCTTCGGAGCCCACCTAAGACCATCCATGCCTTCGTCGAAGCTGTTGTCGCCGGTCAGGCTGCGCATGGTGGGCTTGGCTGCCTCCTCATGCATGCTGGTGAGCTTGGGCTTGGTAAAGCGGAACGGGTCACGATTTCGCATCCGTTGGTCTGGGCTATTGCGCTGTTCTATCTGGAGCGGGCTATCGACCTTGGCCGCGAACTCTGGCGCCCCAATATCATCGGTAACCTGCCATTGGTCACCAACCCGGCTCTCACTGTCACCACGCGGCGTGGCCCGGCGATCGAAGGGATCGGTTGGTGGATCGGCCCACGGCACCTCAGCCTCGTCGGCCAGCATCTCATCACTAACTTCAGTACCCACTTGCGCTTCATCGCCTGGCGCCGGCAGGTCTTCAGCGATCTCGCGCTTGAGGCTTTCCAACTCGCCCGCATTCACTGCATCTGGGTGGTCTTGCAAAATCGAATCGAGGTTGGCTACGGTATCAGCGGTCTCGGCCACACCCCCAGCAATATCACTGCGAGCGAGCTCCCCAGCCGCATTATACGCCACGCTCTCGCCCATGCTCCGCGCCACCGCTTCTGGGCCACGCGCCAGCATTTGCGCCAATGGGCCCAAACAGCCGCTCGTCATCAAGCAACTGCCCACCACCATTCCCAGTAAACCCAAGCGCTTCATCGCCGCGCATCGTGGCGCTTCCTGCTCCAGTTCCAGTCTCCCACCGCACTGGCCAGACCGGCCGTGGGGCGCAGACCGTTTTCGACGTTTTCGTCAATCGAGATGAAAAGCACCGTTCTCACCACAAGTTTTAGACACAGTAGCGTCGACAAATCGAGCCCAACGGGGGCTTGTCGACACTCATATGCCGTCGCAGGCTGTGTGACTTGTACCCCGTGGGCGAAAGCCTAGCGTTGGCGCCAATCATCGACCACTTGTCGACATTGGATTCGAAAACACAACTCCTGGCCTTACAGCCACTTGAATGGTTTTCGACGTTATCGACGCGGGTAGAAGTAGTAGTAGTACTCTATAAGAGAAGAAGCGTAAGAAGGCCACAGACATGACCAACGCTACAGACACGACACTCAAGGTACGCTGTGAGCGTGATGATCTCTTGGCGGCTTTGCAGGCTGCTGACGCCATCGTCCCGTCCAACAGTGCCAAGCCTATTCTCACCAATCTCCAGCTCTCAGCCACCGCTGACAGCCTTGAGATTGCTGCGACTGACCTACAGGTTGGTTTGCGAGCTGTGCTGCGCCGCCTGGAGGTGATGGAACCTGGCCAGGTGGTGGTGCCTGCTAAGTCGCTGGTGAGCATCCTCAAGGAGAGCCGCTCGCCTACGGTGCTGCTGGCCCTCGAAGCACAGGATGGTCGCAGCCAACTGCGCCTCGATCTGGCTGATGGTGATTATGCGATCCCAGCGGTGGTGGGAGAAACCTTCCCACCGGTGAACGCCTTCCCTGAGACCGGCGAGCGTTTTACGCTGCCCGGCGCGGAACTCGAGCGCATGCTGCGTAAGACCAGTTTTGCGGTTGATCGCGATCGCACCTCGGCGGTTTTGTCGGGCGTGTATCTGGCTGCTGGCGACGGTGAGTTCATTCTTGCTGCCACCGATGGTAAGGTTCTGTCCGAATCGGTGCTGCGCGATGAATCGCTGCAACAACGCTGCCAGGCGATTGTTCCGGCCGCAACCGTGGCCCATGTGGCGCGCATCGTGAGTTCATCCAAGCCAGCCAAGGTGGAACTCGCGCTGACCGCGAAGTTGATCTTCATCCGCGTGGTGATGGATGCCGGCGAAGCCGGTGGTGCCGGCAATATCCAGGTGGAGCTGACAAGTCGTCTGGTTGAGGGCAGCTATCCTGCTTACCGCAACGCTTTGCCGACCTCGAGCCAAGCAACCGTGACCTTTGATGCCAAGGAGTTTGCTTCGGGCGTGCGTCGGACGGCACTGATGACCTCGGCCGCTAGCCGCGGTATCGTGCTTGAGTTGGGTTCTCACGAGGCGGTGTTGTCAAACCTCAATAACACTTCTGGCAGCGCCCGCATTCCTTTGTCGTGTAGTTACACTGGTAGTGGCGATCGGCTTGGCCTCAATGCACAGTACGTTTCGGAAGTGCTCCGGGCCTACGATGCCGAGTCGGTGCAGATTGAGCTCAACGGTCCGGGCAAGGGCCTGATCATTCGCGAGGAAGGCACCACCTTCCTGATCATGCCGATCACGCTGCCGAACTGAGCGCTGCTAGCAGGCTGTTGAAATACACCAGCCTGCTATCCTCAAGAAAACCTTGGGCTTCCCTGCAGGAGCCATTTTCCAAGGTTTTTTTTAAGGCGACTCTTTACCCAAGGGGGGTCTGTGACCCCCCTTCAAC
>JAQIBG010000392.1 GCA_027859175.1 Planctomycetota bacterium | reverse complement strand
CCCCAACCCAAACACCCAGCACCAAAGGCTCTCCCCATGCGACCCCTCGGCATCTTCACCAACGTCATCTCCGCGCGCGATCACCACGAACGCGCCGACCGCATCGTCGAACTTGGCTTCAACTGCGTTCAACTCGAACCACTGACTCCGCGCGATGCGATCACGCCACAAACCATGGCAGCCGAGGCAGCACCCTACCACGCCGCCGGCTTGACCGTGGCTGCGGTGGCGGGCTACACCAATCTGGTCAACCCCGATGCAACAATCTGCGAACGTCATCTGGCCGAACTCGAGCGCGTACTCGCCGCCACCCCAGCGGCCGGCTGCACCGATTGCTGCACCGAAACCGGCACCCGCAACCCAAGCGATCAATGGCTCAGTCATCCCAGCAATACTGATCAAGCCACCTGGAACCTCATGCTCGCCGCCATCGACCGGCTCCTGCCCATCGCCGAGGCCGCCGGCAGCCGCCTCGCCATCGAAGGCTATGTTGAAAATGTGGTGCGCACGCGCAGCGACGTCATGCGCTTGCTGGCCCAACGCAGCAGCCCGGCCCTCGCGGTGGTGCTCGATCCCAATAATTTATACGAACAAGAAATGCTGACCCAGCAGGCTGATGAACTACCGGCCATTGTCGCCAGCCTGGCCCCGCATGCCGCAATCGCTCACGCCAAAGACGTGGTCTACCATTACGGCAGCATTGACACCCCACGCGCCGGCACCGGCGTGCTGGATTGGCCGCTTTTCACCCGCCTGCTCGACCAGCACTGCCCCGATCTCCCGCTGATTCTCGAACATCTCAGTGAAGACCAGATCCCACAGGTCCTTGGTTTTGTGCGCGAGCAGTGCGAGGCCGCAGTCGCCATTCCAACATGAGCGCCTTGTGGGCGGCGCTAGAGTTCACTAGGCTTCAGTATGGCGAGCGCCGCCCTCACTCTTGGCCCACCCGGGTTCACCCAGGCTTGGTGGTTTGGCGCCAACGGTGCCATCCACAATTGGCATCGTCATAACGAACTCGAATTGAGCTTGGTTGGCGCCGGGTCGGCGCGCTATCTGGTCCGCGATCAGTCTTGGCACCTCAACCCGGGTGACCTGGTATTCCTGTTCCCAGAGCACGACCACGTCTTGGTCGACACCAGTCCTGATTTCGGCATGTGGATTGCCGTCATCGACGTCAATCTCCTCAGGCCAGCCGCACGCGACCCGGCATTCAGCACCTTGCTCCAGGGCGACCCCGCCGAAGACACCGTGCGCCGGGCCACACGCAGCGATGCCCGCACCATCGACGGCCTGTTCCGCGAAGCCGCACAGGCCACCAACGCAGCGCAAACGGCTCTCACCACGGCCCTGTTCATCACCGCCTGGAACGCCTACCAACGTGCTGCCAGCGGCACCGCTGTGCTCGTGCACCCGGCGGTAGAGCGCGCAGCCGCAGCCATAAGCGCCGACCCGAGCGCCGACTGCGAGGCCATCGCGCGCCAAGCCGGCCTCTCGCAATCACGACTCAGCCGCCTGTTCCACCAACAACTCGGCGAAACCATGGTGCAATTCCGCACCCGCGCCCGCCTGCTGTATTTCCAAGACCTGCGCGAGCGCAATCCCAACGCCACCCTCCTCGCCCTCGCCTTGCAGGCCGGCTTCGGCAGCTACGCCCAGTTTCATCGCGCGGTTCATCGCATCGTTGGCTGCAAACCTGCCAACTGGCACCAAGGCCGTTTCGCCGAATAAACCGTCCCCGAACCAAGGCCAGACCTTGGCTTGTGCCAAAAGATTCAGAAGGTTCGGGCCCAGGGGTCGCCGCCGAGCTGGGGGATGAGGTCGACCAGCGCGGCGCGCAGGCGCGTGTTGGCGGCTTCTACCGACACCGCCGCGAAGCGCAGGATGCAGCCTTCGGCGAGCGGGCTGACGCTGGCGACCCAGTCGCCGCCCTTTTCCAGACCGCTGCGCGGGCTTTGCAGGCCGGCGCTGAGTGCGGCGCAGCGCGGCCCCCACAGCACGAGGTTGCCCCACACCGCGAAACGGCCCATGCGATTGCCCAGGGCAGGTAAGCCAGCGGCTTCGGAGAGTTCAACCGCCTCACGCAACACCAGCTGATCGTCAACGATCAACTCAACGCTGCTGTGGAGCTGCGCAAAGGCCCAGCGTTCGCCGCCATGGGCCTCACGGCCGGCGGAGTACCAATCGAGTGCGAGCAGCGAGGCGCCGCTGTTCAAGCAGTAGCGATTGCGGGCGCGAAAACGCGCGTCACGAAAACAGGTCACATGCGCGGGCAGGTTCACCAAGAACGCGTCGCTCGCGACCGCGGCTTCGAGGTCTTGCCGCGCCAAGGCGCCATCAACGCTGTGGTAGACCTTGGTAGACGCCTGCGTGGCCAACAACGCGGTGGCACCCGCAGCAAGCGCAACATCGAGATCGAGATGATCACCGGCAACCAGGCCGCCGCCAAAACTGGTTGTGAAGCACCACACCGCGGCGCCGCGATGACGCGGCGTCAGCAAGCGCGCCGGATTGCGTGCGCAGTTGCCGGTAACGGCCGACGCACCGTCAACCAGGTCAACCCGCAAGCGCGCAGCCCCCGGCGCCAACGCTTGGCGCGCTGGAGCCGAGCTAGCCAGCATCAGTGCTCGCGCACGGCCTGCGCACGGCGGCGCAGAGCAACAACCAAGCCGGCAACGCCAGCCAGGGCCAAGCCCAGCAGGGCCAGGTGGTCGGGCTGGGTCAGCATGTGACCGAGCACGCTGTCGGCAGCGTGGTGACCCTCATGAGCCAACACGGCCGGGATCGCGAGAATGGTCAGCAAAGCAGTACGTAGCATGGTGATGTCCTTCGAGCTATGGTTGTCTGAGTAGGCGCGGCGGGTCAAGCGGTGCCAGCCAGGGCTTGGCGCCAAGCGGCAAGAATCAAGGCTGCCACTTCGTCGACGCCAACCAGGTTCTTGACCTCGGTGAACACCGTGGGGCCGGCTCCGCGCATGCGCTTCGCATCGCGATCCATCACTGAGAGATCGGCCCCAACGGCCTCGGCCAGGTCACACTTGTTGATCACCAGCAGATCGCTCTGGGTGATACCCGGGCCGCCCTTGCGCGGCACCTTGTCGCCACCGGCCACGTCGATGACGTAGATGGTGAAATCGGCCAATTCGCGCGAAAAGTTAGCGGCCAGGTTATCGCCGCCGCTCTCAAGCAGCAGGAAGTCAGGGCTGAATTCCAGGCTCAGGTCTTCTAGCGCCAAGGTATTGGCCGACACATCTTCGCGAATCGCGGCATGCGGGCAGCCACCGGTCTCAACCGCGCGAATCCGCTCAGCCGGCAGGGCTTCATTGCGGGTCAAAAATTCGGCATCTTCTTTGGTAAAAATGTCGTTGGTCACCACCGCGATACTCTGAGTGTCGCGCAACTTGCGGCACAAGGCCCAGGTCAGCGCCGTTTTGCCTGATCCAACCGGCCCACCTATTCCCACAGTAAACGAACGCTCTTTGTAGTCGCGCTCCAAGGGCGCCTCGCGCTCACTGAAATTGCCGGGATGATCAAGCTGCTCGTGGCTATGGTCGTGCGAGTGGCTGTGGGGATGGCCGCCGTGCATAGTGTATCCTAGCTGTGGAAGAGTCGGGAGTAGAGATGATCGTGCAGGCCCTGCAACAAGTCTTGCATCGGGAAGCTGGTAGCGGGTTGACGCCAATCGCGCGCGGCCGCCAGAGCCAAGGCCGCACCCGCCGCCGACTCAGCGCGGCGCAAAGATACCTGCGCCCGCGTTGGGCCAATCGCACCCAAGCGAATCGCGCTCGAACACAAATCACGCGCGGCCGCGAACAAGTACAGGTGCTGGGCCTCGCTGTGATCCATGCCCAAGGCACCCACTACCGCGCCAAATATCGGGGCTTGGTGGCAGGGCGACCGCTGCAAACGCAACTCGCGTCGCAGCAGTGTCAACTCTTCACAGCCCATGCTCTTGGCGGCCGTGGCCAGCAAGGCCGCACCGATACCACGACTCGCCCGGTTGGCCACGTGGTTGCTGGTGATGCCCTCGCACAAGGCATCGGCCTCCTGCACCAAGCTACGATCAGCCGCAACGGCAGCGATCATCGGCAACAGGCTGGTCGCGATCTGGTGCAGGGCCGAGGCGATGAACTGATCGAGGTCAGGAATCTCACCGGCCTGCCACGCCGCTTCGAGCCCGGCCGAATGCGCAAAGGCCCCGGTCGGGAATGCGGAATCCGCCAGTTGCCAGCCAAGCCAACTCATCGCACTCAGAACAAGAAGTAACGCTGTGCCAGCGGCAGACGCTCAGCCGGCTCGCAAGTCAGGTACTCGCCGTCTGCCGTCACGCGGTAGGTTTCGGGGTCAACTTCAATGCTCGGCGTCGCGTCATTGTGCACCATGTCTGACTTCATCAGACCACGGCAGCGCTCCACCGCTTCGATGCGCTTGCCAAGGCCATACCCGGCAGCGTTATCAACCGCGGCCTGCGACACGAAGGCGATCGACGAACCACCGTTAGCGCGCCCCATCGATCCAAACATCGGCCGCATCTGCACCGGCTGGGGGGTTGGAATCGACGCGTTGGGGTCACCCATCTGGGCCCAACTAATGAAGCCACCCTTGATCACGATCTCCGGCTTGGCGCCGAACATGGCCGGCTTCCACAACACCAAGTCAGCCAGTTTGCCAACTTCCACCGAGCCAATGTGCTTGCTCATGCCGTGCGCGATCGCGGGATTGATGGTATACTTGGCGATGTAGCGCTTGATGCGCCGATTGTCATTGTCGCCGCGTTCGCCGCTCAAGCGGCCGCGCTGGGAGCGCATCTTGTCGGCAGTCTGCCAGGTGCGCGTGATCACCTCACCCACACGCCCCATCGCCTGGGAATCAGAGCCCATGATCGAGATGGCGCCGAGATCATGCAGGATGTCTTCGGCGGCAATGGTCTCGCCGCGAATCCGGCTCTCGGCAAAAGCCACGTCTTCAGGTATATTGCGATCGAGATGGTGGCACACCATGAGCATGTCGAGATGTTCATCGATAGTGTTGACCGTATACGGCCGGGTTGGATTGGTCGATGAGGGCAAGACGTTGGGCTCGCCGCACACCTTGATGATGTCCGGCGCGTGACCGCCGCCGGCGCCCTCACTATGGTAGGTGTGAATGCTGCGGCCTTTGAAGGCCGCGATAGACGCCTCCACGCAAGCCGACTCATTCAGGGTGTCGGTGTGGATGGTCACCTGCACATCGTGATCTTCAGCCACCGACAGACAGCAGTCGATCGCGGCCGGCGTAGTGCCCCAGTCTTCATGCAGCTTCAGCCCAACGGCACCTGCGGCGATCTGCTCGGGCAGGCCCTGCGGCTTGGCCGTGTTGCCCTTGCCGAGAAAGCCCATGTTCAAGGGCAGCTCATCGGTGGCCTGCAACATCATACGGATATTGGCCGCGCCTGGCGTGCAGGTGGTGGCATTGCTGCCGGTAGCGGGGCCGGTACCGCCACCCACAAAGGTAGTGACGCCAGACGCGATAGCGTCGTAAGCCTGCTGCGGGCAGATGAAGTGAATATGGGTGTCGAGCCCACCGGCGGTCAAGATCTGGCCTTCGCCGGCGATCACTTCGGTGGTCACGCCAACGATCAGCTTGTCATCAACGCCAGCCATGACATCGGGATTACCCGCCTTGCCAATACCCACAATATGGCCGTGTTTTATCCCCACGTCAGCCTTGTAGATGCCGCTATGGTCAACGATCAGGGCGTTGGTGATGACCACGTCGAGGGCCTTGTCGACAGACACATCACAGGCCTGCCCCATCCCCTCGCGCAGCACTTTACCGCCGCCGAATTTACATTCGTCGCCATAAACGGTTTTATCGTCTTCAACTTCAAGAATCAGGCCGGTGTCGCCCAGGCGTAGGCGGTCGCCCGTGGTGGGGCCGAAAATCTCAGCGTAGGCGCGGCGGTCAATGCGATGTGCCATGGTTCAGCCCTCACCCTTGCTAAATGCGGCCGCACGGGCGGCGAAGTCGTCAGCATTGCTGGCCACCGGGCCATCACCCAGGTTATTGCCACCGCGCACCACAGCATTGCCGGCGATCGGAACCAAGCTCACCGTCTTGGTTTCGCCAGGCTCAAAACGCGCCGCGGTTCCAGCCGGGATATCGAGACGCTTGCCGAAGGCAGCAGCCCGGTCGAAGTTCAGATAGCGATTGGTTTCACCAAAATGATAGTGGCTGCCCACCTGAATCGGTCGGTCACCACTATTGGTGACGGCCAATTCGGTCACTGGACGACCCGCATTGAGTTCCAGTTCGCCGTCTTGCACCAATAACTCGCCCGGGATCGGCTCGGCTTCGCCGGCAGCAAACAGCTCAGTGCTCGGCACCGGCAGGAAGCTCCCATACAGAGCCAGACCAAGGTCGCCGTGTTCGCTGGCAACCGGATGATGAACGGTCACCAATTTGGTGCCGTCGGGGAAGGTGCCTTCCACCTGCACGTCGTGGATCAATTCTTCCACGCCAGGCAACACCTGACGCCGACCCAACAACTGACGGCCAAGGTCCATCAACTCGGCAACGCTGCGTCCGTCACGGATCAACTCAAGGATAACGGTGGCGATTAAGCCAACTGCTTCGGGATGATTCAGGCGCAGACCACGGGCCAAGCGTTTCTGGGCGAGACACCCAACCTGATGCAGGCGTAGGTGATCGATTTCTCGTGGAGTCAGGTGCATGGCTTCTAACGGCGCGGCGGCCGCGGGAGTTGGACGTGAGAGTTGAGTGAGGTTTTATCTCTGCGTGAAGGCTGTGCTAGCGTGCGAAAATTCTACTCCCCGCTTAGACGCGCTATTGGGGTCGGTCACACAATGGGCAGCATCCTTGAGCCCTACTTCTCACTTCTTGATCGACTCCACAGCAGCAACAGTTCCACCATAAAAAAGCGAGCCGGTCCCCCACCTCAAGCTAGGAAATGAGGTGGGAGACCGAAACCCGCGCGGACACTCTGCGTGGGGGTCGAGTTCCGCCAACTATTGAGAATCGCGGTGCGTGGCCGCAAAACTCAAACTGTTACGACTACGGAATGATGGCGAGGGCTTCCAAGAAGATGCCAAACGAGTCGCTGTCATCGGCGCTGGCCGAGATGTAACTAAGCTCAGCATTCACCGCGAAATTCGCATCATTGGTCGGGTTGGTCAACAGGGCCAACGCGAACTCCACCTCTTCATCATCATCGACCTCATCGTCAGGCTCGAAGTACGAAACCATGGCGGTGACACTCATCGGGATTTCAGTGCCGAGGGTGTAGTTGCCCATCGCCATCAGACCCATGGTGTTGGCAACGTCAAAATCGGTGTAGGCGATTTCAGCACCGAGCAGAAGGTTTTCGACCACCTGATCAGCAGTGGTGTGGGCAACCACACCAAATGCAGCATCGTCGGGGGCAACAGCCGTCGAGAAGTAGTCCGCACCGCTGGGGTCGAACTGGAGCTCAAGCTGCACGTTACCGTAGCCCTCGAGGTCAACACTAACTTCGCCGCCAAAGGCCAGCGAGTCGCTCTCGGTCTTGGTACCGTAGATGTCATCAACCACCGCCAAGGTAATGCTGACGTTCTCGGTGGGGGTGATAATGCCCCAGACACCGGTGGTGTCGTTGCCGTAGAACTGCCCAGTATAAGGCGTTACGTTGATACGGTAGAGACCAGGGGCGTAAGCGGCCTGCCAGCCAATCCAGCTGATCGACTTACCCATCTGGAGGCTGAACTCGTCAGTCATCGACCAAGTGGCATAGGCCTGACGCAGGGCGAGATCGGATGAATCACCGTCGTACTGCAAGTCAACCTGCAGCGAGACATCATCACCAATGGAGGCCATGGTCTGGATAACGGCACCAGCCCAGAAATCGACGGTGGGATCCTCTGAGGCATCCTCATCTACATAGCTGAAAATGGTATCGACGAAACCGCCGATACTTAAACCACCACCGAGTTCGGCGGCATTTGCGGTACCCACACTGGCTAGAAGACCAAGGGCAGGAACAAGATAACGGCAACGCATAGGAGTTCTCCTTGCAAGGATCTCGGCGGCTGGTTGCAAAGCGCCACCGGGTTGGTCCGAAAACCGCCATTTGGGCCACGCGCCCATGACAGCCCCCGGTAATTGGATAACGATCAAACGCTCAAGTGTTCCTTGATCAGATCGTCGTTGAGTTGGTCGGTTGTGCCGGATGACACCACGCGACCACGGTTCATAATGTGAAAGTCGTGTCCAAATTCTTTAACGAAGTCCAAATACTGTTCGACCAATACGACTGTCATGTTTCGCTCCTCGGCCAAGCGCTTGAGAACCTGACCGATGGCCTGAATGATATTGGGCTGAATCCCTTCGGTAGGTTCATCAAGCAACAGTATTTGCGGATCGCCCGCCAACGCGCGACCAATGGCAAGCTGCTGCTGCTGTCCACCCGACAGATCGCCGCCACGTCGTTTCTTGAAATCGGCCAGGATTGGGAACATCTCAAAGATCTCGGCTGGGATCTTCTTGGATCGATCGCTGCGAGCCTGAAGGCCAACGCGCAAATTCTCTTCAACGGTTAATTTGGGGAAGATCAGCCGCCCCTGGGGCACCAAAGCCAAACCCGTTTTGGCCCGTTTATGCGCCGCTTGGTCAGCAATCTCGTCTCCATTGAGCGAGATACTGCCGTCATTGCTGCGCAGATTCCCCATGATATTGCCCATGAGGGTCGTCTTGCCGACACCATTGCGGCCAATGATGCAGCTAATGCGCCCTGGCTCCATCGTCATCGAGACGGAGTCCAATGCGGCAACGGCGCCGTAACTAAAGCTCAGGTTTTTAATGGCCAATGTCATGTCAGCGTCCCAGGTAAGCTTCGATTACGCGTTCATCAGCCGACACCTCATCGAGGCTACCATCAGCCAAGACTGTGCCCTCATTGAGTACCGTCACTCGACTTCCCAAGGCACGCACGAATTCCATATCGTGTTCAATCACTATGATGGTGTGTTCACCCTTGAGTTCGTTGAGCAACTGGGCCGTCAATTCGGTTTCACTGTCGGTGAGGCCAGCCGCCGGCTCATCAACCAGCAAGAGCTTCGGTCGTGACACCATGAGGGCGCTGATCGCCAGCCACTGACGCTGGCCATGGCTCAGGTTCTTGGCGACAGTATCGCGTTCATCGAGCAAGCGCACGCGGCCCAGAATCTCAAGCATGCGATCCTTGGTTTCGGCATCCGGCCGGCCGCCCGCATTGCGGAACGCAGCGACCATCCGATACAGCGCCACGCCAGCAGGCCCACTCACACGCGGATCCCACTCCTCCAAGCGCTGCGAGATCTCTTGGTTGTCGCGCAGCTTCGGCTGCACCGCCAATAGCATATTTTCCCATACGGTCAGGCTATCAAACACGTTGGGGATCTGGAACTTGCGACCAACCCCACGCTGAGCGATCACCGACTCGTCGAGGCCCGTGATCTCTTCGCCGTCAAAATACACTTTGCCGGTCGTCGGCTTGGTCAGGCCCGAGATCACATCACACATGGTGGTTTTACCGGCACCATTAGGACCTACCACGACACGTAGTTCGTTATGGCCAATGCCAAGGTCCACAATATCGAGCGCCTTGAAGCCATCAAACACTGCGGTCACGTCTTGCAGAGCCAGCAGGTAGTAGCGACTCCACAGCTGGGAATTTCGCGGTCCTTCGAGAGTGTAATCGTAAATATTGACGCCATGTGCGGCGGCCGTGCTGGCACTGGTCATGCTGCACCCCCCTCAGGCGCTACTGGTGGCGGAGCGGACCCCCCCTTCGGTTCGCCGAAGGCCTTGCGCACCATGCCAGGCACCGAGGCCAATCCGCCAGGAAGTCCAAGCGGCACCGCGATAAACATCGCACCGAGGACAAACATCCAGTAATCTGCGGCAAAGCTCGTCATCCAGTCGTACAGCAGGCTGACCACGATCGCACCCATCACCGCACCCCACAGGGTGCCACGACCGCCAAAGGCAACCCAGGCCACCACCAAAATCGAGGCGGCAGGCGCCATCTGATGCGGCGTGATGATGCCCTTCTGTGGCACATACAGCATGCCGCCAATCGCGGCGAAGATGCCAGCCAAAGCAAAGATCAGGGCCTTGAATGCCCACGGGCGATAGCCATTAAAGCGGAGCCGCGTTTCATCATCACGGATCGCAACCAAAACGCGGCCGATTCCCGATTTGACCACAAGCTTACTCACCGCGATAACCGCCAGCAGAGTTAAGAATGAAGCTGCGTAGAGCCAAAACCGCGTCTGCCCAAATGGGCCCGCGGCGTCGTTGGACGCGATGTTAAATCCGAGTATCGTCTCGAACTTTGTCAGACCATTGGTGCCACCCAGGCCAACATCATTCTTTTCGAACACGAGTTTGGCAGCCACGGTCACCGCTTGGGTCAGAATCGCAAAGTAGACACCACGAACACGTGACCGGAAGGTCATCAAGCCGATGATCAGGGCAAGCAAACCAGGCAACAAGATGCCAAGAGCCACAGCCCCGGGGAAACTATCGAACCAAGCCAAGAACCACGGCGGCTCCACATCGCCAACATCTGACATCACATAGGCCAAGCACTGGGGGATACCGTTGGCTGCCTTTGGTCCGTGATTGATCAAATACAAACCCATCGCGTAGCCACCGAGGGCAAAGAACAGGAATTGACACAAGCTCAGAACGCCCATGTAGCCCCACAGCAGATCAAGGCCGATAGCACAAATCGCGAAGGCGAAGATATATCCCAACTTGTTGACGTACTCCCCGCTCATCCATCCCATGCCATAAGCCATGGGCACCACGATTGCGCCAAATCCAATCAGAACGCTACCATAAATAAGATCGGTGCGCGGAGTAATCCGCGTCAACCACGGCATAGCTGTGGCATCGGCCTGGTCCGCCGCACGCCCCTTGTCAGGGAACAGTCCTGAAGGCTTGCGGGTCATGAACACAATTACGATCAACAGCACTGCGACCTGAGCCCACGCGGCATCGAAAATCTTAATAGGCGTTTCCATAATGGTCAGCGGCTCGATAAATTTCAGGCCGGCACCAAGGCCGAGGCCAGACACGATCACACCCATCAATTTGCCGACACCACCCACTACCGTCACCAAGAAGGCATTGACGATGTAGGTCTGTCCCATCTCAGGTGTGGGGTTGGTGATCAACACCAGCGCGTAGCCAGCAATGCCAGCGAGGCCAGCACCCAGGCCAAAGGTGAGCATATCAACCATGCGCGTATTCACACCCAAGCTCGCCGCCACCTCACGGTTTTGCACCGTGGCGCGCAGCATCAACCCGAAACGCGTGCACTTGAACAGCCACACTACCGACAGCAATGCCGTGATCGTCAGGAAGATGATAAACAAGCGGTTATACGGCAGAATTACATCCTGCATGATCTCCCAACCACCGGAAAACCAGCCCGGGCTCGTCATGCCAAGGTTGTCACCCTTCCAGTTCCGAACCGCCTGAATCAACACAAAGCTGAGACCAATCGTGGCGAGCATACTGTCGAGCGGACGTTTGTAGAGCCAGCGCACGATCAACTGCTCGGTCAACAGGCCAACGCAACCGGCGGTCAAAAACGCTGCGGGCGCCGCGATCACATAGTACCAATCGAACCATGCCGGCGGCAATGCGGTACCGATGAACTCAAAGCAGGCCCAACTGGTGACCGCACCGATCATCAGCATTTCGCCATGGGCCATATTGATAACGCCCATGAGACCAAAGGTAATGGCCAAGCCGAGGGCAATCAGCAACAGCACCGAACCCAAGGATAGGCCGCTGAATGCATGTTGCACCCAGTCGGTAAATACTTGGTGCCGTTCAATCTGCCCGATTGAGGTCGCAATCGCCTTGGCGGCTGCACCATCAACCCAATCTTCTTTCAGGCTGTCTTGCAACAATTGCAGGCCGCGAATGCTATCAAGCTCCCCAAGACGCACCGCCGCAGCGATGCGGGCCGCCTGATCTGCCTCTGGATCGGTCCCTGAGAGCACGATGAGCTGCACGCTTTCTTCGGCCAGGCGTTGCACCTTAGCATTGGCATCGCTGTCCGCCAATTCACGCAAACGCGGCAAGGATTCGAGCAGGCGTTTGTTGCCCACTTCTTTCGCCGCGGCACCGCGTTCTACCGGATCTTCAAGATACAGGCCGATGACAGAGAGTGCCAGTCGGATGCCCTTACGCGCCTTGCGTTGGGCCCTGAAATCAGCCAATTCGCTTGTGGCGATGGTGGCGATCGGCTCGCCAATCACGCGGCCGGAATCATCCAATTCGACGGTCAGAGGATAGATCGTGACACCATCCTCTGTGTCGCTGGCGGGAACAAAGACCGGGCGGTCTTGATAAATGGCAACTTCGCGCGCATCGACGCGGGCCAAAACAAATTTAACGCGGGCGTCACCAAGGGCCACCAGGGCCGGCACGGCGTCCTCTGCGGTATCCCGTTCGGTCAACTGAAGCGTCAGTTCTTCGATACGAGCTATGCGGTCGCTGGCCTTGCCTTCATCGGCCGGGGCTTCTACTGCCGGCTCGTCTGGAGCAGCGGCGGGAGCGTCTTCGGCGCGTAGCGGCGACAAAACGGTCGACAGACACAGGGCAATCAGCAAGAAATAGCGGGATTGAATGGGCATTTTTCACTTGCAGTGGGAGTGTACAGAAACCAACAAGCGGTGCCGGTCTGCGCTGACGCAAACCGGCACCGCCCTATCTCACTGGCTTACTTGGGACCACCAGTGGGAGCAGGCGGCTCCTCGTCGATCCACAGCAGTTTCGAGTAGCTGTCAGGCTCAACCAAGCCTTCGGTCTGCCACACGATGTCGAACTGGCCATCGGCGCGAATCTCGCCAATCAACACCGGCTTGTAGGTGTGCTGGTTGGATGCGTGCATCTTCTTCTTGCCGCCGGGAGCGTCGAATTCCATGCCGTAGACCGCAGCGCGGACCTTGTCGACATCAACGCTACCAGCCTTGTTGGCAGCCGCGGCCCAGACCTTGACGCCGTAGTAGGCGGCTTCAATCGGGTCGTCGGTCACGCGGTCGCTACCACCGGGCAGCTTGTTGGCGGCGCAGTAGTCTTTAAAGGCCTTGACGAAAGCCGCGTTCTCAGGGGTGTCGATCGACTGGAAGTAGTTCCAGGCGGCCAGGTGGCCAACCAGTTTGCTGGTGTCCATGGCGCGCAGTTCGTCTTCGGCCACCGAGAAAGCCACGATCGGGCAGTCGTCGGAGGTCAGGCCCTGGTTGGCGAATTCGGTGTAGAACGGCACGTTGGAGTCACCGTTGATGGTCGACAGCACGCAGGCATCGCCACTGGCGGCGAACTTCTTGATCTTACCAACGATGGTCTGGTAATCCTGATGATGGAAGGGCGTGTACTCTTCCATGATGTTCTCTTCAGGCACGCCTTGACTCAGCAGGTAGGCCTTCAACACCCGGTTGGCGGTGCGGGGGAACACGTAGTCGGTACCGAGGAGGTAGAACTTCTTGCAGTCCAACTCATCCTTGGCGTAGGCAGCGGCCGGAACCAGCTGCTGGTTGGGGGAAGCGGCGGTGTAGAACACGTTGAGCGACTGCTCTTCACCCTCGTACTGCACGGGGTAGAACAGCAGGGCGTTGTATTCTTCGATGACCGGCAGCACCGACTTGCGGCTCACCGAGGTCCAGCAGCCAAAGATGGCCGAGACTTTGTGGTCAACGATGAGTTCTTTGGCCTTCTCAGCAAACAAGGGCCAGTCGGACGCGGGGTCAACAACCACGCCTTCAACCTTCTTGCCGAGCACGCCGCCGGCAGCGTTGACTTCGTCAATCGCCATCAGCACGACATCGCGCAAAGAGGTTTCAGAGATGGCCATGGTGCCGGACAAGGAGTGCAGCACGCCGACCTTGATGGTTTCTTCCGCGCGCAGCGGGTTCGCCATGACAACGGCCAGAAGCAGTGCCTGAATCATCAGGCCCATGCAGACCTTGAGGTAGCTAGACATAAAGGAGTCCCTCGCAGGATGGGGGTGGTTTGCGATGGGTTTACTCAGTTCGACTCGTGCCAAGCTTTCTGCTGCGTAAAGATGCAGTTAATCGGCCGCAATCAGCAGCCTGCCAGAACGCAACAGTAGAATGCTGCATACATGTGCGTTTATTTTGAGCACCAGCACCTAAATGTCGGAAACCGGTACAGTTTATGCGAGTTTCCCCTGCCGGCCATGCAATCACGCGAGTCTGCGCCATTGAGCCTCCCTCGTTTCAGACCATGCGGTCGCCCTAGTTCTTAAGGCCAGTCGCAACCCAGAACGCATCTGTGCCCCGCTGGCGCCAGGGGCACCCTCTGAACGAACGCTTGACCAAAATGCCATCCCTGCATCCCCCCCCTCCTGAGACCTGCTCCGAAGATCCAGAATTTTCAGTCACTGCGACTGATGGCCATGCGGGCCAGAGACCAGCCACTCCAACCCAACACCGACTTTCCTTTAAACGCCCTGCACTAAGGTCACTCACAATGACTAGTTCTGCCCGCGCTGTCCTACTCCTTTCAACCCTCGCCGCGGTTGGCGCAGCAGAACGGCACTACACCGGCCCGCGCGGCGTAGCCATGGCAGGCGCCAACGTTGCGTCGGCCAATCCGATGCAGGCTCAGACCTATAATCAGGCGGTGCTTGGCTTCCTGCGCTGGGATCAGGAAACGAACGCCGATCAAACCCAGAGCGCCAGTGAAAACGCGGAAGACTGGGTGGTCACCAGCAAATACGGCATGACCGCAGACCTCAGTGCCGGCGTGCAATTCCAAGGCGATCTCCAGCCCACTCTGGACGCCATCCAGGCGGCGGAGGCCAATCTCAAGGAAGTTGAAGCGAGCGGTCTCTCCGCCCTCGAAACCCAAAGCTACATAACCCTCATTGAGCGCTTGGCCGCGCTCGAGACCAATACCCTCAGTGTTGACGGTGATGCCAACTTGGTTGTTACCGGCCGGCGCGGAAACTGGGCCCTTGGCGGGCAACTGTGGTTTGACACCACCGGCTTCGTCACCGATGCCGATCTCAGCAACCTGGCCCTCAACACTGCCAATGCCCTGGCAGCCGGCCTCAACAACAATGCGGCTGAATTGATCAAGGGCGATCCCAACGGCTACGAAATCAGCCGCCTAAGCTCAGACCAAGTCGCCAACCTGCGCAACGCAGGCTACAGCGAAGACGCAGTCCGTGCCCTCGACTCACAATTGCTCGGCATTAGTCCCGAGACGCAAGAGAAGCTGGTCGATGCGGTCGCCCAACTCCCGCTGGCCGAACTCGACTCGCTCGCAGACAACCAGACCCGAGTCACCCTTGCCAGCCTGATGGTTTTTGAAATACCCGTCTCGTACGGGTACGCCTTCAATGAATACATCTCGGTTGGCGGCTCACTCAAAGCGATGTACGGCGTGGTTGGCGGTCGCGAAATTCAGGTCTTCGACCCCGAAACGAGCCAACTGCTGTTTGAGACTGGGCAAAATACCACCGAGTCATTCCAAGGCGGCCTAGACCTGTCGCTCTTGGCGCGCTGGGAGTGGCTTCGTGCTGGCCTTACCGGGCGCAACCTAAACGAACCGACCTTTGACTCCCCTGAGCTCCTCGGGCGAGCAACAGAAGACATCACCATCGACCGCAATATAACCACCGGCATCGCAATCGACCCGCTATCCTGGATCACAACCGAACTCAGCGTCGACTTGGTTGACTATCATCGCCTCAACACGCGTGACGATTGGCAGGCCCTCGCCTTAGCCGTAGAGCTCCGCCCGCTCAAGCAACTCGCGCTCCGTGGCGCCTATTCAACCAACATCACCAGCTCAGAAGACCGCTCCGAAGACGAAATGATCACCCTTGGCATTGGTTACACGGGCAGCACGGTCCAATTCGAACTGGCAGCAGGCCTGGGCACCAACACCGTCACCTATGACGACATCACGGTTCCCACCGGCGCACGCCTCTCCTTGGGCTTCGGCGTCGCCTTCTAACAGACCAGCGACCGGCACCGCCCACTGGGCGTCTTACGGCAGGTCCAACAAACATTCGCGGACCGAGCCAAGTGACCCGGTCCTCGAAAACGGTCTGGAAATCAGACTACTTCTGAACCTTGCAGGACTTCTCTTCCTCGATGCCCGCAGCGCCCGCCAGGAGCGCGTCAATGGCATCGATGGCCTTCTGATCATGCGGGTCTATGCTCACTAACGGCATGCAAACGAGCCTGCTCGAGGTGCCATTGAGCGACCTTGATATGCTGTTCAACGTTCATGCTTCACGCCTCTGGGCAAATCAGCCCACTTAGGTTGGTTGGCAACGCGCTGTACACTGTCCGTCACCAGGTGGCAAGGCGAAGCATGGGCAAAATCTCGCCAGTGAAAAGAGCCGACCGACCGCCGAAGCAACACGGCGCGGCAAGCCAACCGCCTTGCCGCGCCAACCAGCTTGCCCCATTCAGCACGCGCGATGACTCAGCAGCAGCAAAGACGGCCGACGACCATAAGGCTGCTGAACAACACCATCCTCCTAGCCGCAAAGCCCCTTAGCCCCGCTATATCCGCTTTATCCGAAGGGTTATAGCGACACGGCCGCCGCCAATATGCCACCCGCCCTATTTGGCCTGTGGTAATTATCCCTTTGCTGGCTCAGCGAAACCTGTCCTGTGACAAAATTCCAAACGTAACAATACCAATGGCCTGCATCAACACCATTCAACTCATTCTGCCACGATCAAGAGCGACCTCCAACTCAACACAGAGACCCTGGTATTCATCTTCGCAGCAGCAGGCGCCCTGAATCAGAAGCTCTACCAGAT
>JAQIBG010000381.1 GCA_027859175.1 Planctomycetota bacterium | reverse complement strand
GAACAGCCGGTCGTACTGCGCACCGGCTCTAGTCGGGCGGGGTATCGGGGCGGTCAGCCCCGCGTCTAAGCCTGCTTGCGGGCGTCCCATGATAGGACCAGCGCTCTGGTGGGTCCTGGGTCCTAGGACGCGCCTGGCGGCGCTTAGGTCGTAGGAACAGCCGGTCGTACTGCGCACCGGCTCTAGTCGGGCGGGGTATCGGGGCGGTCAGCCCCGCGTCTAAGCCTGCTTGCAGGCGTCCCATGACCTAGGACCTGAACAAAAACAGCCCGACGCGAATGCGCCGGGCTGTTTGCGTAACCATGAGCCGAGAAGCTAGCCGCCCTTTTTCAGGGGAGCGAGCAAGGCGTTCATGCGCCGGCCTTCTTGGCGCGGCATCTGTTCGATTTTGGCGACATCTTTGATCATCGCCGCGAACTTCTTGATCATTTCGACCGCTAGTTCTGGGTGGGCGCGTTCACGACCACGGAACAGAAGCTGGATGCCAACCTTGTAGCCTTCTTCGATGAACTCGCGGGCGTGCTTGGCCTTGATGTCCAAGTCGCCCTGGCCGGTGCCAGGACGCAGGCGGATCTCTTTGACCTCTTGGGTGGCACTCTTGCGTTTCTGGGCCCGCTCCTTGCGCTGCTGCTCGAACAAGAACTTACCATAGTCCATGATCCGGCAAACCGGAGGACGGGCATTGGGCGCAACTTCCACCAAGTCCAATTCGGCGACGGTCGCCATACGGCGAGCCTCTTCGGTAGCAATTGCTCCGATCTTATTGCCGTCTTGGTCAATCAGGAGGATCTGTGGCACGCGGATACGGTCGTTGATCCGCGCGCGGGTGTCCTCTGGGGGTGGAAGTGGTGCCTTACGAAAGCGACGTCGTCCCCGCAAAATATCTCCTCGCCTAGGTGGCGGCCGGCTGTTATCCGGCGCTTGAGCTGGCAGAGGGATCGCACGACCCCCCGCATTTCAGGGCGGCATTATCCCTGGTCGATCGTTTTGGCAAGCCTGTTCGCACTTTACTTGCTCTTAGCACGTAACTTGGGCTTGATTGTGGGTGCCGCGGGCAGTGGTCGACGGCACCTGCCGGGGCTTGCTCCTAGGCTGCGGGGCGTGATCCTGCTGTCACTATGCTCCGACTGTCGATCGCTCTTACCGTCCTCCTGTGTGCTGCTGGCTGCTCTGGCCGTGGCGCTGGAACCACGACCAACCCCTTCGTCACCTATGCCGACACTGATTTCGCGGCCACGCCCGACGAGGTGTACGCCGAGGCGGCCCAGGCCCTGTCTGAATCGATTGGCCGCGGCCTCAGCGCCCTGCCTGGTGCTCGCGGCTATGGTCCGCGCGATGTGATCGCTGTGCTCGACGGCCATCTGTTGGCGGCGGTAGAGCCCTGGCAAGACGCCGAACTGCTGGTGCTTGCCTTAAGCGACGGCGCTGGCGCGTTGCGCTGGTCGCAAGACCTGCCGATGGCGTCTGGCTCGCTGATTACTGCGGTGGCCTTGGAAGAGCGCAATGGCGCCCAGTTGCTGCGCGCGAGCTTGGCTGAAGCCGGTGGCATCGACGCTCTGATCGTGGCTCTAACCGCCTCCGGACCGGTGGTGGTGCGAGCCGAAGCCCAGGGCGCGGCGGTGAACGGTGCGTTCCGTCGTCTGCATCCGCAGGTGCCCACCAACCCCGGCAAGCTGGGGAGCAGCGATGCCGTCCAGCAGTTGGCTGCCACCGTATACCTAGCCGGGCCCGATCAGGCCGAGGCACGCGGCAAAGCCGTTGTGCGTGGCCACCTCGAAGCCCTCGCCGGCAGCACTGACACCTGGCTGGCGCAAGCCGCCGCTGATTTGCTGACGATGCCCACGCGCTGAGGCGCTGACTTCTTGTCACTCGTCTGCTGTGAATGGCTGACCGCCCGATTTGGGTCAGCCAGTCGCGATCAGGTCAAAACACAGAGCAGCGGTCCAGTGGTAGTCGCGGATTGCGCTGGTTTTGCTGCGGCATTCGTAGGGTTCGGGGACCGGGCCTTTGCGCAGGCAGCGTTCGGGCACGACCTCGCCGCGGGCATCGTAGAACTCGAAGCTGGTGCCGGCGCGGCGGTAATGGCTGAACACCAAGTCGAGGGTGGCGCGTCGTAGGGCGTCGTGTTCGGCCTGGCAGCCCTGGCGGCGCAGGCCTTCGATCACTAGGTAGTTGGTGTTGATCCAGGTTGAGCCGCGCCACATGTCGGTTGACCAGTTGGGATCATTCAGGGCGATGGCCGGAATCGGATGCGCGGCGGCGAAGCGTGCTGGGTCGGCCAGGCTGGTGAGCAGGCGTGCGCGCCGCTCACTCGGCAGGTCTTCCAGGAGTAGAGGGAGGAAGCCGACCACCGATTGGATGCTTGAGAGGTGGCCATCCATATGGCGATCGACGTAGAGCCCGGCCTGGTCATCCCACAGCAGTTCGTGGATGGCGGCACGGGTGGCGGCGGCGCGCTGGTCCCAGCGGGCGGCTTCGTCGTCTTGCCCGAGCTCGCGCAGGATCAGCGCGAGATGGCGCATGTCTTCGGCCACGAACACTGAGAAGTCGACGGCATCCATGCACAGGGCTTCATCGAAGCGCTGACTATTGTCGAGCCCGCTTTCGCCGCTGCGACAGTGCGGGTTATCTTCGATGAACCATTCGAGCAGGCTGTTGCCGTTGCTGTCGCGATTGGCCAGATCCCACTCGAGGTAACGGGCGCCGTGATACGCGGCAGCTTTGAGGTCTTTCTCGTCGCCGGTGCGTTGCCATACCTGCCACGCAGCCCACATCAGGATCGGCGGCTGGGTAATCGCGCTGCCGGTGCCGTTGGGCCGGCATTGGTGCGGAATCATCCCGTCATCACGCTGACTGCGGTAGACCGCGGTGAGATACTCGCTGGCGGCGCGTGGGTCGCAGTGCTGCATACCCACGGCGTGGAAGGCGCTGTCCCACAGCCAGCAGTCGCGGTGTGGCACGCGATCGGGTGTCGACCAACGGATGTCAAAGCTGCCCTCGGGGCTCATCGCGTTAACGCGCATCACGCTCAGGCACTTGGCGGCGAGCTCTTGGTCGTCGCCGCTGCCGGGCAGCTCGTGGTACATGGTGAGGTGGCTGGCAGCGATCACCCACGGATCGCGCTCGAGGGCCATCTCGGCGTCCTCGATGGCCTCATCGGGGTCGCTCGCTACGGCCAGGGCAAAGCGGCCGTCACGGTGAACCAGGGCCACGGCATCAACGCCCTCGTCGATGCTAATCCAGCCGAGTTGGCTGCCGTCTTCGTCTTCGATCTCGTCGATGGCGACGTCGTCGCGCTGATCCAGGCCGATCTCCACGCCGGCGCTGAAGCTGCCGACGATGACCTCGTGCCGGGCCATGGTCATAACCAGGTTCTCGGCCCCGGCGCTTGCCGCGAGTACGTCACCGGTGGCGATGTGGGTTTCGCTGGTGCCCGGCAGGCGCAGGCGCAGCACGCGGCGCTTGGGGCGATGGAGCAGGAGGTCGTAGCCAACCCGATCGGCTGCGCAGACCACCGCATTGGCGTGCTTGGTCCAGCCGTCGAGGCCTGACTGTGCGAATAGAAGCCCTTCGCTCCAGACATGGGGGAGGGCGGCGCAGGGCGCGCACAGGTCAGCAA